>JBDIVL010000010.1:0-99231 GCA_039794405.1 Candidatus Jinrextremum sp. | reverse complement strand
ATTAACGAAGCAACTTAAAGCATTCCTCATCAGGTGAGAGTTGTAAGTAATCCCTTAAGGGATACCTGTAACAATGCCCTTATAGGGCTAATCAAGCCACCCGCTATGCGGGTGGTACTGACTTAATCACTAATCAATGTGTGACCCCTTCTGCTGCCTTTATTTATCTGCGTTCTCCGTATCCTCTGCAGTGAACTATACAAATAATCGAACCAATTTATTGATTGAGAAATGGAAAAATCTGTGTTAATCTTATTTGAAGGATAACTTTAAAGGAGAGATATTAAATGAAACTTACAGCAATTATTGAACGTGAAGGTGATGGATACGTATCGTTGTGTCCAGAGTTAGATATCGCAAGCCAGGGTGATAATATCGAACAAGCACGGGATAACCTTCGGGAAGCATTAGAACTTTTTTTCGAGTCAGCATCAACTGAAGAGATAAAACATCGACTTCACAACGATGTTTTCGTCACTCAGGTTGAGGTGACAGTTGGGTAAACTCCGAGTTCTTTCCGGTAAAGAGGTTTGTACTATCCTTACCAAACATGGTTTCCTTGAAGTGCGTCGGCGAGGTAGCCATATCGTAATGCAAAAGAAACTGTCCGAAGGAACGATTACGGTCCCAGTTCCAGATCACAATGAAATCCGTATTGGGACTTTGCGGTCAATTATTCGCCAGTCTGGACTGCCCCGGAGTGAATTTGAATCATGAGTTTACAGTGTCTAACAAGCGCGCTGCTACCTGACCGCTATTCCTCTGACACTCCATAGCGGCAGGTGAGCTTGGTCGTTAGGCTGCACAAAAAGATATATTTATAATCGGTAAACATGATAAAGACCAAAGAACTTTTTTGACGAAGCAGTTTCGCTGCCAGTCGAGATAAGGGCGCAACTTGTAGATAAACTTCTCAGAAGCCTTTACCCATTACAGAAAGAAATAGACGAATTGTGGGTAGCGGAGGCAGAAAAGAGGGTTGAAGAAATAAAAAGTGGTAAAGTAAAAACGATGCCAGGCGATGAAGTATTTAAGAAAATACTTGGTAGGTAAAGTTCTTGGAATATTCTTTCCATCCTGATGACCCCTTCTGCATGATCCCTTCTGCATCATTTGCGACTCATCTGTTGGAAGGTGGCTATGATATTCGAACCGTCCAGGAACTCCTGGGCCATAGCGATGTAAAAACGACGATGGTCTATACCCATGTCCTTAATCGCGGATCGGCAGGGGTTCATAGCCCGTTAGATATACTTTGAAATGGAAGGATTGTTATGCTGATCTGTATAAGATGACATGATAAAAGTGCAAATAGACATAAGTGTCAGTATCTGAAGTGCTTATCAATATAGTACTTGCCATATCAAAGGCATGTTATATGTACAATAAATCTGTATTCCGCATATTATGCGGATCAATCTAATTAATGTTCGGTGGCCGCATGGAAACCTCCAAGACCGCACGTGAGGTGGGCCAAATATGATCCGGGTCTTACTGACCGGGATGTCTGGGACGGGGAAATCCAGCGTGATCGTTGAACTCAAGCGAAGGGGCTTCGAGGCCATCGACATGGATGAGCCGGGCTGGTCCGTGCGCGATGCCGAGGGCAACCAACTGTGGTGTGAGGGGCGACTCAGGGAGGTGCTCGCGGCCGAGCACGCCGGCCCCGTCTTCGTGAGCGGCTGTGCCGAGAATCAGGTGAAGTTCTACCCGCAGTTCAGCCAGATCATCCTGATGAGCGCGCCCGCCGATGTCATCAAAGAGCGGCTGGCCAGCGATGTCATCAAAGAGCGGCTGGCCAGCCGGACGGACAACCAGTACGGGAAGCGACCGGATGAGCTGGCGGAAGTGCTGCACCATCTGGAATGGGTCGAGCCGCTGTTGCGGCGAAGCGCGACACACGAGATCGTGACCACGATGCCCCTCGATCGTGTGGTAGCTACCGTTCTGCCTCTCGCGCAGGCGTCGGATTGAGGGACGACGCTCGGCGGAGGCCGAACCCGGCGCTGCACCTGCCCCGCCGGGCAGGTGAGCTTTGTCGTTGGGCCAAAGAATAAGGAAAAGGGAGATGAACGACATCGCAATTTCTGGTTGACAACTGATATGGTATGATATTGTATATCATTATCTGTAGAATAAAGATAAAAGTGAATGTTAGGCGCATTATAAATCAGGAGCAGTAAAGATGATTGTTGAATGCAGTAACTGCGAAGCTTATGCTGAGGCCGAAGAAATTGGAAGCTATCAATATCTCCGTCGAGATGATAAGCCTTCAGGCCGATACCTATTACTGATGTGTTGGAGATGTGAAAATCCAATATTGATCGTCCAGGACAACATTGGGAATATGGTGGAAGGAGACATTTGGGATACACCTGTGAAGTTGTATCCATCACAGGAAATCCGAATTAATCCGGATGCGCCGAAGCCAATACGAGTGGCGTATGAAGAGGCCGCCGCCTCTTTTAAAGCGCGTGCATATACAGCGGCGGCGATAATGTGTCGGAAGATTCTCGAGGGGATTTGCAAAGAGCATGGAGTGCGGGAGCGTACGTTGATCAAATCTCTGGAAAGGATGAAAGATGAGAGAATCATCGATGAGCGTCTTTATGAGTGGGCCGACGTGCTTCGACTGGTAGGAAATGAAGCGGCGCATGATGTTAACGTAACAATATCGAGGGATGATGCGAAAGACATGCTTGAATTCACTAATGCGATTCTTGATTATCTTTTCTCATTTCGGGATAAGTTCGAGGAATTCAAGAAACGTCGCCAAACTAGCGCCTAACACGCGATGCAGCGGAGCGCGCCCAATTAATGCTTCGACTACCACTAACATCACAGGGCGCACCCGCTGATCTCTGCCGTTAGGCTTTTGAAAGGATCCCTTAGCCTTCAAACAGGAAAAAAATGACAGTAAACGGTCTCCTATTAAATGTCGGGGCATGCATCTACTGCGGTGACAAAGCGCCTCCGCTTTCGAGGGAGCACGTACTTCCGCGGGGGCTTTGGTGGAAGCATGGCTCCAGACGGCTATTCAGACGCACTCGTGCTGCAGAACGCCTCTTGCGAGAAATGTCGCCGGGTTACTCAGAAGATTGAAGAACAGTGCCTTCTTTCGATGATGGGGCCAGGGCGGGCGAAGCTCGGGTTGAAGAGGAAAGATAGAGTAAGCGGAACGACAAAAGTATTAATCGACAGGTCTGACGGAACACGCGAAGAGCGAGAGTTAGATTTGAGCTACGTACCTGGCCCAGTCGTTATTCCATCCTTTTATGAGGCGGCCGAGCTCTCCAAAAAACCAATCCCTGCAGTAGCTCCTTGTGACTTCAATATGATCATCGTCTCACCGCCTACAAAGGCGATGCACGGCGGAATCAATGGAGTCGGAGTAAGCCTAACGGCGGACTCGCAGGTATTTGCGCAGATGCTAGCCAAGATTGCACTAGGGATGGCCGTTGCAAGGCTAGGGATAGAAGGGTTCGAACCGTCCGTTCGAGAGTTCATTCTTACCAATCCAAGCGAGTATGGGCGTTGGGTAGGTGGGTTCGCCGGTTCAAAGCGACTTGAACCTCAAACGTCGGAACTTCACTCTGTTACTCTCAAAGTAAGGGGCGCATACGTCATTGTAGAAATCCGTCTATTTGCGGCATTTGGTGGGCCCACGAATTATGTAGTGGTCGGGCGGCCGCGGTAACGAAATGGCACCCAACCAACCAATGAAGCCGACGCCGGAAAGTGTGGCACTTCTTTCTGACGTCGATAGCGGTGCGGCTTATTGGTAGCGTTATATTGATAAAGGGAAACGATTATGAAAACATTTTACATATCAGTAATTTGCTTTATTTTTATATGTGGTACTGCAATGGCACAAGAAAATAAAAAACCTACATTGTCTATAACCGAACAACTAGCATTTAGCACAGTAAGAATTCAGGTTACCACAAAAGAAGGAAGCGGAACAGGTACAGGATTTTTCTTTAATTTCTTGGATGATGGCAAACAACGCATACCTGCAATAGTCACGAATAAACACGTTGTTAAGGGTTCCATTAGAGGTACTTTTTTACTAACTTCTGCTAATAATGATGGCACCCCAAACTTAAGTTCTCACATTCCTATAACTCTGGAAAATTTTGAGAGTAGATGGATTCCACATCCAAATGACAATGTTGATTTAACAATAATGCCTATAGCACCTATTTTGACAGAAGCATCTCAAAAAGGTTTCAAACCTTTTATTATAAATATTGATAAATCGCTCATTCCTTCTGATGTTCAGTTACAGGAATTGACAGCTGTAGAAGACATTTTAATGGTTGGTTATCCAATTGGTATCTGGGATCAAAAAAATAATTATCCTATTTTTAGGAGAGGAATCACTGCAACACATCCTGCAAACGACTATAATGGAAAACAGGAATTCATAATTGATGCAGCATGTTTTCCGGGTTCAAGTGGTTCACCCGTTTTCCTTTTTAATGTAGGGAATTATGTCGCAAAAAGTGGCGGGACAGTTATAGGGTCAAGGTTTTATTTTTTGGGCGTATTATATGCTGGTCCTCAATATACAAATAAAGGTGAGGTGATAGTAGTTGATATCCCAACAAAAAAAGAGGCTATTAGTATTTCGAATATTCCCGTCAATTTAGGTTATGTAATAAAATCCAAAAACTTATTTGATTTTGATGATATTTTAAAAAAGTTTGTAAAATAGGGACAATATAACATTGGCTTTCACCGGAAAGCCTGATGAGACGTCGGCTTCCAGTAAAGCCGAGCGTTAGCGACATCCGAATGCGAAACAAAAAAGGTCTCGTGCTCGAATCGATGGATTGAGTAGGAAAGGGGTCAAATCTTTACAGGCTGTCCGAGAATATTGAGTTTTGGCTTTATTCATTAAACCCAAAAATGTGGTAAAGCGGTTGCGTAACAGAAGTACAATGATATAATAAAACGCAATGAAATCTACCCAGCAAAACCATACCAAGCAGTTAAAACTTTTCATTGAGCCACGCATTTTGCCGAACAAATCGATGGTACCACTTTTTCATTTACCAGAAGATATTCAGCAGAGGAGAAGAAACCACATGGCTAAATTTAAGCCGTTTCATGAATTCCAGAAACCCCTGATGAGATTTACTGCTGAAGCGTTTTTAGATTATGTCGAAACGGTAATACCCAAAGACCATCTGTGCAGATTAGTCAAAGAGGTCGTATTTTCGTTAGATACAGAGGGGATAGAGGAGAAATATTCTTTTTTAGGCCAACACACCTATCATCCAAAGTTACTCTTAAGTGTGCTCTTTTATGGGTATGCAACAGGAGTACGCAGTAGTAGAAAGATAGAAGAGAGATGTCTGAGCGATCACTTTTATATTTATCTGATGCAGTGCTACACACCAGATCATCGAACAATCAGTGATTTCCGCAAGGATAATCTCAAAGAGATAGAAAGGTATTTTGTGGATATCGTGAGGATATTCAGTAAGTTGGGGTATACCAGCGTAGGAAAGATATACCTGGATGGGACAAAGATCAAAGGTAATGCAACAGCAAAGCGGACGAAAGACCGTGCTGGGTTTGAGAAATGGCTCTCAGAAATAGAGCAGGAGATAGCAACAATATTACGGGAAGCAGAAACGATCGACAAACAAGAAGACGACACCTGTAAAGTGGATCCAGAACAAGAGGCATTACAAAAGAAGTTATCAGACCGTACCTACTTGAAAAAGAAGATAGAAGAGGCGCTAGAGGTGATGAGGGAGGAAGGAAAAGAGAAGATTAATCTTACCGATAAGGATGCCAATCATATGAAATCTGGGGGAAGTAAAGATATACGTCCTGGCTATAACTGTCAGGCAGCGGTAACAGAGAGTGGGATTATCGTGGCAGCGGAATCGGTAACGGAAGCAAATGACCGGAATCAATTGAAACCGATGATAGAAAAGGCAGAGTCAAATACTCAGGGGAAAGTCAAAGAAGTGGGAGCAGATGGCGGATACGGGAGCTATGCAAATTATGAGTATCTTGAAGAGAGAGCAATAGAGGGGTATATTCCGGATGATCATTTTCAGCAGTACAAGTCAGGAGAATATCAGAAAGAAGAGAATCGATATCACTATACCAATTTTACCTATGATGCGGCAAGTGATAGTTATGTATGCCCGGAAGGGAAGCGGTTAACCTACTGGAAGACCAGAACAAACAAGACTGAGAGCCGTCAGTGGAATCATAAGGTTTACAAGGGAAGGGAGTGTGGAACATGTCAGAAGCGGTCAGTATGCACAAAGGCAAAGGTGAGAGAATTATTACTGGATATTCGTGAGCCTCTTTTACAAAAGATGAGAGAAAAGTTGACATCTGATGAGGGAAGGTGAAAATATTTTAATTGAGAAGTTTCCTTCGGTTGGTTCAATCGTCTTCGATTGAACCAACCATGAGGATGCGGAGAACGCAGAGAAATAATTCTATGAAAAGTCAGAAGTTAGAGATTGGAAGCTGAAAATATAACTTTCACTTCCAACTTCCAATATCTTGGCGTTTTCTGTGGCAGGCGGAACTATTACCCGTTTTTTATTTCTCCTTGTTTGCCTTTGATCGTTTCTCATATAAGGAGAAATAGCCTTTTGCTTCTTCGTCCATGCCCTTTGCTTTGTAGGCATTACCAATCTCATGGTAAACTTCTACCCTGTTTGGGTCTGACATTACCGCTATCTGAAATGCCTCTATTGCATTATCATATTGTTTTTTCTTCATATAGTTCTTGCCCAAATGGTATTGAGCGTCTGAATTCGTTGCATTCACTTCAACCGCTTTCTCATAATACCGGGTGGCCTCATTGATATTTCCTGTTTTCTCATAGAGCAAACCTATATTACACAGGGTACTCTCGTGTCTTGGATTGGTTTCTAATGCCATCTTGTACTCCGCCAAAGCCTCTTTATCCATCCCCTTCATTGAGTAAACAATACCTAAATTGGAATGGGCTATCGGTAGTTCCGGGTCTAATTCTATGCGCTTCTTTAACGCTGCAATTGCATCATCATATTTGCCGATTTTCATGCAGGCAATTCCCAGGAGGGAGTATGCAGAACGGTGTTCAGGATCGATCTGGATCGTTTTTTTTAATATTTCAATGGCTTTATCAAAAAGATTTTTGTCAAAATATGCAGTGCCTAAATTATAATAGATTTCAGCATTGTTGGGTTTTTCTTCTATAGCCTTCTGGAACGCTTCAATAGCCTCGTCATACATGCTTTTCTGCAGGTATGCATAACCCAAATTTTCGTATGCGTCGATGTTATCGGGATTTTTTTCCAGTGATTTCTTAAATAGCTCAATCGCCTCATCAAAAAGATTGTACTGGAAATAACTCATGCCCTGTTTATAAAATTCATGAGCCATATCAATATAGCTTGATGGAGTATCTTTTTTGTGCTTCTGCTTCCCATTCCCGGGAACCGTTTCTTCCTGGGAAAAACACCAGGTCGAATTCAGTATCGTTGCGATGGTAAGACTACAAATAGTTGTTACCCCTATAATCTTTCTCCTGTTCACTATCTTCTCCTTTGATTTAATCCCATGTTTAAATAATTTTTGTTTTTGAGTAATAGCACGAAATCCAAATCTTATCAAGTCCATTATATCTGCTGGTGCTTATTAATCAACCTATCTTTTCAGTCTCATGATTACTTTTCCTATGTATAGGATTATGTATATCACGCAAAGGAGGGCTACGTCTGTGGGACCAGTTGGAAGGTCGAAGCGATATGAGATGTAAAAACCAAGAAAAGATGTAGCGACACCGATAGCTGACGAAACGATGCAGAAAAGCAGGATACCGCGGGTAACCATTCTTGCTGCAACGGGTGGTATCAAGAGAAATCCAAATATAACCAGTGGACCGACGGTCATAACTCCAAAGGATATAATGATACCGATAGTAAGATAAAGCATAATGTCCCATAGGACAACCTTTTTTCCAAGGGTGGTTGCCATATCGATGTCATATGATACTAATACAAAATTACGATGAAAACCGATTAAAACAATAAAGGTTGTACCATAGATAGCAAGCATTGACCAGAGATAGACATCCGGTATGGAAATAATCTCCCCCGTAAGCATGGAAAGTACTTCTGATTTTCCATAGGGATTCCAGGAAACAAACAAAATAGAAGCAGCACCGGCAATGGCGTAAGTAAACCCAATGCGGTTTTCCGTGAATCCCTTTCGTTTGCGTTCGAGAATGGCCAAAACAAAGATAGTAATGAGCGTAAAGATAACAGAGCCGGTAAGTGCCATGACTTTTTCTGATTCCATATGGCGGAAAAAGTGCCATCCCAGAGTATGCAGTAAAAATGCAAAGGCAGCTCCTGCATTTGAGACTTGAGGTAGGGCTATACCCAATAAAATCATACGGCGCAGCACGAAAAATATGCCTACCTGAGGACATACAAATCCTACTACCAGCCCCGCGTAAAAGGCATTTCGTAAAAGAAAATGTGGATTAAGTATCTCGAGTAGTTGTTCCATTTACCATTTCCCTAAGTTGGTATTTCATCGATTTTTGATAAAGAAATTATATCTTCCAGTGATCCGAGTACTACTTTATAGTGATGAATATGGATTATTTTTTTTACCCAGCTTGGGATGTGATGAACCTCGTGGGTAATCATCATAATCGTTAATTGGCGCTTTTTATGCAATTCGGAGATAAGTTCTATGATCTTTTTTTGAGCAAGGACATCAAGCCCTGTAATGGGTTCGTCAAGCAGCAAAACATTCGGTTTTGTTGCCAGTGCCCGTGCTATAAGTATGCGCTGTTTCTGTCCACCAGATAATTCGGAAAAAATTTCCTTTTTTAAATCAAACATCCCAACGTCTTTTAAGCATTGTTTTACCCAATCCCGGTTATACTTAGAGAGAGGATGAAATGGTTTGACCTGTCCGAACGTACCCATCGATACCACTTCTTCTGCTGTAAAAGGATATATCTCATCTAAGTATTGGCGCTGTGGTACATAACCAAATCTTGGAGTATAACCGTCACCATAAATGATAGTTCCATGAATAGGTGGAATAATGCGTAGAATGGTCTTAAACAAGGTGGTTTTTCCACATCCATTAGGTCCGAATAAAACTGCGAATTCACCCTTTTTTAAAGAAAAATTAATGTTGCCAAGAATAGTATTCCCACTATACCCAACTGCAACGTCTTTTAATGTGATACAATTATCTGTATTCATGATTGTTTTAAAAGACTTGTGAAGATTCATCGCGTATTAAAGTATTTAAAGGTCTGAGATAATTTCCTATTAGGATTTCGTTTTAAGGACAGATGCGATTTGATTAACGTTGTAGTCAAAAAGATCTATATAGTCCTCTATCCCTTTTTGGCCTCCAACCATAATGGGTAAAACAACGACCTTTGCATCCGTTTGGGCTGCAACAAATTCAGGTATTTTCCGTTCCCGGAACTGTTCAATAATGACGAGTTTTACTCCTTCCCTCTTCATCGTTGGAACAAGGCTATTTATGTGAGTCGGTGAAGGAGGAATTCCAGGCTTAGGCTCAAGAGCTCCCACGATATTTAAATTGAACCGGTTTGCAAAATAAGGAAAGGTCTTATGATAGGTGACGACTTTTGTTCCACGAAACGGTTCTAATATCTTTTGCCATTCGGGTAGTTTTTGGTCGATTTTCATGGTAAAATTCTTTAGATTGTCCCTATAAAAGTTGCAATTTTTTTCATCGATTTGGCATAACCGGTCACAAATATGCGTTGCAACAATTTTACCGTTTAATGGATCCAGCATAAAATGGGGATTACCGAAGGGATGAATATCTCCCATGGCGCGGGTAACGGAAGGGTCTGGTACATCCAATATATTGACTCCTACCGATGCAATCAGGTATCCAGGGTTTCCTGTAAGTATCTTCCGATTTCTTGCACCTGTAACCAGATTTGGTAGCCAGCCCATTTCCAACTGCAGACCTCCTTCTACAAGGATATCCGCTTTATTCAGTTTAACAATATAACTCGGTTTTGCATCCACAAAGTGGGGATCTTCCGTAGGTTTTGCAATACTGGTTACCTCTACTTTGTCCTTTCCGATTTCCCTGGCAATGGAGCCCAAATCAGGGGTTGTTGCGATAATATTTATTTTTGCATGGACAACCGATGCACAGCACAATAAAAATAATAAAAAAAGGCATATTTGATACACTCTTCCCATGATGCGCTCCGAATGAATTAAGGTTAATAAATTTAACATATAGGAATTTCAAACCCGTGTGATGTTTCGGTGAGAGGACTTACCGAAACATCATGTGACATACATGAAACAGAGTTTCATGGTGACCTTGTGTTCCCAAACAGAGTTTGGGAACAATCAAAGGTCGCTGACAAAGGCAGCTTATAGCATCCAATAGACGAAACCGAACAGAATATTAATGAAACCAAATAAAATGAGCCGGGATTTGATTACACATCACGGACAAACTCGTTTGTCCGTGCCACCCTATCTAAAATACTGTTCGGTCTCATCTCTTGAGTACTATAATTTATCGTGTCAGTGGTTCCATTACCCTAGAATTTATGCGCTGCATGTGCGCCGAGCAAGAATTCGAACTGTAAAAATACAGAATGTTCTGTAGAATCATTTCCTATGATATCATCGTAATTATATTGCAGCCGTATCTTTGAAAATTCTGATGGGTAAAAGGTAAGGTTCGGAGAGAGCCGCCAACGCTCAAATCCTAAAGGATCTGTTGCCTCCGCCTCTCCATCTACGTAATCTCCCCGGAGTCCGGTAACCCATCGTTTCTTAAATCCCCAGGCAACCTGAGAATATGCGCCCCAGTTGTTTATTACTTCATCTGACAGACCCGCATCTACATCTTCACCGGCCTCGAATCTTCTGGCCATGACCTCTGTTTGCCATGTTATAAAGGGAAATCCGCCTGCAGCGTACTTAGACTTCCATTTCCAGAACATATCAAGGCCATAAATCAGGGTATTTTTGTCCCTCCCTGTAGAATTTGGTCCAAAGGCCGCTGATGCACCCAATAAAATTGTTTGCTCTTCTGTTAGATCAAAAGAGGTAGCAACACGAGGGATATAAAGCATATCCTCCATGCTGCGCACGCGTGTTTCAACCGCTTCACGTCCAAATAATCCATCTTCGTTCCTGAAACTCCGTACCGTTTCTCCCTGGCTATCCTGAACGGTGAAAAATAATTCCGTATAATTATTTGTAGGAGCTAACCATGAAAGCCGTGCCCCAGGATTTCTCATTCCATCGGCGCTTAAAAATCTGCCAACAACCAACGGTTGATCAGCAAAATCCCATGCATGCGGATGGGTAGGATTTAATCTGCCAAACTCCGTAAAAAAGGTACCTGCCTTTACCTGTAAGTTTAATGGCAATGACATGGATGTCAGATAAGCTTCTTCAACTTCTAAGAAAGATTCCCCCTCTTTATCGATCTGGAAAATAAGAAAGGCATTTCCTTTAAAATAGGGGTCAACAGCTCCTTCAAATGCAGTTTCTAGATTTTGTACGGTAAACCCACGTTGTATCGGATCATGTGCACCTGTTTCAATTCCTTCTAAATCTTCTGCGGTGGAAACTGCTGCTGAAAATAATCCATCGAAAGAAATATTCATATAGTTTTGTCCCATCCTCATTAAGGTGATAGGCTGGGTAGGGGACCACTGCCCGGTTCCTGGTGGTACAGGTTGTCCCATTCCCGTTGTATCCATTGGCGGAAATATTGGTTCTGCCGTTTGTTGAGAGGGTGAAGGAGATACCGTTTTTGTATTTGTTTGTGGTGCAGGTATTTCCTCCATCGGAGATATATACCCTTTTTCTATTGGAAGAGGGGAAGAAGAAATAGTACTTACGCCCCCTTGTGTCGGTGTCTGCACCGGTACGGATTTTTCTTCTTCATGTATCATAGATACTTTCGATACATTTGGGTTCATTTGGGCAGTAGCTGGTTCATCCATCTTTTCCTTTTGTGTTTTTTCCAGTTTTGCTTTCTCCTTTTCCAGGGTAGCAATTTTTTCCTGCATCACCGTCAAACGGGTATCATATTCCTGTTTCATATCTTCAAGAAGGACTTTCATGCCCTGGAGCTGATTCACTATCTCATCAAATTCATCTTTCCTGATACGGATCTCTTTTGTTTCCTTTTCCGTTTCTTCTTTAGTACCTATCAATGAGGATTCTTCGTTGAATGTCTGTATTGCTTCGCTATATGCCCGTGATGTAATACTCTCTCCAAAAAGTATACACAACACGAACAGGATATAACTTAGCCCTCTCATGCGATTCTCCTGAATAAAATAATTTTTTATTGAAACAATCATTGCAGGGTATGAGGGGATAATGAGTAAAATCCCCCGAAGTGGTAATTCTTAAATCGAGCAAATAGCATACCCTAAAGGGTGCAAGTATGTGATTGATTAAGTTTATAGCATTACGAAATGAAATTAGCAGGAGAATGCTGGTGGTGGACGGATAGTAAATTTATGGATGGATAATGAAGGGAGTACCGGATTGGAATGATATGCAACTCTGGTGTAAATGAAATCGAATTGTGTATTCGATAAGAGAAAGTGCATCGATACCGATGGTAACTTTAACCATTGGCAAATTTGGCACGTTTCAGCATTGTGTTGTGAGACATCTTCTAAAACTGCTATGTGTGGATTATCAGGATTGCCAGATACTTGATGCTGGGTATGATTGCAGTGATGAGAATTAGAAATACTATTATGAAAACCTCCCATGGTGAGGCATAGCAGGAGGTAGGGGAGAAGGATGGAAATGAGTATGGTATTTGTAAGATTTCTTTTTTTATGGAAATACCTTAACAACATACTGCATCCTTGATATGAAATATTTATTAATCTCCGTTACGTAAAGCATGCTAATATCTTTTTCATAGTAAGTCAAGCAAAATATGAATTATAGTTTGATCGTCTTCCATCTTCCCCGCCTATAGAGAATGTAGACAGCAACGGCACGGCAAATCCAGTCGATGGCAGCCCCAAACCATACACCTGCTAATCCCCAACCGAGGGTAATACCCAAAAAATACGACATGGGAAGTTGAAAGCATAAGGTACCTACAATAGTTATGATCATAGGGCTTATGGTGTCTCCTGCACCGCGCAACCCGCCCGCGTAAACCATATAGACGGCCAGGGCAGGTTGTTCCAATGCAGCGATCATCACACAGGCTGCCGACAGAGAAAGCACGTTGGATGCTGGTTTAAACATCATGGCCATCTGTTGAGGTAATACAAGAAAGATAAAGGCAAAAAATCCCATTAGGATCAGAGCAAAATAGCAGCTCCGTCTCATACTAAGCAGTGCCAGGTTTACATTTTTTGTCCCCAGGCTTTGTCCAACCAGTGTGGCTGTTGAAACAGCAAGGGCAAATCCTGGCATAAATGATATAGATTCGATTCGAACGGCAATTTGATGTGCTGCAAGAGATACAGTACCAAGGATTGTAACAACCTTGGTGAAGAACAGAAAACCTATCTGCATCAAGAGGGTATCGATAGCAGCGGGAATAGAGATTCTGATGATTTTTTGCAGGGGTTCAACATGGAACCGAACGATATTGCGTACGGAAATATGCAAGATATGTCTTCCCGTAAAAAGTTTACTGCAGAACAAGCAAGTACCAATGGTGTAAGCAAGGGCTGTGGCCCATGCTACTCCGGAAACACCTAACTCCGGGAAAGGTCCTATACCAAAAATTAATAACCAGTTAAACAGGATATTGATGCAATTAATAATCAAAGTTATTTTCATTGGTGTCTTTGTATCACCGGCTCCCCGCAGGATTCCACTGCATGTAAGGATTATAAGGCGAAAAATGAAAAAGCATCCGACGATCTGAAGATAACCCTTTCCAAGATCTGCGACTTCAGGTTCTGCACTCATCAGGACAAGCATTTCCTTTGCAAAAAATACCAGGAAAGGTGTAATGATGATGCCCAGGATGAGTGTCATAAGTACGGCCTGCGACCCCACTAATTGGGCTTCTCCCTTTTCCTTTGCACCGATATGTCTTGCAATGATACTGAATGCGCCTGTATTGATAGCAGAAAAGATCATGGAGATAATAAAAAAGAGGGTGCCCGCAAGTCCCACTGCCGCGATAGCATTTGTTCCCAGCCTTCCGATCATAACCGTATCTGAAATAAAAACACTCATATGAAGGAGGTTTTCAATAGCTACGGGGATACTGAGCTTGAGGATATTTTTATTAAGATTTTTTTCTGTGAGATCGAGTAACTGCATGAAGTATTTGTCTCTTTCACGATTTTTGATAGTTCGGATATAGATATAAATGAAACTATAGACTTCACGGACGGTCAGATTTTTTTAATGCTTTATATGTGATACCTTCACACATGAGTCAAGTTTTAAAAGTAAGCAGGATTGTAAAGGTAATTGGCTATCATCGGTCAATCTTCAGCTTCTGCCCAATTGCTGATAGCTGACAGTTGACAGCTTGTGATCTCTTTATCGATCTGGGTCTTTACCTTGCTATAGTACTCAAGAGATGAAACTGAACAGTATTTTAGATCGGGTGGCACGGACAAACTCCTTTGTCCGTGATGGTGTAATCAAGTCCTGGCTCATTTTGTCTGGTTTCATTATGTGCTGTTCGGTTTCATCTATTGGATGCTATAGTTTATGATTTTTAAGAGAACATCATCCGCAAATGAAACAGCGGACGATAGATCATCTTTAATAAGGATAGTTTAAATTGGTATTTGTAATAGTTTGCATCTTTATGCTCAATAAAATACTTGCCTTCTGTGGGCTGAACTACCAGGCTGACATGGATATTTGGGGCAATGCCAATCGGTATATTATTTTTTATGAGTGCTTCATACATCCTGCGAAACACAATTACCATATCCTCGTATACGGGAGATGGATAATTTTCCATCTCTGTACCCAGGGTAGGCCGAAAGACACAGATAGTAGGAAAGGCACCTACGCTGGTAATATAGTCAATAGCCTTTAAGGTATCTTCGAGTGGTTCTATCCCTGCAATGATTTCTCCGGATACCCGGCCCTTCCCCCATAATTTTGAGGTATACTCCATTGCATCAAAGAACGCCTGCTGGGTTAATGTTTTGTGCTTACCCGGACAGTATTTTTTAAAGTATTCCGGATTATACAACTCAAAACAAAAGGAAAGATGATCAACCCCTAACGTCTTTAATGAATGGTATTTTGCCAGTTCCCTGGAGGGTGGAGACTGTACGCCGACCAAAAGACCTGTTTCTTTCTTAATAGCTTTAACATATGGTTCAATAATTTCCAATTCCTTACCATCGTAATAACCGGTATTGAAATGGACGAAGGTAACGCCCTCTTGTTTTTTGGCTGTAATTGCCGTTTCTACGACATCCTGTACCCGTTTTTCGTCCTCTTCACTGACTCCCACGTTTAGTCCTGTAGAACAAAACCGGCAATTAACCTTATCTTCGGGTTTCCAGTAACCGCATACCTGTGCGGGGTATACTGCAAGATAGGTACCCTGCATCGTCCCCACGCGTGACATAAGGGTTCCGTTGCTTGTTTTCTGCGTATAAAAAGCCGGCTGTTTGGGTAATCGGATAGCGGAGATGTCCCTTCCTTCTCTTGTAACAATATACTGCCCGTCACGCTTTATTAAGGTGTAGGGAGAGTCTTTCACAAATTTTTCAAGGAGCGGGACATTCATGTAAATATTTTCAGGGTGTGCCGGGATAATGATTTCCAATCCGCTTCCAAGACCAGCACGGGTGCGTGTGACCATGCGGGCATCGTTTTCCAGGTTACAACTCTTATCGATTTTCATGCCCTTACAAAAAAGGTCTAATTCTAAGAGACCGGGATTAAGTTTATTATTTGTATTCATAAGTATTCTATTAATAATCGCTAGCGAGGCGAAGCCTCAGACCGATAAAAGAAATCATGAGCCGTCAGCAGTCAGCTATCAGCAGTTGAAGGCTAACCGCTGATAGCTGATTGCTTCTACAATACTGGTTCCTTTTAAAGCTTGATTCATGTGTGAAGATGTATCAAATATTTTGTATATATTTGACTATTTTAATACCCTTCCATCAATATCTTCCGGAATGGGAATATGCAATAGTTGCAAAATCGTAGGAAAGATGTCGACAATATCGGCTTCATTTACCTCAAACTTTATATTAGACAAGAAAATACCTTTTGTAATTTCCGGATCGAGGGAACAGTGATCGGCGCTCCAGTTCTTTGTATTATCCTCAATCATCTCTTTCGGTATCCCCCCTAAAGATGTCTGCCATGATACACGGTATCCATTATTATTAGCAATGATTAAATCAGGAATGAGACCAGGGTCAAAATCCTTGTAGACCTCTTCCCGTTTATAGACATGCCTCACGGGTTTTTGTCCGGTTTCCTCATCTATCCATGCCTCCAATTTTTCCTTAATTTCATCCCGTAACTTTTCGTATTGCCTTCCCGGTCGTACGATGCCGTGTTTCTCCCTGCCCTGTACATTGATATACAAACCACCCAAACCTAATGCATAGGCCTTCGTCTTGTACCAATCAACATTTGGCCAGAACTGTCCGCGGCCAAACAGGTCTTCCAGGGTTTTTTCCCTGATGTTTCCTTCGGTGGTAAGGGTCATATACGTATTCTTAACGAGCCATGTATTATAATTTACCGCCTTTTTAAAGGAGTTGAAACCGTGATCGGAGCATACAAATAAAACTGTTTTATCGTCCATCTTCTCCATCACCAGTCCTACAATCTCATCCATCTTTTTATAATATTCAAAGATAACATCTTTGTATTTCTCTGCCTTTTCTTCATCATAGGCAGGATGGTCTTCTTCTCTGAACCGCCAGAACATATGTTGTATGCGGTCGGTAAATTCAAAGAGCTGGATATAAAGCTGTACATCCCACGTTTCTAAGAATCCCTTTAACATCTCTATTTCCTTATTTATCGTAAAGTTTGTATCCTCCAAAAATATATCCTCATCAATTCGTTCTTCGTTCAATGCCCATGTGTCGATAGCCCATCCCAACGTTTTATATAGGCCGATCTTCCTGGCGATATTTCCTGAGTAATGCTTTGGATGCGAAATAGGGAGGGGGGGACGTTCGGGATGGAAATTGACCGGAGATAAATAGAGTTTCAACGGATCGATAGAAATTATGTAAAATCTGGCAATTCCATGCATTTTAACAAAAGGATTAAATGAGAATTTCAAGACAAACCAGTCACTCCAATCACCTTCTTTCAAGATTTGAATCTGACCGGATGTTTCAATTTTTAGTGTACGGGCATCTTCGCCGGTGCTTACTGTATTGATAATCTCTAATGTTAACGGCAGGTTTATTTCGTTTGGAGGATTTTTGAATAATTTATTCCGGGGGCCGTAGATAAAGGTTTCCCCTTTATTATCTGAGAAAGTTACTTGAATAATTTTTCCGCCCATCTCTGTGTCTTTGTTTTGTTCTACGGCCTCATCTGTATAGTATGAAAAGGTGCCCATAGTACCCCGGATATCGGGTACCCCCAGGCCTGACAGTATTTCGCCATCTTCTATAGGATCTGGCGGAAAAGTATTGGGAAAGCGTATTACGCGTGTTTTAATTCCATGTTCCGTTGATAACTCCCAAATCGTTTTGCCTTTTTGGTTGTTAATTACGATGGGTTTTTCTTGTGGGAGGTAAAGATAAATCATGAAAAATATTATTCCACACACCGTTATTGCTGCCATGGTTGAGGAAGTGAGTAGCGTTATCCTTGAACATCGGGTAAAAAACAGGCTAAAAAATATCATAAGAAATACCAGTGTGCCTATTGACGGTGCAACGATAACGGCTGTCCATTTCCCCCACAACACCTGCTGTTTGCCTACAGAATTCATGGCAAAATCAGGCATATAGGTATTGGGATCTCTCTTGAGAAAATCGAAGATGGTTGTTTTTCCTGGATTTTTTCCGGTAGAAAAGGATGCCCAGGAGACCGGCGTCTGTGGAGGATAGGGGGGGACAAGGGGTTTAAAGCACCCTGTTTTCTGCAATTTGGCGAGGTGGGGGAGATGACCCTCCTGTATCCACTGACCGGTTAAATTTACATCGGCTCCATCAAAGGCCAGGATGACGACCTTTGGAATTTCTGCAGCATATAAGTTATTCACCGCAAAGACGCAGAGGGCACAGAGTATTAAACATAAAAATTTTCTATAAATAATTTTTATAATATTTGTCACCATATGCTATATATTTTCTTCCTTCACAAATGGGCCAAGTTTTAGAATAAATTACCGAAACCACAGATTTCACAGATTACACAGATTTTGTTAGATGAGTAAATGGGTAAATGGGTTGAATATCCCTCAACCATTCATTAATTCATTTACCCATTTACTAACTTTAGATTTTTATCTGTGTAATCTGTGAAATCTGTGGTTTCAATCTCTTTTATCGGTTCTGGGCTTATCATACCAGATATGCTACAGCGAAAATGATCTGGGTTATCATCATCATCCAATACATGTGCTTCCATGCGATGTGATTTTCCGATGTTGTCAATTCTTCTGGTTTGCGTACCAGTAAAGCGGCGACATAGGAACCCCATGCGCATAAACCGTAGCCAGCAATTTTTAAGATATATGGATTGCCGCTGAGAATACCATGAGTTACACCCCATGGCATGAAAAGAAAAGGAAAGACAAAAAATCCGGCAATCATCCATGCGGATCGCCTTACACCATACTTGATGGGAAGGGTCATACAGCCATTTGCCCTGTCACCTTTGATATCTGAGAAATCTTTTGTCGATGTGGCTCCTAATAAAAACAGTCCGAAAATCAATCCGATTAGCCATGGTTCGGGTTTATCTATTGTCTTTACCGTAGACCACCCACATACCTTCAGGAGGACACCCCGTGGTATGGCGATAGTAATATTGGCAATAATCCCCAGCCGTTTCGTCCTTAACGGTGGTGCTGAATAAAAATATGTCATAATAGCGGCGACCGTTGCCAGGATAAAGCACTGCCCGTTCACGAGCCCTGCAAGAAGTAATGATACGATAAACAGGACAGATGCAATGATCCATGCCTCTTTCATTGATATTTTACCCGAAGGAAGGTACCGGTGTGGTTTATTGATCTTATCAATTTCCAGATCGTAGATTTGATTCAGGGCATTTGATGCCCCGTTTAGCAGTGCAGCCATTAAGGAACCCAGTGCTATGCTAAGCAGTATTTTTAATGAAAATTCACATTTTGGATATGCCCCGAATGCAGTAATTCCGCCGGAAACCATACCAACAGCAGGTGGAAATAGTGTAAAAGGTCTTAAGAACTTAATGTAGATTAATATCTTGGGCATGTATTTTAGTAATAACTGGCAAAGCAGAGTCTCAAACCGATAAAAGAGATTGAAACCACAGATTTAACAACTTCCAAAGTTTAAAATAATAACATGGAAATCGAATATATAAACAAAAAAACAGAAAAAGTTAGATTAAGCTGGATTTAGCCATGCAAAACTCAACAATACTTAAAATTATTGTCAACTGACGGCTACACATGATACTTGAACTCCTATGTCGCATGTGATAAACTTTTTTCTTTTCAGTGTTTCTATATTTAAAAAATAGTAGCATTTTAGTTTTTTAAAAAATTTGTGGATATAAAAAACAATGTAGCCCCGTTAGGGGTGATCTGTTTGTAGCCTAATAAAATTTAATATGGTAAATAGCTCCGTAGGAGCGACCTGTATATGATTAATATATAAACAGGCCACTCTTGACGGAGCTAATATCTGTTCATCCTTATCTTACTACAAACAGGTTGCTTCTACGGAGCTTATAGATAATACATTTTTCAAAAAACTAAATTGTTACGAAAAATATTTTAGCAAGAGTCGTGTAGGGCAAACTTTTAGGTTTGTTTTCCTGCCCTGGCGGGTTCAGGTTTGTAACCTGAACCCAATGGTTTATATGGATATTGGCGTTGTGAGTAATCGGCGGCGTGATCGACAATATAAAACATGTGGTTCAAGTTACAAACTTGAACCTACAAAAGCAGGGAGTGGGGATCCAAGGGTATAGATTCCTGCTTTCGCAGGAATGACTGAATCAGACAAAGTCGTTGCCAAAGGTAACCTGATTTAACGTTTAGGAAATTCAAATTGTTAATTTTCCTCCCCCTCGATGGGGGAGGTTAGGTGAGGGTGAAGGAAACAACTATCACCCTCCCTTAGTCCCTCCCATCAAGGGAGGGAAAATTTACGTTTAAGTTGCCGAGGGCTTAATTTAAAAATGATAATTGTAAGAGCCAAATATCTTATTACAAATCCAGAGAATTGTATAGAAGATGGCGCTGTAGCCGTAGAAGGTACAAAAATACACTGTGTCGGTACGTTCGAGCGAGTCAAAATACTTATTAAATCCGGAGAGGTTGAAGTCATTGATTTAGGGAATGCCGTTTTACTTCCCGGCCTTATCAATATGCACACGCATCTTGACTTAACCCATTTGCAGAATCGTATTAAGCCTACCAAAAATTTTACCCATTGGGTTTTTCAGCTCGTAGGTGCAAGAATACGATGGAAAGCAGATGATTATATATCATCTCTTGAAAAAGGAATTCAATTCTGTATCGAGGCAGGTACCACAACAGTTGCAGATGTTGCTCATACGGAACATTCTTTTTCCATTTTGAAAAAAAGTCCTTTACGCAAAATCGTTTATCAAGAAGTTATTGATTTGAATCCCCGGCATGCAGATGACGTTGTGAGGGAAATTGAAATAAGGTTATCTACGATCAAAAAAGATGACTTAATGAATATAGGATTATCTCCTCACGCACCCTATTCTGTTTCAAAAGAATTATATCAGGCCATAGCCCAATTTGCTCATCATGCAGGCATACCTCTGTGTACCCACATTGCAGAGACACAGGATGAAATTGAATTTCTCACAAGAGGTACGGGAAATTTTGCCATTATGTTACGGCAACTGCGGGCTGCAATTGACGATTGGCAGGCTCCGGGGCTTACTCCTATATATTATTTGAACGGAACAGGTATTTTGAATAATAATTTGCTCCTGATCCATTGTAACTATGTCAGCGATGAGGAAGTCTCCATGATTAAGTCTTCTGGTTCAACGGTTGTATTTTGCCCGAGAAGCCATCGTTTTTTCGGCCATGCCGGATATCCCATACAGAAGCTTTTGAATGCGGGGATTAACGTTGGACTAGGTACCGATAGTTTAGCGAGCAATGATACCCTGAGCATCCTAGATGAAATGAAATTCTTGTTTTATCACTACTCTTTGTTGCCGAAAACCATATTCTCTATGGCGACAGTGAATGGAGCCAAGGCGCTTGGTTTAAAATTACGGATTGGGCAGATTAAGGAAAATTTCGAGGCAGATATCTGTGGAATTAGCCTGCCAGATCACCATCATGAGGATATTTACCGCAAAATTATTGATGTTTCTTCCAGGAATATATTTACCATGATAGCAGGCGTTGTCTGCTATCACAGCACGGCGTAGGTGCAACCAAAATGGAGCATTGGAGTAGTGGAGGTTGTTAAGAGGGTATCTTTCCGTACTTTCGGAAATAGTATCAACAAAAAGAAGTTTTTACAGGAAACTACTAGAGTAAACCCTTTGCCAAAACAGATATACGCCTTTCCTTACAGGTGTTGTCCCAGAGATGTGGCGGTATATGATTTAGCATCTTCCAGTAATCCTTATCGATGAGTGGAACAAGTTTATTTAATGCAGATACGATGTTTGATATATACGACTCGTCTTTTGACAGTGATTCGGTAAGTGGACAAGTATCATCGACAACTAATTCTAATTCACCTTTGGCTGTCAAATTGAGGTAAAAGGGGTATAACCGGCAGGAAATTGGGCGATGCGTATGAATAAAACATCGTATTCCATCGGTGAAATTACATGCGCTGCCAATAATCTCAAGCGTTCCTCCCGGCAATTTGAGTTTTTCATTGCATATCTGTTTACCGCTTCTTCTTAGAATAAACTCATCCTCGTAAGGTAACAATACAGATAGTGGTTTTTGTTCACAACGTCCATCGCACATTTCTATACACGGCATAAAACCGAAATTTGTAGCATATATCTCGTCATAAATTTTAAATAATTTTGATTTGTTCATAACCATTTTACTAGGAAAATATTTATATTCAGGTACATATTATACCTAATATCGCATAGCAACCAAAATAGATTTTTCTAAATTATTAGTAAACATAAATTATTTATTTAAAATAACTTAAAAATAAGTTCCCATGATATTATTGTTGACAGAAAATAAATATAGCGTATAGTAATGAAGTTATTCCGGACCATGTGGTGATCTAAAAGAAAAATTATCATAATTTATTTTGGTTATAATTTAAATGAATAGTGATAATGGAGAAGTTAAAGCCTTAAACAGGGCATTAGAAATAATGTCGGGGCATGTAAGATTATTGGAAGAAAGATACCGTGTCCTTACAGAAACAGTAATTGATGGTATTATAACCATAGACAAAGAAGAGTCCATTATTTTTTGTAATCCTGCTGCAAAAAAAATGTTCGGTTATGATGACGAGATTATTGGCAATAATATTGTTATCCTGATGCCTGAGCGGTATCAGCAGGCATATCGGGAGGGTATAAACAGGTATCTAAAGACGGGGTTACCGAGTGTTATCGGAAAGACAATTGAACTTGTAGGCTTAAAGAAGGATGGCACCGAATTTCCGGTAGAGCTGTCTTTGTCCGTATGGAAAAGTGATAAACGGTGTTATTTTACCGGCACTATCCGGGATATTACCGAGAGAAAACGAATGGAGAATAGCCTCAAAGAGGTGAATAAAAAATTAGAAAATCTTTCCATTCGGGACAGTTTGACTAATTTGTACAATCGGCGCTATGCATATGAAGTATTGGAGAGCGAATTTAACCGGACAAAAAGATACAATAAAACCCTTTCTTGCTTAATGATCGACATCGACTACTTTAAACGTATAAACGACCTCTACGGCCATCTTTTTGGAGATAAAGTACTCAGCTATTTTTCTTCTTTTTTACTAGAAATGACAAGGTCTACTGATGTAATTTCGCGGTACGGCGGTGAAGAATTCCTTATTATCCTTACCGAGGTGAGTATAAATGGTGCTGTGGATTTTGCCGAAAGGCTAAGAGAAGCTATATTAATGCATAAAATTGAGGATAAAGAGAAAAATATCCATATTACTTTAACCGTCAGTATCGGTGTTAGCTCTTATACTGGGCACGTTAGCGACAAGGAGGAACTGGTACATCAGGCAGATATGGCCTTGTATGAGGCGAAACGAACAGGAAGAAACAGGGTCTGCTGTTACAAACCATCGCTAACGAAAATAACAAATTTGTAGAATACTATTTTTTAAGACCATACGTCCACGCAGAGATACTGCCATCCATATATTTTACATTTCTGAATCCTGCATTTTTCAAAATACGGTAAGCATAAGCAGCTCGTAAGCCAGCACGGCAGTAAGTAATAATCTCTTTCGAGTTATCAAGTTCATTGGTTCGCTGTGCCAACGCATCGAGCGGGATGTGCTGGCATCCTTTAATATGGCCACTCTTATACTCAAACTCTGTTCTCACATCGAGCAGTGTGAAATCTTCACCGCGATGGTATTTTTCCATAACTGCCTGTGGAAGGATGCCAATTGTTTTTCCCGATAATTTATTGTTCAGGACATTGGCAGCCACAATTACAGCATCCATTGCCATAGCATAGGGTGGGGCATATCCTAAGTCAAGTTTAGAGACTTGGTCAACCGTTGCACCGAAGGTGAGAGATGCTGCAATAATGTCAATACGTTTGTCTACTACACCCTCTCCGATAATCTCTGCACCTAGCAGTTTTTTTGTGCCAACATCAGCAATAAGTTTTATCATGATATCCTTTGCTCCCGGGTAATAATGAGACTTATCTGATGCAGGAACAATGGTAGACTCGATCTTAAAGCCCTCTTTAACAGCCTCCCGTTCAGAAAGACCTATCTTTCCAACATTCATGTCAAAAACCTTTACAATCAGAGTACCCAGGACACCCAGAAAGGTATCTGAACCACCCGTAGCGTTAATGGCTGCTACACGCCCCATTTTCGCTGCAGTAGAACCTAAGGGAATCCACGCAGGTTTTCCTGTTACCAAATGGATATTTTCGGCACAGTCGCCAATAGCGTAAATATCCGGGACGTTTGTCTCCATTCTTTCATTGACCTTGATAGCACGTGTACTGCCAATTTCTATACCTGCCTCTTGTGCCAATTTGGTATTTGGTCTGATACCAAGAGAGAGAATGACCAAATCCGCTGGTAATTCGCGTTTGCCGGTAATTACTTTTGTTACCGTACCGGTAGTGTTTCCTTCAAAAGATTTTGCTCCTTCTGACGTGATAACCTCGACCCCTTTCTCCATTACGTGATTCTGGACAAGCATTGCCATGTCTTTATCTAAAGGCGGGAGGATTTGATCCATAAGCTCAACAACACTCACTTTGATCTTCCTCAGTGTGAGATTTTCTGCCATTTCCAAGCCGATGAGTCCTCCACCTATAATTACGGCATTTTTAATCTTTCCGGTATCTACAACAGATTTTATCTCTCTTGCATCAGGAATCGTTCTTAAGGTAAAGATATTGCTCAAAGAAATTCCTGGCAGTGGAGGCACAACGGGTTGTGCTCCTGTGGCGATGATGAGCTTATCATAATGAAATGCGAGGTCTTGTCCGTTCTCAAGATTCCGAACCTTGACTTGTTTAGATTTTGTGTTGATAACGGTTGCTTGATGCCTGGTAAAGACATCGATAGAGTGCATATTCTTAAAGTATGCAGGTTCCCGGATGATAAGCTTTTTTGAGTCCTTAATAAGGTCGCCGATAAAGTATGGCATACCGCAGCCTGCATAGGAAATATATTGTTCTTCTGTTAAGACTGTTATCCTCATGGTGGGAGACTCGCGGCGTGCCTTTGCTGCCGCTTTCATTCCTGCCGCCACACCGCCGATAATAACAAGGTGTTTCCTTTCATGTACCATGGTTTCCCCTGATTATAAGATTAGAAAATGTGTTATTCAAAAATGCCCTGAGATTGTAATTGCATATTTATTGGGACGTATAGCAATCCGTCCCTGCAGGTTATTTTATATGGTATTTTGACTAATTCTCAACGCATATATGAGCGGTTTTTATGATATCAGAAAAGTTTCAATAAACAATGGAAAAAACGGCAATGAATATGTACGAAAAAGATATATTTCTAATTGACAAATTCGTTTTTTATGTCATTAAGGATTGAATTTAAAGTTTTTTGTCCATTTACAAGAATTATTGGAGGTACAAAATGTCTGAATTTAATAGTTTTTTGGATTTTTTGAATAGTTTACCACAATGTAAGGATAAAGTTGATTCTGCATTTATAGAAGGACTGAGGCAGGCGTGGGATAAGCACGTAAAGTTAAGTCCTGTGAGGTCGGAAATCCACAATAATTATACTCATAATACGAGCTTTGTTCCTGTTTCTCCAATCATAATTACCAAGGCAAGAAAAAAGGGAGAAGTGGCATTTAGGACTGGTAAGGATGATACCCCCCCAAAAGATCTTGAATCTTTGGAGGAAGTAAGTGCTTTTCTGGAGGGTTATGAGGGTGCTGAGTTACAATACGAAGAGGTATATGAAGTGAGGAGAAATAATAGTGTAGAAACATTTTTAAAAATTGTGGGGGGAGTCGTTATTGGTATTTTTCTGGAGAGGCTTTTCCTGAATGCGAGTTGTAAGACGATGTAATTACGTCTTGATATGAAATTTTCGGGTAAATTCGAATAAGAGGCGATGATACTGGACTCTATCCGGCCATCGCCTCTTGCATTTGCAAAAAGAATATGAGGTAATTTTTCTTGACAATTTAACTTGTAATACTAAAATGCAGGGAAATTTCTAACTTTTTATGAGGTATAAGAAAAGGAATATGAATAATTCAACCCGGATTGATGCCATGAATTCTTTAAAATCGATCTATCGTGGTTTAATTCTTTCTACCTGCGTTTTCCTTGTTGCCTGTTACGGATGTAACAAAGAGGAAAAACAGGCAGAAGAATCTGCAGAATTTAAAGAAATAGTATCAGATACTTCACAAAAAGCGGCATCAAGTACAACTGAAGAAACTTCTCCTGAGGCTAAACAAGACGTATCTGGGCAACCTACTCAGGTTAATAAAACTCCACAGCCAACCCAACCGGCAGCTATTAACCAAATGACAGAACAAGGGTATTACAACGAAGGCTTGGAGTATTTTAACCAGGGCCGGTTTGAAGAAGCTATTGAATCATTTAATATGGCAACGGATATGGATGATACGATGGTTGAGGCATATAAAATGAAGGCTTTTATTTATAATAAACTTGGAATTACGGGTGAGGCAATTAATTCTTTTAAAAAGGTTATTGAACTAAACCCAAACGATCCTGAAATGTACCTCAACCTGGGCAATCTCTATATGAAAAGGCGAATGACTGATGATGCTATTTCAGTGTTTGAGAGATATCTTTCATTATCTCCCAATAATGCGAAAGTTTATTATAATCTGGGTTGCCTTTATGGGGAAAAGAATTTAACTGACCAGGCTACCTCGGCCTACCAGCAGACATTAAAAGTAGACCCTAATTATATTGATGCCTATTATAATCTGGGTGTTATTTATATAGGGAAAGGGATGTTCGATGAAACCATCGATATTTATAAGAGGGTTTTATCTTTAGACCCTGAAAATCTCGATGCATGTTACAACCTCGCATTTGCATACAACCAAAAAGGATTATATGAGGATGCTGTAGCTATATGTGAAAAACTCCTGGAATTAGATCCTGGAAATGCTAATGCGCATTTTCTCCTTGGCGATACCTATGATAAGCTCGGTAAGTCCAAAGAAGCGAAAGAAGAGTATGATCTCTATAAGAAATTAATTTTTATTAAATAAATTTCATTTTGGAATTAAAATGGGAAGAAATATACTTATTGCTTTTTCTGTATCTTTGGTATTCTTTATTACAAGTTCTCTTTTTGCCGTTAAAGCGCAGGAAGCTCAAACAGTCCAATCTGATTCTACATCTCAGGTACAGTCCACACAACTTTCCTCTCCGGAAATTCCACTTACCCCACGCTCAAAACTTGAAATCATTCAGTACATCCTGCTACCCTTTGCTATCGGTGCGTCGATCTGGTTTATATTGCGTTTGGAGAAGATAGAGCATGGAGAAATGAAGGAAAACGGAGGGGAATAGCGATATATAGGTTCCTTACAAAAGGCACTTTCAGAGCTGGTTCAATTGTCCCCGATTGAACCGAAACACTTGCAGGTATCATATACCCAGCACCAATTGCGACTTATCGGCCGATTCTAAACGTGCAGTTCATTCTGCAATAGAGAACCAACCTTAAGGAAACGGTGGAAAACAAAGGGGAAAAAATATTTTGTAAAATAATTAACACATTCGGTACCGGAAGTCAGAAGTTGGAAGTCAGAAATCTTTCTTCTAACTTTCATCCTCTAACTTCTCGTTCCGTATAAGGTCTTCTGCAATTAATCTATTCAATTTTTCTTGTGGTGCACCTGCACGCCGGATTTCTCTCCTATACTTCTTTGGCATTAATCCACTTCATCATCTTCCGCAGTTCCCTGCCGATTTTTTCAATAAGATGTCCTTTATCCTTTTTCTCTAAGGCATTGAAGAGAGGGCGCCCGGCCTGATTTTCTAATATCCATTCTTTGGCAAACTGTCCCGATTGGATTTCCGATAATATACGCTTCATCTCTTTCTTTGTTTCTTCCGTAATAATGCGAGGGCCCCGGGTCAGATCTCCATATTCAGCAGTATTGCTTATGGAATATCGCATATAGCTTAGGCCACCCTGGTAGAAAAGGTCTACAATAAGTTTTAATTCATGCATACATTCAAAGTAGGCGAGTTCAGGCTGATATCCTGCCTCTACTAGTGTTTCAAATCCTGCCTTAACGAGGGCAGCAGCTCCGCCGCATAAAACGGCCTGCTCTCCAAAGAGATCGGTTTCCGTTTCTTCAGCAAAGGTAGTTTCTATAACACCTGCCCGTGATCCACCGATCCCATATGCGTAAGCTAATGCCTTTTCTTTGGCCTTTCCCGTAGCATTTTGATGGATAGCCATGAGGCATGGAACACCTCCTCCTTTCTCAAATTCACTGCGAACAAGATGTCCGGGCCCTTTCGGTGCTACCATGATAACATCAATGTTATTTGGTGGGACGATTTGGCCAAAATGTATATTGAATCCATGGGAAAAACATAATGTTTTTCCCTCTCTCAAGTGTGGTTTAATGTGTGTTTCATAGACAGCCTTTTGAGTTTCATCAGGCATGAGTATCTGAATAAAGTCCCCTTGCTGTGCCGCCTCGTCTACAGAGACAGGTTTAAACCCATGTTTAACTGCCAATTGGTAATTAGGAGTGCCTGTTCTTGTGGATACGATTACGTCCATTCCAGATTCTTTGAGATTTTGCGCTTGCGCATGTCCCTGGCTACCGTATCCAATTACGGAGATTTTTTTCCCTTTTAATACGCTAACATCGCTGTCTTTTTCATAATAAATTTTAAGCATATTTTCCCTTCTGCCTTTCAAATAAGAAGTAATTACTGAGCCAAGAAATGATCACGAATCCATCCGACAAATACCTAACTCGAACGAGCCGGAAGTGAAGAATGCACATTGCAAAATTTATGCTCAGTATACCGTACCTTAATTTTCACTTTCGCATTTTTTATTTTGCAGGTATTTCAAGGCTGATCCAACCTTGCAGATTGAACCACACATTTAGAATTATCTGTAAGCCTTTGACTGGTATCAAACATATGAAATGGATAAAACGTTTCAGTACAACCGGGAACGATTGTACCATGCCTGACAATTAGAAATTTTTACTTTATACCACGCGCTATTGCTATGCTTCCTGTTCGTACCAATTCTTTGATGCCGTAGGGTCTTAGAAGGCTTAATATCGCCCCAAGTTTATCTTCTGTACCAGCAATCTCTATGATAAGGTCCTTCTGACCTACATCAACAATTTTTCCCCTGAAGATGTTGACGATTTCAATAATCTCACCGCGTTTTCCCAGGGAACTGTTGACCTTGAGTAGCATCAAATCCCGCTCGACAAATTCTTCGTTAGTAAAGTCAACTACCTTGATCACGTCGATAAGTTTCCCTATTTGTTTTCTCACTTGTTCCAAAATGGCATCATCACCCCGAACAACGATGGTAATTCGTGAGAGGGCAGGGTTTTCTGTTTCTCCGACAGCAAGACTATCGATATTGAACCCTCTGCCACTGATAAGACTTGTAATACGGGCTAAAACACCAACTTTATTTTCTACGAGGACCGAAATAACGTGTCGCATAGTTTATTGAACCATTCCTGAAAATCCAAAAAAAGCCAGGGCCATAAGCCCTGTACAAATGAAAGCAATGGGAACACCACGTAAAGGTTGGGGGATATTAACCAGGGCCAAACGTTCCCGAATTCCAGACATCAGAAGCATCGCTACGGTAAAGCCAATTCCAGCGCCAAATCCTTGTACGGTAGCCTCTAAAAAACCTAAATGTTTTGAGGAATCAGTTGTATTTAAAAGTGCAACCCCCAGTACGGCACAATTGGTTGTAATCAAAGGGAGATAGATACCCAAACTTTCATAAAGTGCAGGTACCATTTTTCTGAGCATCATTTCGACCAATTGTACTAAAGTTGCAATGACGAGGATGTAGCTGGTAGTCTTTAATACTTCAATGAGTCCCAATTCTCGTATAGACGGAAAAATTTTTGCAATGATATTTGCGTCACCAGGTAATAGGATATAGTTATACACAATCCAGGTTATTGCAGAGGTGAGGGTCATGACAAATGTTACTGCTACACCCATGCCAACTGCTGATGATGTCTTTTGAGAGACACCCAGGAACGGGCAAAGTCCCAGAAACTTTGCCAAAACAAAATTATTAACAAAAACCACACTTACAATGATAAAAGCAATTTCTTTAATCATGTTTCATATATTCCTTCATAGCCTTTTCGCTCTTTCTGAGCTTTCTCCAGTTAAAAAATCCCAATAACAGTCCTAGTACAATGAATGCTCCCGGGGCCATGATCATTACTGAGGCAGGCTCATATAACCTCGATACTTTTAAGCCGAGAAACGTACCTTCTCCAAGTACTTCCCTGATAAGCGAAACAAGGGAGAGAGACATTGTCCATCCTAATCCTAACCCAGCACCATCCAATACGGATGCAAAAGGTTTGTTCTTATAAGCAAATGATTCTGCACGGTACATGATAATACAATTGACTACAATGAGGGGGATAAATATCCCCAGCGACGCATTCAATTCAGGCGGTAAATATGCCTTCATGAGTAATTCAACCATCGTTACAAAGGCAGCGATAATAACGATGAAACATGGAATACGGATCTCGCGGGGAATAAACGACCGCACAACAGAGATGATAAAATTGGAGCATATTAAGACAAACGTTGCGGCCCCGCCCATTGCCAGTCCATTTTTTACTGATGTTGTAACTGCAAGGCTGGGACAGAGTCCCAATACCAGTACGAACATGGGATTATATTGAAAAAATCCCTTGGTAAATTCCTTTAAGTTGTTCTGCTCTGCCATAGGTAGTACTCCAAAAATTCTTTAAAAGGCTAAATATTTTAGCGATAAAAGTCAAGGATAAATTTAAAGCTTAAGAAATTCGGGTTACCACAAAGCCGCTAAGGTACAAAAGTATTCTCTGTATCTTAGTCAGGTAGGGTGGGCATTGCCCACCAAAATATCTTGTTTACGTGCTTGTTTTTGGTAGTGGACAATGCCCACCCTGTTCGGGCTTAGTCACAAAAAGTTGCTAGAGACCTCATTTAACATACAGGAATTCGAACTGGCCATTGCCAAACATGTGGGGCTGTCCAAAAGTACTATTGGTAGAGCTATAAACCTATAAAAAGTGGATTTTAGCACCTTTAGCACCTGTTTGTGAGATAGCCCACTGTTATATAGGCATAAATGGGGAACAAATTTGCAAAAAATTACTTTTTGGACAGTCCCCAACTCCTTAGGGACTACCCTTTGCACATCTTCATAAGAGATAAAAATTGCCGAAGGCAATAAGTTCCAGAGGAAAATTAAAATTCAAACAAAAAAGATATATACAGTCAATGAAAAAACACCGGGGAGCAAGCTTATGTGGTTTAAAGTCTTGTAAACAAACAAGGAAACTTATTCTTTTGACTTGATTTTTGTGTTCTGCTAGAATTTCGAAGTGAACGTAAGTGGATTTTTAACAATAAAAAGGAGAAGACGATGGCCAGATTAGAAAGGGCACTCATCAGTGTTTCCGATAAAACCGGGATTGTAGAATTTGCCAGAGAATTGCAGAAGTTAGGCGTCGAGATTATTTCCACAGGCGGAACGTCTAAGTTACTCAAAGAGAGTAATATACGGGTAATTGAAATATCCGAATATACAGGATTTCCAGAAATTATGGATGGTCGTGTGAAAACCCTGCATCCAAGGGTACATGGAGGACTGCTGGCTTTGAGAGATAACGAAACCCATAGAAAGCAGATGAAGGAACTGGGAATTAAGCCAATCGATATGGTAGTAGTTAACCTCTATCCTTTCGAAAAGACAATTGCCAAAAAAGATGTGAGCCTGGAGGAGGCGATTGAGAATATTGATATCGGGGGTCCCTCAATGATTCGGTCTGCATCCAAGAATTACAAACATGTTATTGTTGTTGTAAACCCGAAACGTTATGGGTTTATTATTGAGGAGCTTAAGGCCAACCACAACGACATTTCTGAAAAAATGAGGTTTGAGCTTGCTCTTGAAGCCTTCCGGACTACAGGGCGTTACGATAGGGTTATTGCTAATTATTTTGACAGCCTTGATAAAGAGAAAGGGGGCTACCCAACATGCCTCTCGCTTGACTTTATAAAGCGTCAGCCCCTGCGTTATGGTGAAAATCCACATCAAACGGCTGCATTTTATGAAGAAGAAAATATCCAGGAGCCCTGTGTGTCCAATGCACAGCAACTCTACGGGAAGGAACTCTCTTATAATAATATTCTCGATCTGAATGCAGCCCTGGAGTTAGTAAAGGAATTCGAAAGGCCATCGGCTATTGTAATAAAGCATACCAATCCGTGCGGCGCTGCATCGGCAGATACCCTGGCCGAGGCATTTAAAAAGGCGTACAGCGGTGATCCCATATCTGCGTTTGGCTGTATCCTTGGGTTAAACCATACCGTTGATGTCGCAACGGCAGAGGTTATTACTGAACCGGGCCATTTTGTAGAGGCAATTATTGCACCGGAGTATGAACAAAAGGCCGTAGAGATACTAACAACGAAGCGGAAGTGGGGAAGTGGATTGAGGCTTCTAAAGACCGGTGTGTTGTCAGAGAAAGCGATAGACCCTCGTGCCTGGGATATGAAAAGGGTCGTAGGGGGAATGCTTTTACAGAGCAGGGATTTATCTGTGTATGATTCCGAAACCCTCAAGTTTGTTACCAGAAAAAAACCCTCCGATAAAGAGATGAGGGACCTGCGATTTGCATTTATTATTTGCAAGCATGTAAAGTCCAACAGCATTGTTTTAGTGAGGGATGAAGCGGTGGTGGGTGTGGGTGCCGGGCAGATGAGCCGTATCGACTCTACGGAAATCTCCATGAAAAAAGCAGGTGATAGGGTAAAGGGTGCCGTAATGGCCTCCGACGCCTTTTTCCCCTTCAGGGATAGTGTTGATGTGGCGGCCAAAGCCGGTGTGACGGCAATTATTCAACCGGGAGGTTCTAATAAGGACGATGAATCTGTTGCCGCAGCAGATGAACATGGAATAGCCATGGTATTTACCGGTCAAAGGCATTTCAGACATTAAGGCTGGATGCTGATGGCTGACGGCTAAAAGCTTGCAATTAATACTATTGGAATTTTTTGTGTTTTTATGAATCTGTAATAATGTCTGCAATATAAAGGGTTTGTATTGCCCAAAAGGAGTAAAGTGTGCGGGTTAAAATCTGTGGAATTACTAATAGTGAAGATGCACAGTCCGCTATGGATTTAGATGCCGATGCCCTTGGGTTTGTCTTTGCCAAAAGTCCTCGCCAGGTGACTAGGGAGCAGGCCGCAAAAATCATAAAGGATTTGCCTCCTTTTGTTACCCCTGTAGGGGTATTTGTTGATGAGCAGGTAGATAACGTTAAAGAGATTTGTGATTTTTGCAATATAAACACCATTCAACTTCACGGCAGTGAAGATCCTTCATATGTAAATGATCTTGTAGAATATAAGATTATTAAGGCATTGAGAATTAAAGATGAAGAAGATTTAAGACCCATGGCAATATATAAAGTCCATGCCTTTTTGTTGGATAGTTATGTAAAAGGGACCATGGGCGGAACCGGGGTGATCTTTCGGTGGGAGCTTGCCCGGCAGGCACATAAATATGGAACTATTATTTTATCGGGTGGTTTGACACCAGAGAATGTTAAAGAAGCTATTCATATCGTAAAACCGTATGCGGTAGATGTGTCTTCTGGCGTGGAGTCGTCACCTGGCAAAAAGGACAGACAATTGATAAAGTATTTTATCAAAAATGTAAAGGAAGAGTCGCGACTATTTATGAAATAATATTATACAATTTCCATAAAGGGCGAATATTTTATGTTTTGCATGTATTTCATCTCCAATTGCTCTTTTAAGGATTTTTAAAAACTTTTCCCTTCCCTGATTGTCTGAAAATTACTGCTAAGATCAAAAAGTACTAATACCTGTATTTCAATAAAAAATGTGAGAATAGAATTTATACGCATACGATGTGTAAAGATACATTCAGAACGATACCATCCGTTCATAAACTCCTTGAATCACCTGAAATATCCCAACTACTGGATATTTATCCAAGGCATCTTATTGTTGATACGATAAGGGAAATTTTAGAGAATATTCGGCAGTTACTAACAAAAAAAGCAAACACATCACAATATACCCATGAACAAGTTACTACCGTTAATTCCACTATCCCCTCCTTTCCTAAAGGGGAGCCAGGGGAGATTAATAAAAGAGAGTCTGAAGAAATTAACGAAAAAGGGCAAAGAGAAGTTTGTGAAGAGGAGGAATGCAAGGAAAAAGATCTTATTCAATCACAAATTCCTGAATTAACACCCAAAAAACTATCTCAATTAGTCCGGCAAATTATTTATCGAAAATTATCTGGTATTGAGCATGCCATTAATGCAACAGGTGTTATCCTTCATACGGGGCTCGGCAGGGCGCCCCTTGCAGATGAGGCTAAAACGCTTGTACAAAACGCAGCGAAGGGTTTTTGTACCCTTGAAATTGAAAAATTTTCAGGCAAAAGAGGGTCCCGATACCATAGTATTGAACGGCTTATTTGCATGATCACAGGGGCAGAGTCTGCATTGGTTGTCAATAACAACGCTGCTGCTGTTCTGCTGGCCTTAGATACGATGGCCAGAGGTAAAGAGGTCATCATTTCCCGATCTCAACTTGTTGAGATCGGAGGATCGTTCCGCATGCCTGATGTTATGTCTAAAGGGGGTGTTACGCTGGTTGAGGTGGGCACTACCAATAAGACATATCCCGGCGATTACAGGGATGCCATTACAGATCGTACTGGGCTTATTTTAAAAGTTCATCAGAGCAATTTTAAGATCGTTGGTTTTACCGATACGGTTTCTTTAAAAGACCTCGTTTCTTTGGGCCAAATGTATAATATCCCGGTGATGTACGATCTCGGAAGCGGCGCGTTAATTGATTTCGGAAAGTTCGGGCTTCCCCATGAACCGACAGTGCAGGAAAGTGTAAGGGCAGGTGTAGATGTTGTTATGTTTAGTACAGACAAATTATTGGGTGGTCCGCAGGGCGGCCTCATTGCTGGTAAGAAGAAATGGATTGATTTACTGAAAAAAAATCCATTAACCCGCGCACTTCGTGTGGGGAAATTGACCATTGCAGCGCTGGAGGCAACATTAAAACTTTATCTGGAAGAACATCTGGCATTGAAAAGGATTCCGGTTCTGAGGATGATTCTCATGCCGCTTGAAGCAGTCGAAGAAAGATGCAGACGACTCATACATAAGGTAAGCCCTGAAACAAAGGCTTCCTTCGATATCTCTGTAGTAGACGGGATCTCGGAGATGGGTGGCGGGGCACTCCCTGGTGAAGGGATTCTGTCAAGGCTTGTATCTCTTATCCCAAAGAAAATATCCGTTGAAGAATTGGCTGCTCAATTGAGAAGCTATACCCCTCCAATCTTTGCAAGGATTGAGAATAATCATGTCCTTTTAGACATGCGCACTCTATATGATGATGCTGAGATTGATATAATTGTTACTGCATTGGAAAAGATATCCTCTAGTTTTGAACTTTGATTTCTCATTTCCATTTCCCCCTTTTCCGTTTATAATTTAACGTATAGGAAATTCAAACCAGGAGTAGGGCACCCTTTAGGGTTGCTATCTCTTGCATGTATTTGGGTGGGGAAGCATCGTAGGGATACGGAGCTCCGTATCTCTACCATAGCCTTGCCCTACTATGTCCTCATAACAGATAAAGTTGCCGAAGGTCTTAGCTAAAATAACAACAAACAACGATAACCTAATGAAACGATCAAACACTCAACAATTAAGTAATATCCACCATATTGAACATATTATTATCGGGACAGCCGGACATATTGACCATGGAAAGACATCGCTCGTAAGGACGTTAACGGGTATTGATACCGATAGGCTCCCGGAAGAGAAACGACGTGGGTTGACCATTGATTTAGGCTTTGCCTATCTGGATCTGGACTCAAACCGAAGGATCAGCATTGTTGATGTTCCCGGACATGAGCGTTTTGTTAAAAACATGCTGGCAGGTGCAACGAGTATAAATCTTGTCTTATTTGTTGTCGCTGCTGATGACGGTGTTATGCCGCAAACCGTTGAACATTTGGAGATCATAAACCTCCTCGGTATTCGGCACGGCATTGTTGTTTTAACGAAACGAGACCTTGTGACGGACGAATGGTTAGCGGTAGTGCAGGAAGATATCAAAAACATCCTGGCAGGTACTTCTTTAGAGCACGCACCCATCATACCGGTATCTACGGTTACCGGTGAGGGGATCGAATCCTGTAAGGCTGCGATAAAAGGGCTTGTTGCCAAGATAAAAACCCAGGGCAGTATCCGTGTATTCCGGCTTCCCGTTGACCGGTCTTTTACCATATCAGGTTATGGGTGTGTTGTAACGGGCCCTGTTTTGGGCGGCCAGATTTCGGTTGAGGATGAAGTGGAAATATTGCCCATCAAAAAAATCTTGCGCATAAGGGGCATTGAGATAACTGGTGAACGGGTAAATACGGCGTTTTCTGGACAGCGGGCTGCAGTCAATTTGGCTGGTATTAAATCACCTGAAATCAAACGCGGCTTTGAGCTATCCGTTCCGGGATACTTGCATCCGGCAAATATCGTTGATGGATTATTGAGATTGGTTAAGACTGCAAAAAGCCCCTTAAAAAACAGGGCAAGGATACGGTTACACATTCATACTTCAGAGGTAATGGGGCGTGTTATCCTACTCGATAAAGAACTGCTAAATCCCGGTGAAGAATGTCTGGCTCAATTTCTTCTGGAGCATCCTATTGTAGCAGAAAGGGAAGACCGGTTTATTATTCGTTGCTATTCACCTGCTTATACTATCGGCGGAGGAAAGATCATCAGATGCAGCAATACCCGATTAAAACGTTTCAAAGAGGAAACACTGAAATCTCTTAAAATTTTTTCCAGTGGGAATCTTTCAGGCATGGTAGAACATATATATTTGAATAATGTCCATGGAATAATTACCGCTCATGAAGTTTCCATGCTGGTTAATATTCATCCTTCGTCGGCGGAAGATATCATTGCAGAGTTGATCAAGAAAGGGTTCCTGGTAAAATCTGATATTGATGGAAAGGGTGTTGTATTTCACCGGAATGTTATTTCCTCATTAAAAGAGAAAATTGTGCATGTACTCAAGGTATTTCACAAAGAGAACCCTTTAAAAATGGGTATAGAGGAGGCGCATCTTAAAATACTCCTTGGTAAAGATACCCATCCTTCGTTAATTACCGTTTCTCTCTCTGCCTTAAAGAATGAAAGGGTTATTAAATGTATTGATAACAAACTGTCACTCATGGGTTTTCAAATAGAGGTGTCGGGACAGGATAAAAGTACCGCAGATAGATTAGAAGAATTTTTCAAAAAAGGGGGAGGGACTCCGCCTTCTTTGGAGGAAGCGCGTGCAAAATTCGGGGTCTCCGGCAGTACTATCATCCCAATGCTTGTTGAACAGAAAAGGCTAGTCGAAGTAGGGAATAGTCTTTATTTTCATGCAACCGTGCTCAATACAGTAAAAGGGATCATTAAGGAATATGTTGATAAACACGGGTCCATAAGTGTAGCGGAGTTCAGGGATTTAACCAAAACTTCCCGTAAGTTTGCTATCCCTTTGCTGGAATATTTTGATGCAATACATTTTACGAAACGAAGGGGTGATGTTCGGATCATATTATAGTATTTTGGATACTTTTTCTTGTTTGTCCGCGGCTTTGCTGTTTCGGGAGGTTAATGTACTATAAGGAATATGATCCCTATAAGTGACAGTATTCCACCAATAATTTCTTTCTCATAGTGTTCAATTTTAGAAAAAATTATTTTTTTCACACCGCTGTAGGCCAGGATCGTTAATATTAACATAACAGAGACTGTCGTTGCAGACAAGATTATGCAGAGTAGCAAAAGCATGCCAAAGCTAAATGTGCTTGCTGCAAGAAATATAGGCAACATAGCAACACAGGGTGAGAAGCTTAACATCATGAACAGCGAAATGACAATGGCCTTATCTGAAAACGTTAAGCGACCGTGATTATGGGTGTGTGGTTTTAATCTTCCAACAATAATAAAAATGATGCCCAGGATGATTAAGATGGAACCTGACAAAGGTTCTGAAAAGGCTTCTATATATTTTGTTATCTGAAATCCGAGGATCGCAATTATGGACCCCAAAACGCTTGTTGTTATGGAATGACCGAATCCTGCGATGGCAGTAACAAAGATGGTTTTTGTTAAGCTCCATTTTTGTTCTTTTCCTATCAGTGCAAAGGGCATCCAGTGTGTTGGCATTACAGCATGTACCATGGCAATGAGAAAGGTTGCCCCTATGAGGCTAATTGTATTGCTATACATAAAAATTACTCCAGATATTCTTTTCTGACAGATAATACACAGTGTGGCGCAACTGCAACCAAAATGAAAATAGGAAAAGAACTTTTACAAAATAATACGGTAATCACACCAATTCTGATACTCTTTTATGATTTGAGTACATGCGAGGTCTGGCGAGAGGGTGTCGGAAATTTAAGGAATAGCCATTACAGTCCAATAATAGAAATACCTGCGTAATCTGCAGCCTTGATGGTTTCTTCTACGTCAAGGATGAGTGTTTTGCCTGCTTCGAGAGCAAGAACGGAAGCAGAAGATTCTTTTAGTGTTTTGATGGTTTCCAGACCAACGGTAGGAATATCAAACCGAGGATCAAAATCTTGTTTGCTAACCTTGATGACAACAATATTTCCTTTCCCAAGATCCCCCCCCCGGCGGACCGTTTCATCAGTGCCTTCTATAGCTTCCACAGCTAAAACGACTTTTTCTTTTACTACAAGGCATTGTCCAATACCAAACCTTGACATTTCTTTAACAATGGGCCACCCGAAGTGGACATCTTCCATTTCTTTTTCCGTAGGCTGCTTTTTCGTTAATATTCCCTTTTGGGCTAGGAGTTGTGGTACATAGAGGGTGGAATCCTGTAATTCGATACCATCTTTCAACAACTCATCAGCCACTGCCCCAAGCAGCGAGTGATCATCTCTTTTTTTTACGTTTCTATACCAGAGGTTAATCGTCCTTATGTCTGGCATGAATCGAAGATTTCTCCAGGAAGAGAACATATTGGTCTTTGTAAGTCCACCTGCCATGACAGCCTTCGATATGTGTTCGTGCTTCAATATCTTAATGAGTTTTCCAATTTGGGCAACACCTACCCAGTAAAGTTTTTCTACATATTGCTCGATCTCCGGAGATGCTTCTCCTTCAATGCCAACGGCAATGATGGAGACATTGTTATTTCGTGCTCCTCTGGCAAAGAGTATCGGGAACCGGCCATTTCCAGCGATCAATCCGAGTTTTTCCATAAATCTTCTAACTTCTTTATCCTTTTTTCTATATTTTTCATATTTTCTTTTATTTCCGGCAATTTTTCAATAATCACATAACACCGGCGCATGCGCTGGATAGGGAGTGCAGGTGTTCCTAAATAAGTTCCGTTGCTGGGAAGATCATTTGCCACACCAGAATATCCGCCAACAGTAACATTATCGCCAACTTTAATGTGTCCGATAATTCCAACCCCGCCTGCAAGGGTTACGTGTTTTCCAATCTTCGCTGAGCCTGCAATACCTACCTGAGATACGATGAGAGTGTTTTCGCCGATTTCTACATTATGCGAAATAACAACCTGACTGTCGATTTTTGTACCTTTCCGAATAATCGTTTCTCCTAACACGGCACGGTTAATTGTTGTATTTGCACCGATGTCTACATCATCTTCAATTATGGTAACGCCAACCTGTGGAATCTTATGGTAAGTTTCGCCATCTGGTGCGTATCCAAAACCACTACTGCCAATGACGGTGTTGCTATGGATGGTGACCCGGTTACCAACTGCCGTATCGTTATAAATTACTGCATTCGGATAGATAACAGTATCATCACCGATGGTGCAATTGTCTCCAATATAGACGCATGGGTACATGATTACACGGGCTCCAATACGTGTGTTTTTTCCTATGGTAACGTACGCCTGAATAGAAACATCCTGGCCAATTATTGCTGTTCTGTCAATCTTTGCAGAATCATCGATGCCTGCTCGGTAAGCGGGCTTTTTGTACATCAAGAGTTCTACCAACTTTGCAAAGGAAAGATAGGGATTGTTACACACTAAAAGGTTCTTTTTTGCATCTTTTAATTTCGGAGAAACGATGATGGCCGAGGCCTTGGTTTGGTGAATCTTCCTGATATATTTATCATTTGATATGAAGGTAATATACCCTTCCCGGGCATCGTCGATGCCCATGACACCGTATATCTTTACAGAAGGATCTCCAACAACTATGCCTCCAACGTGCTCGGCGAGTTCTTGTAGCGTTTTTTCCATTCGAATGGTATTTTTGTCACAAATCGTATAAGGAATAGGGTAACGATTAAAAGGATCCACCCAAGTACACCAGTAACCATATTACTATCACCGTACAACCATCGAAAACTTGATTTTGCATTATCAAAGAATAAATGATTTACCTTGATAAGAAATACCCATCCGGCGTGGAGTCCGATAGCCAAATACAGTGAGTTTGTCCTTAGGCAGGCATAAGACAATACTACACCAACCAGAAAAAGACCAACTAAAGAGGGTAAAATTGTGGTAAAATTCAATATGAGGTTCTCAAAGAACCGGTATATTACCGTAAAACCAATAAATGGCTGGATACCCGGGGAAGAGTGTAGCTCTATTTTTAAGAAATGTAATGAAGAATAAAGTATGCTGCTAACAAAAACAGCAAATACGGTTTGCATATCTTTCAATAAACTTTGAAGTATAAAACCTCTGAAAAAAACCTCTTCAATAAAACCAATAAGACCAGCAACGAAGAATATTTTTGAGAGTTGAACTAGTAAATCACTAAAGGACTTCACCTCTATCTCGAATATTTTTGTACCATTAGCGTACAAGAAAGATGTATACATGATTAACATACCCGTACCAAGGATAAATCCTGTTTGTAACTGTTTCCACCACCCTTCAGCGTTTTTTATACCAATAGCTGTAAGAGATTTAAGGAGGAGCGGTTTTCTTAATAAGAATATTATGAGTATGGCCACTGCTAACATGATACGGCGCATGACCTTTCCAAAATCATAACTCCCGTGCTCGTAATCCAACAAGCGTACCATGAAAGGATTTACTGATAGCAATGAATCTAAAGCGACCTTTATGAAAGGGGCAATTATGCTACTTATGCATACTATGAGTAAGAATACTATGAGTATCTTTTTAGATTGCTTTAGGTTTCTAAAGTAATTCATTCTGAAATGATAGTGTTGTAAAAAGAAGTTGTCAACTGAAAATCGTTTTTGGTTAGAGGTTTTCCTGTGTTTTGCTGTGCCTATTCTTTCGTTTGTATTGTTTAGTTGTTGATAATCGTATACTATGTTTATTCTGTAATTTACAGCCATAATAGTTTAAATGTATAAAGTCTTATGGTTCGCCAAATTGTGTTGACTAGATCCACATATTTAGCTATAGTACATGCTTTATTTTTCATGTTGAGGAATTTCTTATAGAGAGGCATGTTGTTTCATGTTACTAGCTTTTCCCGTGTAGGCCCAGTTGCAAATTTGGATCAGGTTAGGTTATTTTATGAAAGTGATGAATTTCTAGAAAGATAGAATAGTATGAAACAAAAAAAACCGTGGGGAGGACGATTTACGAAACAGACTGCATCCTCGGTGGAGTCCTTTACCGAGTCAATCTCTTTTGATTGGAGGTTTTATAAATATGATATTGATGGCAGTATAGCCCACGCAACGATGCTTGCAAGATGTAAGCTTATTACCGAAAAGGAAAAGGATGCAATTGTTAAGGGACTGAAGGAAATTTTATCAGAGATTGTAGCTCAAAAATTTGAGTTCAAAAAATCCCTTGAAGATATTCATATGAATATAGAGTCGGCATTAATTGAACGGATCGGTGAGGCCGGCAAGAAGCTTCACACTGCCCGGAGCCGGAATGATCAGGTTGCCCTTGACTTCCGCCTCTGGACGCGTGATCAAACGCAGATAGTGACGGAGTTTTTATCAGCGTTACAAAAGGAATTGATAAAAAAAGGGAAAAAGTATTTTGGTCTGATTATGCCAGGTTTTACCCATTTTCAACATGCTCAACCTGTTTTGTTATCCCATTACTTATTGGCATATGTAGAAATGTTTGAGCGAGATAAGGCACGGCTTAAAGACTGTTCCGTTCGGCTCAATAAATCACCGTTAGGTGCATGTGCCTTTGCCGGAACAACACTTGCAACCGATCCGGTATTTACAGCAAGATTACTCAATTTTCAAGGTGCTTGCGAGAATAGTATGGACGCAGTGAGTGACAGGGATTTTTGTATTGAGTATGCATTTTGCCTTTCCATGATTGCCATGCATCTTTCTCGGCTTTGTGAGGAATGGATTATTTGGTGTAACGATGAATTTAAATTTATTGAAATAAGTGATGCTTACTGTACAGGTTCGAGCATTATGCCGCAAAAGAAAAATCCTGATGTATTGGAATTGATTCGGGGAAAGTGTGGCCGCGTCTTCGGGCATTTGACTTCATTACTTACCCTGCTTAAGGGATTGCCCTTAAGCTACAATCGTGATATGCAGGAGGATAAATTGTCGGCATTCGATGCAACCGATATTGTTCAAACTTCATTATCTATCCTCACTGAGCTTGTTACTCATACAGTTTTCAATGCGGATCGGATGATGTCTGCCTGTGAGAAGGGGTTTATTGATGCTACTGCACTAGCAGAATATCTGGTTAAAAAAGGTATTCCATTTCGCATGGCGCATGAGATTGTAGGAAAAATTGTACGGGAATGTGTGAGGGTTCATTGCAGGTTAATTGACCTGCGATTGGAGGGTTTTAAGGCATTTTCCTCTATCATAGAGGAGGATGTCTATAAGGTGCTTGGAGTTGAGAATTGCATTAAAAATTATAGGAGCTATGGTTCCACTGCACCGGGGTTTGTTAAAAAACGTATTGTATATTGGGAGAAAAAATTGGCGAGATAAAGCCCCAGACCGATAAAAAATTCGAAACTACAGATAAAGATTTTTAATAAGGGATGGATAATTAATTTATGGATGCTTTTGAATACAAGAACAGGACGCTTTTTTGTGAAAATGTAAGGGTAGATGATATTGTTTCATCGGTGGGAACACCTGTCTATATCTATAGTAAAAATGCTATTTTAGCACGGTATCGTGAGTTAAAATCAGCCTTCCAGGATGTTGAGACCTTGATCTGTTTTTCTGTGAAATCCAATTCAAGCCTTTCCATTTGCAGTTTATTAGCAGAAGAAGGGTCTGGTTTTGATGTGGTTTCTGGAGGGGAATTGTTTCACGCTCTCAAGGCCGGTGGTGATCCGTCAAAGATTGTGTTTGCTGGGGTTGGGAAGACTGATAAGGAAATAAGGTATGCTCTGGAGAATGATATTTTTATGTTTAATGTTGAGTCTGCATCAGAACTTGAACATATTAATACGATAGCCGGGGAAACTGGTAAAATACCAAGGGTGGCCTTGCGGATTAATCCTGATATCGACGCAAAAACACATGCAAAGACTACTACGGGGAAAAAGGAAAATAAGTTTGGTATAGATTTTACTGAAGCTGAAAATCTTATCAAACATTCTGCGAGATATTCGAATATCAGCATATGTGGATTGCACGTACATCTTGGCTCACCAATCTATACTACCGATCCTTATGTCCATGCCCTCAAAAAGATTGTGGTTCTTGTTCAAAAGTGCAGAGATGCAGGGATGGATATTGCATATATAAATATTGGTGGTGGCTATTGTATATCATATACAGGAGGAAAAGTAATACAGCCAAAAGATTATGCATCAAAAATCCTTCCGCTGGTAAAAAAGATGCAGTGTCATCTCATCATGGAGCCAGGACGGTTTATTGTTGGAAATTCTGGAATTTTAGCTAGTAGGGTAATTTATATCAAAGAGACCTTGCATGGTAAAAAATTCATTATTTGCGATGCTGCTATGAATGATTTGATCCGTCCGGCCCTCTACGATGCCTTCCATCGAATATGGCCTGTAAATACGAATATAAAAATGCCACAGGAAGAGAATCCTGATAAATCTACAAGAAAAAAGGGTATGGATTTAGTGGATATCGTAGGACCGGTTTGTGAAAGTAGCGATACCTTTGCTACTAATAGGGCTTTACCGATGGTACAAGAAGGAGACCTGCTGGCAGTATTCAGTACCGGCGCTTATGGTTTTACCATGAGTTCCAGTTACAATTCCCGTCCTCGTCCGTGCGAGGTACTCGTCGATGGAGATCAGTACCGAATTATCAGGAAACGTGAGACGTATGAAGATCTAATCAAATGTGAAAATTTTTTATAATGTTGAGGTAAGATGAAATATTATCCTATACTCCTGAATATACAGGATAAAAAATGTGTGGTAGTCGGTGGTGGTAATGTCGCCTGGCGTAAGGTGTGTAGTCTAAAAGAATCGGGCGCAAGGGTAACAGTCGTATCCCCTCTGTTTTGTCCTGAACTCGAAAAAGAAACGGAAATAGAACGGGTTAAACAGAAGTATGAGGAGGTGTTTCTCGATGAAGCAGTAGTAGTTGTTGCTTCTACAGATGACGAAGAGGTGAATAAAAAGGTTTACTCTGATGCTGTGAAGAAAGGGATATTGGTAAATGTTGTTGATAGACCGGAATTTTGTTCTTTTATTGTACCTTCAACTCTTGTACGAGGGGATCTCTGTATCAGTATTTCGACTGGTGGATCAAGTCCTGCTTTAGCACGTAACATTCGTGAGTATCTGGAAAAGCAATTTGGAAATGAATATGGTCTATTTACCAAGCTTTTATCGGAAATGCGGAGGAAGGTTCTTTCTGAAATAAGGGAGGAATCTGTAAGACGTGATATTTTACAACGTATTGCAGAATTCGATATACTTGAGATTATTAAGGAAAAGGGCATATCCGAAGCAAAAAAGAAGACACTAGGGATTATTTCAGAAAAAAATATTAAAACTACATAAGGTATATGAAATAAGCAACTTATAAATGTCTATAGACTTTTTACTTGCAAGATTTTTGGGGAATTGCTAACATTAGTTTTCAAATATTAATTATGTAACTATTGTTTTACTAATTGTTTATAAACGAACAGCTTTAGAATATTGGGAGTATACATGGCTGAGAAAACCTTGACACAAAGAGTTGATGTGAATGAATTAAAATCCGGTGGTTTTATAAAACAAACCCAAAAAGACCTTTTTACCGTTCGGTTAAAGGTTCCTGGAGGCCGGATTACACCCGAAAGACTATTGAAGATTGCAGAGGTTGCGAAGAAATACAGCCGGATGGGATACTGCCATTTAAGTTTCAGACAATCAGTAGAAATTATTGGTGTTCACATTGACGATTTTGATACTGTGGTGAAAGAGTTGGCTGCGGTAGGTCAAAAGGTTGCTTCCTGTGGTCCTCGGGTCAGGGTACCCACAGCATGCGGCGGTTGTGAGTATAATCCTAACGGGATTATGGATACACAGTCGAAGGCATTGGAGGTCGATGAGAAGTTTTTCGGCATTCCTTGCCATCATAAGTTTAAGATGGGATTCTCCGGCTGTCCAATTGATTGCACGAGGACAAGGGAAATGGATCTGGGATTTCAAGGAGTCGTTTACCCCATATGGAGTAAAGACCTCTGTAACGGATGTACCTTGTGTGCAAAGGCGTGTATGGAAGGGGCAATTGTTTCTGATAAAGAAGGTAGGCCAATGTTTGATGAGACGAAATGTGTGTATTGTGGTGATTGTATAAAGGCATGTCCAACCGATGCCTGGAAAGACAAGAAAAAGGGCTGGTTGGTGCGTGTTGGTGGAAAGCATGGGAGGCATCCGCGTGAGGCAAACCAGGTAGTTAATTTTTTACCTGACGATAAAGTAAATGATTTTATCTCCGCAACGATAAAATGGTACAAAGAGAATGGTAAACCCAAGGAGAGAGTCGGTTCTTGCATAGACCGTGTAGGTATTGATAAGTTTAGAAAAGAAGTGGCAGATGCGTTTACAAAAATGCCCTAGAGTATCGGATCTGCAACAAACAAGAAAAAGCATACGAGATGTCAAATGCCAAAATCTAAAATGGGATTGGGCGATGAGAATTTATTCCCGAACCTGTCAGAAACAGGTTTCGTATTTGACATTCTAAAAAAGAGTTTTTCCACAGTAACACTGCAATGATTTGATATGAAAGATAGAAAAAGATTCATTATATTCGCTCATAGTGGTACCTATGATAAGCTTTATCAGATCATAACCTTAGCCATTACAGCAGCTTCAATGGGGAAAGAGACATATATTTTTCTTTTCTTTTGGGCATTGAAGAGGTTTGTAAATGAAGAATTTGATGTCGCAAGGCTTGTTTCCGAGTTTGGCGAAGAGGGTGGACGATTGTCAAAACGGATGCAAGATCTTAATCCAATCTCACTTAAAGAGATACTTCAGGATGTAAGAATGATGGGAAATCTAAAAGTTTATGCGTGTACGGCTGCTGTAAAATTTATGGAGTTGGAGGAATCTGTAGTTAAATCTAAAGTAGATGATATCCTTGGACTGACTACCTTATTGGAAATGGCTGATGGAGCAGAAACACAATTATTTATCTAAGAGAAGAGAGGTAATGTTGTGACAGGTGCAGTAGTAAAAAATGCTAAGTATACGTTAAAACCGGTACCAAGAAGTTCAATTTTAGACCGTGTAGGAAATACCCCTCTGTTGAGAATTAATAAATTTAAGAAAGGATTAAAGGATAAAGATGTAGAAATTTACGCCAAAGCAGAGTGGTTTAACCCCGGTGGCTCTGTAAAGGACCGCCCGGCCTTGCGAATTATAGAAGAGGCGGAAAAATCAGGAAAACTAAACTACGATAAGATTATTGTAGATTCAACTTCTGGAAACACCGGTATTGCTTATGCCCTCATTGGCGCCTCAAAGGGGTATAAAGTAACTTTAGTAATGCCTCTTAATGTAAGTGAAGAACGGAAAAGGATTGTACGTGCCTTTGGAGCCAAGATCATATTTACTGATCCATTGTTGGGCTCAGATGGTGCTATGATAGAGGCAAAGAGGATAGTAAATGAAGACCCCTCAAAATATTTTTATGCCGATCAGTACAATAACGCTGCTAATTGGATGGCACACTATGAAACTACAGGCAAGGAAATATGGGAGCAAACGGGTGGTAAAATAACTCATTTTATTGCCTGTTTGGGTACTAGTGGTACCCTCATGGGCACGGGGCGTCGTTTAAAAGAATGCAATCCTGATGTCCAAGTAATTGCAGTTGAACCTGCGACCCCCATTCATGGGTTGGAGGGAATGAAGCATATGGCTACTTCGATTGTCCCTACTATTTATGATAAGCATTTTCCGGATAGAAAGATGGCTGTAGAGACAGAAGATGCCTATGTTGCCGTCAAAGGGCTTGCTGCCGAAGAAGGGTTTTTTGTGGGATACTCTTCGGGTGCCGCGCTTATTGCATCTTTGAAGGTTGCAAACGAAATTGAGCGTGGTTTGATCGTTACGATCTTTCCTGATAGAGGTGATCGCTATCTGAGTACAAGTTTTTGGGCAGGCATGTAAGAAGAACGTTAAAATTATTATGCGTAATGGGCTTACTGTATGCTATACATCGATGATGTCAGTCTCCGTGAAATAAAGAATCAGGTTAAAAAGCACTACCCTTTGGAGTGTTGTGGATTTTTAACTGGTACGAATACATCTGGAAAAAAAGTTGTTGAAGTATACCCTGTCCAGAATAAAAATACAGAAAGGACCCATGACAGATATGAGATTGATGGTAAAGAGTTTGATAAAACCGATAAAGAAGCAGCAAAGAAAGGCCTTCAGATCATAGGTATATATCATTCTCATCCAGACCATCCGGCAACTCCATCGGCATATGATACGGAACGTGCATGGGGTGGATATTCCTACATGATTGTAGCTATAGAGAAGGGAGAAAAAATCGATATTAAGTCTTGGGTTCTTGATGAGGAAACAAGGCAATTTAGAGAAGAGAGAATAAGTTTATTTTGAGTAATGTCCTCGGTTAGGTTTTTCTGTACAATTTAGGATTACATGTTTTACCGATATACAAAAATATAATACATCTGGAGCTTTACATATGGAACAAGATGAAAAGATTATTCCTGATGACCAAATTGATTTAAGAGGTGTACTCTGCCCTATTAACTTTGTAAAAACAAAGTTAAAGCTAGAAATGATGAATTCGGGTCAGGTCTTAGAAGTGGTATTAGATGATGGGGAACCAATAAGAAGTGTTCCCCGAAGTTTGAAAGAAGAGGGGCATAAAATTATCAAGGTTGAAAATAGAGAAGGTGCATACCATTTACTGGTAAAAAAGATGTGAAAATATATTGCAGGTTCTAATAAAATGTACTTGACTTTTTTCATGGTTAAATATAATATGCGGCTTCCGTAAATTGTATAAAATATAAGTATTTTTGACGGTATAATATCATGATAATAATTTAAAGAATAATGCTTTTTGTAAGGAGATTTTTTATGGAAACTAAAGGGAAAAAAACATGCAATGAAACGGAAAATCGAGGGGGACTATGGTTCACAGTTTCTCGGAGAAATTTCTTATCTTTAGCCGGATGGGGCTTGTTTTTTGCGACAGTAGGGGCCTATGTATCGCAAATCTTTGGGTACAAAGGCTTTTTTTATCCTAAGGTACTTTACGAGCCTTCGCCAAAATTTGCTGTAGGTGAGCCAAAGACTTATGCGGAAAATTCTGTAACAACATTAAAATCAAGAAAAATATTCGTTGTACGCGACGGCAATAGCTTTAAGGCCATTTCCGTTGTCTGTCAACATTTGGGATGTGCAGTAGAATTCTCAAAAGAGAAAAATATTTTTGAATGCCCATGCCATGGTAGTAAATACTATCGAAATGGTGTTAATTTCGCCGGTCCTGCACCGAGGCCATTGGATCATTTTGATATGTTCCTCGATGATACTGGTAAATTAATTGTTGATACAAGTAAAAAAGTGCCTCTTGAAACAGAATTAGTTGTGTAATATAAAATTTTCAATAATCCTTTTTTTTAGTAAGGATATAGATATGAATCAAGCAACATTAACGAAACAAGGAATACGTGCGCTTGTTGATTTAGATTGGTTGCAAAAGAATATTCGCTGCCAGCACCGATGTCCAGCACATATGGATGCTCCCGGTTATATTCGTCTGATTAAGGAAGGGAAATATCGTGAATCATACGAACTGATGAAAGAAACGAACCCTTTCCCCGCCGTGTGTGGATATATTTGCCCGCACCCCTGTGAAAGTAAATGCAAACGTGGCGATTTTGACCGCCCGGTGGCGATAGATGCTTTAAAGCGTTTTGTTACGGATTATGTTTATAAGAACAAGATAAGAATTCCAGTTCCAAAAATAAAGCAGAGGGAAGAAAGGGTAGCCGTAATTGGAGCCGGTCCTGCGGGATTAACGGCAGCCAATGACCTTGCGGGAATGGGATATAAGGTAACGGTATTCGAAAAAGAATCCCAGGTTGGTGGTATGATGATGTGGGCTATCCCATCTTACAGACTTCCTCGAGAACAGATTATGTTTGATGTAAGCCATATTCTGGAACGAGGTGTGGAGATAAAAACAAATACCTCTATTGGAAGCCCAGGTAAGACGATTGCTGATTTGTTTAAAGAAGGGTACCGTGCTGTGTTTATTGCGGTGGGCGCTCAAAAGGGGAAAAGGCTTGAAATTCCGGGAGAAGAAGGAACCGAGGGTGTCATGGATTGTCTGGAATTTCTGAAGAACGTGAATGCTGGCGATACGAGAAGTCCAGGGAAAAAAGTAGCAGTGATTGGTGGTGGAAACTCGGCTATCGATGCTGCGAGAACATCGCAGCGTTTGAGTCAGGAGGTCTGTATTGTCTACAGAAGAACGCGGGAGGAGATGCCGGCGCTTCCCTGGGAGGTTGAAGAGGCGGAACATGAAGGAGTGAAATTCCACTTTCTTGCAGCACCTGTCAGAATTTTAACTGAAAATGGAAAGGCAAAGGCCCTAGAGTGTATTAAAATGAAATTGGGTAAGCCTGATAGTAGTGGAAGAAGAAGACCTGAGCCGGTTCCTAACTCTGAATTTATCATTGAAACAGATTGTATTATTACTGCCATTAGTCAGGAATCTGACCTCAGATTTCTTGGAGATGCTCATAATTTTAATGTTACAAAGTGGGGAACGATTGCTGTTGATGATAGTCTCCTAACAAATAAGAAAGGTATTTTCGCTGGAGGTGATGTAACATTAGGTCCAAGTACTGTTATTGAATGTATTGCACAAGGGCACACCGCTGCAAAGTCTATTGACCGATATATAAGAGGGGAAGAAATTGAAGAGCCTAAGAAAAAAGTTTGGGTTACCCTTTTAGATAACGAAATGGATCTCCGTGAAGAAAATTATGATGCCGTTCCACGTCAAAAGATGCAGTTGTTACCAGTCGAAAAAAGAGAGGGTACATTTGATATGGTCGAACTGGGCCTTACGGAATCCCAAGCAGAAATAGAGTCTGCACGCTGTTTGAAATGTGATTTGAGTATTAATGTAGAAACAAACGAATGCGTGCTTTGTGGAAGGTGCAGTATGGTATGCCCTGTTGGGGCACTCAAGCAAATAGATGTATATGAAGAGGGGAAAGGGTACCGTCCGTTCATCAGCAAGGACGGTATCGTATTAAGAAATACCGATGCTTGTATTCGATGCGGAAATTGTAAAGATTGCCCTGTAGGTGTCATATCTTTAAAGCGTGTGCTTTGGAAGCCTAATGAAGAAATCAATAAAATGTTAGGAGAAAGGGAGGTATAAGGCAATAAACTTTTTAATATAATAGGGAGGATTAGGTTAAAAGTGATGCGGATGAAAGGGATATTCAAATGAAATTAATTCCTGATTTAAAAAAGAAAATTACGGAAAGCGAAATTTGGAAGTCTATATTTCGCCACGGTTATGCAGATACCCCGAGGAATCGGGTACTTCAGATAATTAGTAACATATGGTTGCATTTGCATCCCGCAAAGGTTAGGGAACATGGTACGAAGATTCGTTTTACATGGTGTATGGGAGGAATCACGTTTTTTATATTCCTTTTCGAAACGATTACAGGAATCCTGTTAATGTTTTATTATGTTCCCGATGTAAATAGGGCATATGCAGATATTATGGATTTAATGTATGTTGTACCGTTTGGCAGGCTTTTAAGAAATTCTCACCGATGGGGTGCACACGCAATGGTAATTACGGTGAGTGTACACATGTTCCGTGTATTTTTGACTGGTTCGTATAAACCACCACGACAATTTAACTGGGTTGTCGGAGTGGTTTTATTAGTACTCACATTTTTGCTAAGTTTTACCGGTTACTTGTTACCTTGGGATCAGCTTGGCTACTGGGCTATAACAGTGGGTACGAATATGGCTCGGGCAACGCCATTTTTAGGCCATGAAGGACCATTTGCATATATATTGGGAATGAGACCTGACAATGATATACGTTTCGCCTTGTTAGGGGGAACGCTGATTGAGGCCCCAGCCCTATTACGAGCCTATGTTTGGCATTGTATTGCAATACCGATAATGGCATCTGCGTTGATGATGGTACATTTCTGGAGAGTACGCAAGGATGGTGGTATTTCAGGTCCGTTATAGTATTTATTAGATTCGTGTATTCTTGTTATCGTTTGAAGAAATTCTGAGGAGTAGTTCTATGGAAGTAAGGGAGGAAAAGAAAGGATCGGTTGAATTTAAAGACGATAGGGTGTTTACCTGGCCCAATCTCGTTGCTAAGGAATTCTTGGCAGCAATTTTTGTTACGGTAGGATTACTTTTTTATTCTTATGTTGTAGATGCTCCGCTAAGAGAACTCTCAAATCCTGGTCAAGCCGAAAACCCGGCAAAGGCACCGTGGTATTTCTTAGGTTTACAAGAGGCTCTGGTTTATTTTGATCCTTGGTATGCTGGTGTCGTGCTTCCAAGTATCATTATTCTAGGTTTAATACTTATTCCTTATTTAGATAATAATCCCAAAGGAAACGGTTATTATACATTTAAGGAGAGGAAATTTGCAGTAAGCGTTTTTGTCATTGGTTATGTACTTTGGTATATTTTAATCTATATCGGTACCGCACTTCGAGGCCCTTTTTGGGCGTTTTTCTGGCCATGGGAAGCATGGACTCATGATTTTCCCACCCCGCCGCCGTTGCATAACTTACCATTGCCAGTAGGTGTTGCTTTTATGCTTGGTTTTTATTTTTTGGGTTTAGTCCTTCCTGCAATTGTTAAAAGAGACTTTTTCTTAAAGCTTGGCGTTATCAGGTACACTATTACGATGGGTCTCCTTCTTACCATGATTGGTACGGTGATTAAGATGGTTTTTCGGTTAGCGTTTAATGTTAAATATATTATTGCTACACCTTGGATCAACATATGATTCATTTCACGATACTTAACATTGAGCATTTCTAGAACAGGTGATTTATGAGCGCACAAATTAAATTTCTATTTTTCGTCTTAAGTGCCTTGTTTTTTATAGGCTCTTCCATGTGGATTAAAGATGAATTTAATCCAAAATGGAAAAAATACCAAAAGGAGTATTACGAAGAACAGGCGGTAAAAGCTGAGCAGGAATTTTTGACTGCTTCTTCGGTAAAAGAGAAAGAGTTGCTAGGAAAACGCCTGGCGGCAATGCGTAATCCGGTTTTTGAAGTAAAGCAAATCCTCTTAAAGGGTGATTATAGCTGGGAGAAGCAGCGAAACGGAAATAAGGTTGACCGTTGCATGACATGTCACATCGATGAGGAGAAACTGAAGTCCGGACATCCGAGTTCAAGGGAATTGCCGTTTGATGTTTATGGTTGTACCGTGTGTCACGGTGGAAATGGAAGGGCATTGGATGAAGAAAGTGCACATGAGGGCATTTACTATCATAAAAGACAAATGATGCAGAGGGTCGCTACCGCTGAAAATATGTTTGAATTTTGGGGAGAACTTGCAACTTTAACTCCGGAAGAAGCTGACCCTAATGAAAGAGTTGAAATGGGAAGTTTTAAAAAGTACAGCATTACGGGAGATAAGGCTATTTATGTAGGGAGCCAAAAATGTCTCAAATGCCATACCGGGTTAACATCGCCACATGTCGAGAGATGGCAGAGGATTAAATTTAAAACATTTGAGCATGTAAAGGCCGCTCCCGATTATATAGCTGGAAGTGAGGAATACAAAAAGACATGTTTAAAGTGCCATACAACAGGCTATGATGATACCACGGGTACTTACACTGAAGAAGGTGTTACCTGTGAGGCCTGTCATGGTGCAGGGGAAGTGTTCAGCTATTTTATGGATGTTGGTAAGGCGCCTGAAGGCCAGAAAATAGCTAAGGTCGGTACATACGGAACGGCATACAACATATGCGGACCATGCCATCATACACGTAACCATGAGATGAGACTTAAGTTTTTCAAAGAAAGGGGTGGATCTGATGAGTGGTTTTTTCCACAGCATACAACTCCGTATAAGGCAAGTTCATCAGAGCATGAAGCTTCTCCACTCAGTCCGTTGCCGAAAATTTTTTAATTCGATTCATTAATCGTACAGAAATTGTTAACAAAAGTTATAGTATTCACTAATGATATTTGCTGGTTTTAAGGGGAGGAGGCATAAAATGAAGTTGTTAAAATTGGGTGCTGTTTTAGTAGCCATTCCTATGTTAATGTGGTGTTGGCAGACTAAAAATGTGCACGCACAGTCTGAAACCAAATTAAAAGAAATGCAAAAAACGGCTATGAGTTATTATGATGTTCTGTATCCTACCGATACGTTAAAAGATTGGTTTGTTAATAATGTTGGATTGGAAAAGGGCGGAGGTCCCTGGCAGAACGTTTATAAACCGGTACCGTTACATATGTATTGGTTTCCGATTAAGCATTATGTAAAACCAGATGGGACATACTATGATCAGCTACTGGAAAGATTTAAACCATCAGACTGTGTCGCTTGCCATGAGGAAGTGACTCCAGGTTTTGTAAATGACTGGAGGGAATCTACGCATGCAAACTTAAGGAAAAATCCAAAATTTGCTGAAAAAACACAACAAATTGAGAAGTTAATCGGAAGAGAGCTTAAAGAAGTTACCTGTAGTGATTGCCATGGAAAGGATCATAAAGAACTCCATATGCCTACCCCAGCAACATGTGGTGAATGCCATCCTCAGCAAACAACAGAGTTTATGAGTGAGGCTCACCGAGGCCGTCCTAACCACATTGAGGGTTTTGCTGCCAATGTCATTCCTCCATGGTATCCAGAAATGTTCCGTAGGGGGTATCCAACCGCACAGTTTGGTTGTGATCTTTGTCATGCTACAGACAGATGCAATATTTGCCATACACGGCACAAATTTGCAGCAGCGGAGGGGAGAAGACCTGAAGCATGCATGAGCTGCCATATGGGTTTTGATCATCCTGATGCAGAGACTTATGGTGAATCAAAGATGGGTTATATTTATCATCTAGAAGGAGACCATTGGGATTGGGAAAAGCCATTAGCAGAGATTGTACCAGGCAAGGACTATAGAACACCAACGTGCCAATTTTGTCACTTTGATCAAGGAGACGGTACATTTGCTCATAATCCTGTGACCAAGGGTGTGTGGAGGATGGGAACCGTGCCACCTAAAGGGATAGATTATAAGTCATCTTTAAAAGATTATCCACATGGCATAAATCTTCCCCCATTGAATTATAGGCTCGATGTGTATTCCCCCGAGAATAAAAAGAGGTCAGAGCAATGGGTTGCTGTTTGTAGTAAGTGCCATAGCCCCCGATTTGCACGGTTATATCGTCAAAATTTAGATGATTTTATGTTTGAAATGTGGAGATTGCAAGATAGGGCTCAGGCTATTTTAGATGAGATTGTAGAACTAGATGCCTTTGAAGTTCCCATTAAGGAAAGAGATATCTTCCCGCTCGGTGACATACTTGCCGATGCACTTGGGCCTGGATTACTGGGTGAGTCTGTATATAAAGCCTTTAAAACAAACGCAGGAAAAGTACCGGTTATCGGGCCGATTCTTGGTCTGCATGGCCTATTTGCAACAGGAAGGAACAACCCGTCGGAGATTGAAATTACTTATGCTGACATGTGGTTTGGTGATAAGGCACATGCTTATAAAGGCGTTGCCCATGGCCAACAGGATATTGCCTGGTGGTATGGAGCTGCTAAGGTGTACCAGAAGATTAATATTCTGGAAAGCCAGGCTGAAGCGCTCAAACATGGAAAAGAACTTCATAAGCTGTTAGAAGAAAAGGGAAGAAAAAATGTCGCAGGTATCGTTGGAAGTATTATCGGTATCGTTGCCGTGTTAATGTTTGGTGCTGCAATATGGAAAAAGAGACGTGAAACCAAACACTAAAATAGCAGTGTTTATACACCATCTCAAAACAAAAAGGCATTTTATTTAAGATGCCTTTTTTGTTTTATATACTTTACATCTTGCATATTATGCTGGAGATACTTATGTTGAATAAGGTTAAAGAATATGTATTAAATTCACAACAGTTTGGTGCATTTCCTTATGATTTTAAAAATGAAAATGATGCCTATAAACGCTCTAAAATTATCATTATGGGGGTTCCTTTCGATGGTACGGCTACGTATCAAACGGGAACGAAAATGGGGCCAAATGCAATTTTAAATGCGTCTGTTAATGTTGAGCCATATGATGATGAGTTAGGTAATATCTATTCTGTAGGAATTTTTACCGTTGGAACGCTCAATGTAGAAGAGATACATGCAGACCCAAAAAGGGTAATTGAGGCTGTATATCATACGAGTAGAGAAGTTGTAAAAGACGGTAAATTTCTTATTACTCTGGGTGGTGAACATTCTGTTTCACAGGGTGTAATAAGAGCTTATAGGGAAAAGTATAAAAAGCTATCTATCCTTCAGTTAGATGCACATCTTGACTTGATGGAACAATTTGGTGGTACCCGGTATAGTCATGCGAGTGTATCAAGGAGGATTGTTGAAGATCTCAAATGTAAAGTGACCAGTTTTGGTGTAAGGGTAGTATCGAAGGAGGAATTGGATTTTTTAAGGAAAAACAAAGATCTTTTATCCGTGTTTTACGCAAGGGATATTCATGATAACGATAATTGGCACGAAGAGGCAATAAACTCTTTGGAAGAACATGTTTATATCACTCTCGATGTGGATGGTTTAGATACTGCCATTATGCCAGCTACAGGTACCCCCGTTCCTGGTGGTCTGGGGTGGTATCGAACACTTAATTTTCTGCGCAAGGTATATCAAGAGAGAGAAATAGTGGGATTGGATATCGTTGAGTTGAAGCCCAATCCGGGAAATGAGGCCCCTAATTTTTTGGCTGCTAATCTTGTTTATAAAAATATAGGATTTTATAAGAAATATACGCTGGCATCTCATAAATAAGTTGCTTAAAAAGAAAAAAAGTATATACATTTTTATTCTTGTATTCTTAATACCCTCCTTTGCCTTTTCTGAAATATCTTATAATTTATCTCCTAACCTGAAATTTTCCATGGAGAATCACTTACGACTATCCGGGAATATCTTGGGAAACAACCTGGACCTGGATAGTGATATAAGTGATGGTGCTACCTATATGGGATATTCATACGATATAAGTCTTAACATCCAATACAAAGACTTTCTTACTTCTTTTATAAAATTTGAGAGTAATGGACCTTTTGATTATGATGCCCCAATTCTTTCAGACAAAAAGGTCGGTACCCTTTTCGGGGAGATCGATACCTATGGCATTCCTGAGATAATCCCCAGAATTGAAGAATACTGGATAGACTCAACAATATTTCATTTGCCAATAAAAATGAAATTAGGGTTATATCCACATCTGGTAGGAAATGGTTATGCACTTGGTGGATATTATGAAAATTATGGTGTGATTATTTATAGCACAGATGAGAATTTGGAGTGGAGAGTATATTATGCGAAGCCAGATTTAGAAAACAAAATAATTTTAGGTCCTCAGGTGCCGCAAGAAAGGGAATTGGATGTCGAATACGATTCAAATGCCCATTTTATGAGTTTCGATACGATCATTAAATGGGATACATATTCGATTCAGCCATATATTGGTTTATTGCACGATACAACACCGGGTAATCGGCGGACTAGCGCATATCCTGTCATTGTAAACGAAGATAATTTGGGAACAATAGGCATTGATGTAGATATGAATTTTCATGAATTAAACATCGGAATTGAAGTTGCAAAAAATTTTGGTAATGCAAATATTCCTGGAGATGATCCTGACTTAATCCATAAAGGATATATGGTACACATTGATACCTCTTATACTTTTCAAAAATTTATTCCAAGATCAAGGTTGCTTGTAAGTTCCGGTAATAAGATGGATGCTGAAGATGTTGTAAGTGAACGTTTTAACTCTCGCAGTAATAACGAATTTTCTGTTTATTCTCCAACAAACATGAATCTTTCGGATACTGTTTATCCTGCTGCATGCGGTCCTTATGTAGCAACAGGAGGAGGTTATGCCTTAAATTTCGGTATAGTCCGACCTGGTGCATTTGGCGACCCATATCAACTGAATAATCTCATCCTGCCTAACATAGGTGTTGATATACAGGCAACAGAAAAATGGTCTGTATCAGTTGATTATTGGTATCTTAAGAGTTTTGAGCATGTATTGGGGATACGGGATAACCGTGTTGTTACGTTAAGCTCCGATTTAGGACATGAATTTGATTTATATAACAGGTATAATTTCACTGAATATATTTCTTTTCACTTCACGATGGGTATTTTTCTCCCGGGTAAGTATTATCATGAAAAAAGGGATGATAGGGATGTTTTAGGCATTGCACCAGCTCCACGATTTGACGGTGATGCAGACCCTGCTTATCAAATTGAACTTGCGACAGAGATTATATTTTAAAAAATGTATAGATTAAAAAGAATTTATTTCATTATTTTCGTAGTATATCTGAGTCTGATCATTGGTGGTACATACAGATCGAATATATATTCTTTTCAATCGGATTGTAAAAATAATACCAATGAAGATTTATCTGTTCTTAATATATATACATGGTCAAATTTTATTGATCCTGAGATTTTTTCAGATTTTGAAAAAGAATACCATACAAAAATTCATGTTGATTTTTATGATGATGAAGAGGTAATGTTTTCTTTAGTTCAGTCTCAACCTGGACTATATGATATTATTTTCCCTAGTGATTCTTTAACAGATGTGATGATAAAATCGAATTTATTATTAAAGCTTCAAATGAAAAATATTCCAAATATGCGTAATCTCAAAGAAAAATTTAGGATCGTTACCAATGAGAAATGGAATGGATATAGTGTTCCTGTTGATTGGGGAGTTACCGGTATTGTTTACAATACAAAATATGTAAAGGAACCTGTCGAAAGCTGGAACATTTTTTGGAATAAAAACTATATGGGGCGGATGGCAATTTTAAATAACGGCTACGATGTGATGACAATAGGACAAAAAAGGTTAGGTTATTCCTTAAATCCGGAAAATCCTGAAATTATGGATGAATCATTAAAGATGTTAAAGACTCTAAAACCCTTGCTCCAGGAAGAAGGATTTATGTCTTATAATAAAATTATAGAGAAAATGAAGGATGAGACTTTATGGATCGCTCAGTGTTATAATGGTGATGCGGCCTTAATTACTGAAGAAAATAACAGGATAAGGTTTGTTTTACCTGAAGAAGGTACCGGCTTCTGGATGGATAATATCGCGGTTCCTGTTGGCGCAAAAAATAAGCAGCTTGCGGAGAAGTTTATCAACTTTATGCTTTGTCCTGAAATTAGCGCCAAACATACTAATTATTGCTACTATGCTAATTGTAATAAAAAGGCTGCAAGGTTTGTTAATAAAGAGATATTAAGGAATCCCTATATCTACATAAACAAGAGAAAAATTGAAAATTTAGAATTATATAAGATTTTAAATCCCGAAGTTCAAAAAAAATTCAATGAATGTTGGGCAAAATTACAGAACTTTTGATTCTTTCTGCCTTATTTATATTCTATTGAAAGATTGAAATTATATGAAATCTTGATATTCAGAAAACGTTTTGTGTGTGTCGTGTAGAATTCTTGTCAAACTAAGGAATGGAAAATATAAACTTCTTCAGAAGTCTGGGATTCAAAATAACCTTTTATATTTTTGTTGTAGGGCTCCTGCCATTGCTTTTTGGTATACTCTTTTTCTTTAAAAGCGCGGAATATCTTATACAAGATAAGGCATGTAATAACCTTAGATTATTAGCAAAAACAACGACGGAAGAAATATATCGCTTTATGGTAAGCTGTGTGACGGATATGAAGATATTGGCAGAAAGTAAAGATATGAGGAACTCCGATATATCTATTGATAGAAAATTACTCAACATGCGAAGAATTCAAGACTATTACAAACGTTTTGAAGATATTACGTTGGTTGATATGAAAGGTCATGTGATAACGTCTACAACATATAATTATCGTGGTGAATGGAAATCAAAAAGGTGGTTTCAAGAGGCAATACACGGCAATATGTTTGTCTCCGATGCCCATATTATCCTTGATCCTTATAAAATCGTTGTTGCTATTGCTGTTCCTTTAACGGATGATAGTGGAAAAATACAAGCGGCAATTATTGGACAACTCAATATGGAGCGAATATGGGAAATTGTAGATGATATAAGAATAGGGAATACGGGATTTATTTCAATTGTTAATGATCAAAACTGCTTCATTGCTCACCCTAACAAGGAAAATATATTCCAGCATGCAATTTTTGATCAAAATAAACAATCCGGTATGGTAGCTTCTGCTATATCCTATGAAGATACACTTATTTACAGTACAGAAGAATATACTGGTAAATTATATTACGAATTTCCTAAATGGCGGATTATTGTCGCCCAGAAGAAAAGAGATACCCTGTCTGATATATCCAGATTAAAACATAATATAGTATATATTTTCATGATCAGCCTTATTCTGATAATATTAATAAGTGCCCTGGTCTCAAGAGGGATCATAAGGCCTATACGGATATTGATTCATGGAATGGCTAAAATAGCCCGTGGTGACTTAAATTACGAAGTAAATATGCAAAGGAAAGATGAAATTGGTTTATTAGGGTCTTCATTTAACGATATGATCATACATCTGAACCATGCACGGCGTGAAATACAAAGCAAGACAATGGCGCTCCAGGATGCCTTTGATAAAATTCACGAATTGAATGTTACCCTGGAGGAAAAGGTAGATATAAGAACCAAAGAATTGAAGGAAAAACAGTACCAGTTAATCCAGGCTGTGAAATTAGCAACGATTGGTCAGTTGGGGGCCAGTGTTGCACATGAAATAAATAATCCCTTAACAGGGATTTTGGGTTATGCACAATTTGTACTAGAGAGACTATCGAAGGGGGAATTAAAAAATGAAGAGATTAACACCTTTGTAAGGTACTTACAATACATAGAAAGTGGGGCGAGTCGTTGTAAGCTAATAGTGCAGAGCTTGCTTCGGTTTGCAAGCAGATCGAATGAAAATTTTGAAACCTTGAATATAAATATGGTTATCATAGACACCTTATTTCTGATAGAACGCCAGCTTTTAGAGAATAAAATTACGGTGTTTAAGAATTTTACAAATGGTATAGGTTTGGTTGATGGAAATGCTCTTCAATTGCAACAGGTATTTACCAATATCATTATCAATGCTCAACAGGCAATGCCAAACGGTGGGCAATTATTTATTACTACCAGAAGTAAGAATGGTACGGTAGAAATTGAATTTAAAGATACAGGGTACGGTATTACTGAAGAACATATGGAAAGAATATTTGAGCCCTTTTTTACAACAAAAATGGATTGGAAGGGTACTGGACTCGGTCTATCAATATGTTATGATATTGTAAAAAACCATAAAGGGGATATTCTGGTGAGCAGTAAACCAGGGAAGGGAGCAATTTTTACCGTAACTTTACCAGTAAAAGGTCATAAGAATGGATCCATCCATGGAAATGAAGGGGTCAGTGCGGATACTCGTTGTTGATGATGAAGAAGTAATTCGTTATTTGCTTACCGATTTATTTTCTCTCATGGGATGTATGGTTAGTGTCGCAGAGAATGGACAAGATGCGATTAATCAAATAGAAAATGAATCTTTTGATATCGTAATTACCGATCTTCTCATGCCTGATGTGAATGGCATGGAACTATTAAAATATGTGCTTAAGATAAACCCTGATACCTGTGTAATCGTTATGACCGGATACAGTACTGTAGAATCTGCAGTAAGCGCAATGAAATCAGGGGCATATGATTACGTTTGTAAGCCTTTTAATCTGGATGAAATGAAGATTATTGTAGAGAAAGCGGTGGAACGACAGCGCTTGTTACGTGAATCAAGAATGACGGAATTTTATAAGCAACTCTCAATTACTGATGGTTTAACGAAGATCTATAACCATTGGTATTTTCACGAATTTTTAGACCGTGAAATCGAAAGAGGGAAAAGGAACTCCAGTACGTTCTCTCTTTTATTTGCAGATATTGATGATTTTAAGCAGTATAATGATGTAAATGGTCACCTTGCCGGCGATGAGGTACTTCGGGAATTGGCCGAGGTGTTTTTATATACAACAAGGAAAACAGACTTTGTTGCCAGGTACGGTGGGGAAGAATTTGCCATTATTTTGCCTGATACGGCGATAGGATATGGTCTCCATGTGGCAAATAATATTTTACAGGCAATTCAATCTAAAAAATGGGCATATGCCAGTGCGCTTCCCTACAGAACAGTAACGATAAGTGTTGGCGTAGCAGCGTATCCTGATGATGCAATCCAGAAAAGGGATTTGATTAAAAAAGCGGATGATGCTATGTATCATGCAAAGAAAACCGGTAAGAATAAGATATGCTATTTCGACAAAAATCAAATTGCTGAATTGAAAAAGTAATCTGTACAATTTGTGAAATCTACGGTTGTTTTGGCTATACAGTTATATAGAGTAGGGTAGAATTATGATAAAGCGAGACATAAATATTGCACGTGTGAAGTGGCTGTTACTTTTGGTATGTTGTGTTATGATTGGTTGTGGGAATAAGGCAGACTATTATAATAGGAAAGGGCTTGCTCTCTATAATCAAAGAAAATACGATGAAGCAACTGAAGAATTTAAAAAGGCATTGGAGGAAGATCCCAAGCATTATGATGCCCATTTTGATTTGGGTGTCGTTTATTATGCAAAGGGTAAGATTGATGAATCGATAGCTGAGTTGAAAAAAGCAATCGAGGTAAATCCGGAAGACCCGAAAGCGCATTATAATATTGCTTTTGCATATGTAGCCAACAAGAATATGGATGAAGCGGTTTCTGAATATAAAAAAGCAATAAATTTATTTGCTGCCGGAAAGGATAAAAAAGAGGCGGATGCATATCTTTATTTAGCAGTTGCTTATAGTCTTATGGAAAAGAACGATGAGGCCTTTGCTGCCTGTAAAAAAGCGATAGAGATTAACCCCGATCTGGAAGAAGGGTATTATTTCTTAGGTATTTGTTATTATAAAAAGGATATGCTTGATGAGGCTGTCACAGCGCTTACGAAGGCCATTCAAATAAATCCGAAGTCAGAAAAAGCGCACAGCATTCTTGCTGTAATTTATCATAAACTTGGAAAGACCGAGGAGGCCGTGGAAGAGGACCGTATCGTAAGGCAGCTTGCAATGGAGAGGAGAGAACGATGAGAAGAGAAATGAGATTGATCTTGAAAAGATTATCGTGAGCATATTATACGGCTAATTGGAATCAAAATTTAAAGTTCAAAGTCTGAAATCTAAAATAGAAATGGGGAGGCAATGAAAAGTGGAAAAGGATATTGCAAGAGTATTGATTAATGAAGAGGAAATACAAAAAAAATTACATGAGTTATCGAAGATATTGGTTCTTGATTATAAAGATAAAGAGTGTACTATCATTGCAATACTCAACGGAAGCCTTGTTTTTCTTGCTGATTTAATCCGCCTAATTCCCTTCCCTATTAGATTAGATACCGTGGACGCTGCTACCTATGTTGACTCTACCTTCCCAAAAGGAGAGACCAAGGTGTTACGCCAATTTAAGATTGATATAGAAAATAAACATGTATTAGTGGTTGACGATATTATTGATACAGGTACTACTTTGAAGAGAATACTGGATGATATCAGAAAATATCATCCGAAAAGCCTTAAAAGTTGCGTTCTTTTAAATCGACTGAGTAGAAGACAGTATCATATTCAACCGGAATATTATTGTTTTAACATTGGAGATGATTTTGTCGTTGGGTATGGACTGGACTACAATAATAAATACCGAAATCTTCCATTTATCGGCGTATTGAAAGACGAGTGTTATCGCCGTGAAGGTATTTTGTGATACACACATAAAAAATTGAGTGTTAGTAACAGAGTTATGTGGTTATGCGTATGAAGTTGACACACAATTTCGCTGTAGTATAATGAACGAAATATGTTAGAGTTATCGGTGAGTGTAAAGGCTCTAAATTTAAATATGGGAGAAGGGTAGTCTTTGAAGGCCGTCTTTGTCCACCTGTCTGGCAGTCACCAGGGAAATACAGAGGTTTTTGCCTCTGAGGAAATATCTATCGGTACCGATGCTGCAAGTGACCTTCGTTTTGATCCGGAAATAGATAGAAATGTGTCCCATCACCAGGCTGAAGTACAGTTAAAAGGTTGTGAGTATGTACTGCGTAATTGTGGAAGTATAAAAGGTACTCTGGTAAATAACAGATTTGTCAACGAGATTGTACTTAAAGACGGTGATTTAATAGAATTTGGCAGTGGTGGTCCTAAATTAAGGTTCCGGATCAAGGCAGATGAAGCCGATATATGTAAACCATGGACTGAGATGTTAGAGGACTCCCTGGGTATAGCCAGAACATCTCAAAGAGGACGGCTTACTACGGCGACGTCGTTTTTCCGGCAGCTTTTATGGGAAGCCTTTACCCAATCCTCTCACTATTTTAGGATCTGTAGTATTACGATTTTATCAATCGCTCTTGGTGGCTTAATACTCTATTTTTATACTCAATATGTGAGATTGACAAAAACAGTAGAAAAGGTAACGAGTTTCGAAATTGAAAGATCCATTGCCGGGAATATAATCAAGAAATGTAGTGGCGGGGTTTGCCTTATTCAAGGTACCTTTTATTTCTTTGATGATGAAACAGGTGAGCCGCTTGCCATGATGGGCAAGGGACTACGGGGAATCAATGAGTATACGGGCACCGGGTTTTTAGTAAGTAAAGATGGTTTGGTTCTCACCAATCGCCATATTGCTGAGCCCTGGTGGGAGATAAAAACGTCTCCATACATACATTTGGGACCTACGATTAAACCAAAAATTGAAATATTTCAGGCGTATTTCCCTGGTATTAAAGATCCCTTTCCCTTAAAAGTAGAGATGATTTCCGAGTTGGTAGATGTTGCATTGCTCCGGATAGATACCCGTGATTCAGAAATACCCATTATTGAACTGGATACAGCCGGAGATGGTGCAGTGGTAGGCGAACCTGTAATATTGTTAGGTTATCCGGCAGGTGTTAATGCTATCCTTGCAAAGACGGATCCAGATATGGTAAAACAACTCTTTAACATGCCGTTTATCCCATTAGTACAGGAGCTTTCAAACTGGGGATTGATAAGGCCGCTTCCAACGCAGGGACATTTAAGCGATATCATGCAAAATCGAATTGTCTACGATGCCCAAACTACATCTGGCGGCAGCGGGGGGCCTATCTTTAATAAGAAAGGGAAGGTAATTGGGATTAGTTACGGAATCTTTCCCGGATTTCGCGGTTCCAATTTTGGTGTTCCAATAAGTTATGGAATAGATTTGATTCAAGAAATCACGAAACCGACAGCATTAAGGAAAAAGGATTAAAATATGAGAAATACATGTTCTCCTATGCCAAAGGAATATAAAAGTCTCGATAGGGAGATGCTTCTAAAAAGGAAATTAAAGAATATTTGTCTCATAATGTTTTCCATACTGATATTCGGTATATTTTGTAAACCATTATATGCACATTCTGACGGCGCTCCGCTGGGGTGCGTTGGTGGTGGACTTGACAGGATCAACTGGCTGCTCTATCCTCCGGATAACTTTACCTGTGGTGTATTAGGGTGCCATTATCAGTATCCTGTTGGCGCTGGAAAGGGTAAGTTTATGTTATTTGTAGTGGATAAGTGTGAACCAGGAGATATTGTAGATATTCTCGTTTCCTTTAAGCAGACAGATACAGATTTTCACGGTTTTCAGATTGCAGCACAAGATCGGTATTACAACCGGTTGGTTGGCACCTTCATTAATGTAGGGGATGACGAAGATACGCAGGTAGAAGCAAACGGCAATTATGCAACCCATACAAAAAAAGGGACAGGGCAGAGATATTGGCATGTAAAATGGCAAGCACCTCCGGAAAACTTCTTCGTGGCAAATCCGGTGAGGTTTTATGCGATGGGTGTTGAAGCAGACAATGATGGTACGGCTATGGGTGACTATATATACAAGGCAACACGGCTTATTATTGTAGAACAAAGAAAAGAACAAAAAGAGCAGATTAATATATCAAAGAAGGAGTAGTTCTATGAGGTTAAAAGTTTTTGCTTTAGGATTCTTGCTTGTGATGTTAAGCATGTACCGGGCTGCCTATGCTACCCAGCTTGATTTTTCATGGAATGCACCTAAAAGTTATGTACATAATAAGGGAACAGGCGGGGAAGTGTCCTACATCGTATGGTTCTACAATCTCGGAAACACGATTGATAAGCCTATACTCGTACCGATAGAAATACTTCTGATGACGGATACGGGAGAAAAATACCCCGATATTTACTATCCTGAAATTATGGAGTACGTGGCAAAACTGGACGAAGACTATGCGGAGGGTAAGAAATACACGTACGCTGCCGTTGCGAGGGGGGAATTGTCCCCTAAAACAACAAAGCATTGTGTAGCGATGTTTGAGGATGTAGATCCACAAGCGAAGCGCCTTGATATATTTGTAACCGGAATATCACATTTCTTTTTCTGGCGGTGGAGAATGGTCGATTATTCATATAAGATTACGTATGAAAAAGAGCAGGATTATTGGAAACTGATTGAGCACGGGATGACCAAAGATTCATCCCATCGTTCATATGAGTTTGAGTCGAGAGGTTGGTAGTTCCTTTTGGAAGATGCTTTATTGATATAGTCAAAGAAATCTATTTTTCGAAAAGTTTTTGTAAAATCTCTTGATTTTAAGCACTATTTGAGTGTTTAAATTTCAAAAATCAGATTTCTTTGACTATTTCCGGAGGCCCATCTCCCAACTTTAAATACAAAATATCTACTTCGTCGTCATAATATACTTTCTTCAAAGGATAGAAGGTAATTACAATCTTCAGTGGATATTTAAACTCTTTCACATTTTCTATAATTTTATTAGTTCCTTTAGATAATTCTTTCCCTTCCAAAATTTTTATAAGTATTGACTCTGGAATTTTATCTGCATGAATCAAGCCTTATCTTTATCTATCTGCCTAATGACTGAGTTAACCGGTGGGAAAAACGTGCAGCGGTTTATCCGTCTGGTTGAATAACGTATTATATTGGCACAACTGCAACCACTGCGATTTAAGGCAAAACATCTATATATTGAAAGTCTGAAGCATTGGGCCGAGTACATCCCAAAAGATCTTTACGCATAGCGACCACGATATTACCTACAACTTCCCGTCCTTTTTCCAGATTAGGTGCCGAACCACTGCTTTCAATAACCAAAGCAACCATCCTGTTTATCGCCTCAACAACATCGTCCGAACAATAGAGCCATGTCGATACTGTTCCTCAAAAAATTTCCGCTTTGTTTCCCCTGCAGATGTATTGCCGACAAAGCCTTGAAGCAGAACGAGCATGTTTCCGTACTTTTCTTCTTTAAACCTTAGGATTGCCTCATTTCGCTTTGATCTATTGGTAAAGTAATAAGTGAGGTATGAACCGACAACGGCCGTTAACATCGGTAAAAGGAGATGTAGAACATCTTTAGAGCTCATGAGCTCTACCTCTCATTCTAGGCCATATAACTAGATAAATAACCAGCTGGCGTAAAAGGTCGGAATGGAAACTGCGCCGTGCTTAATGCCAGTCGGGTTGATTTTTTGTTAACATCATAGCGTTTCTGATTTATTAACAATCGTCCCATAAGCATAACTTACTCTCAATTTTAGCTTTATCATCATAATGAAAAGAATAATATCAAGTGGAGTTATAGAATTATCTGAAGAGGTTAATTTAGATACAACTTCTGAAGATAAAATAGTGGGCATAGAAATTGTGGATGCCTTTAAAAATAGATTTAAAAACAGTACTATCTTACACATTATAAGTAGATAAGTAAGCCTAGAAACTCGAAGATCTTTATTCAAGCGTCTATTAGCAACTAGCAATAGTAGGCATTGATATGGGTAATGTCGGCAGTAAAGTAAAATTGAATGAAAGGATTTAAAGATTGCATACTTTTTGCTCGTAGAGGTATTCTAAAAAAATCTCTACTTCTTTAGGTGAATGGATAAAATAATCAGCCGCAGAGGTAACTGCCGGATCTCCTACAAAGACCGTTAATCCCTTGCCTCTCAAGGTGGAAAATACTTCTATATCGGCTTTATCATCTCCAAGGTAAATGAGAAGGGCATCCTTCTGGAACTCTAAAGGAAAATAATGAATTAATAACCAGGTAACGATAGTGGCTTTATTCCACCTCACCGGTGGCCGTATTTCATAAACCATCTTTCCCGTGTCCAGGGATATCATTTTTTTATCCAAAAAAGGCCTTGTAATACCGTAAAAGACCTTGGTGACGTGCTGTAAATCTTTTATTTTTTTCACTAACCGGTAATGCAGACTGATAGAAAGTCCTTTATCTTCTATATACACTCCTTCTATATGCTTTAGGGATTTAAGGAGCCGCAGGTAAATGTGCCAGAGGATATAGCGCGACTTCTTGGCCTCTGGGTTTGTGAAACGTATCCCCGGTCCTTCCAATTCTGTTCCATAATTTGCAGCATACAGTATCTTCTGGATGTTCACGAATTTTTTTATCTGCTGAATAGACCGCCCGGTAACGATTCCCAAAAGGAATGTATTATGAGAAGTGAATTTTTCTAAAAGTTTTCTGACTTTTTCAGAAATGATTGCAATGTCCGGGTGTTCACAAATGGGTGTTAAGGTGCCATCATAATCTGATAAAAGAATTATTTTATTATGGGCATGAATGCGTTTACGAATAGTTTGAATGTCGTCAAACAAGTATTTCATCGTTGTAGTTTAGTTAGCTCATTGATGATATTTTGACTCCAATAGTAGATATTATGCTCGTGCAGGTGTTCACGAAGGCGCTGCATTCTTTTCCTTTTTTCCTCGTCAGTCATTTCCAGAGCAGCTTTTATGGCCTCTGCAAAGGAATCAGTAGCATAAGGATTAATGTGAATACATCCGGTTAGTTCCGTGGCTGCACCCGTGAACCTGCTGAGTAAAAGTACACCAAGTTCATCGGACCGGGAAGCAATAAATTCCTTTGCAACTAAATTCATGCCGTCATGTAATGAACTGACGATACAAATATCTGCAAGCCGATAAACTGCCTGAATACTAACCCTGCGAAAATGTGATTTTAATAGCCGTATTGGTGTCCATCTCCCACTATGGTATTTATGATTAATCTCATTCATGAGATCATATATTTTGTCATTATACTGGCGATAATCTTCAATGTGGATCCTGCTTAAGGTCCCTGCTTGGATAAAAGTAAATTTATTTCTGTATTCCGGATACCTTTCAAGAAACCGGTCTATTGCCATAAATCGTTCAGGGATGCCTTTCGTGTAGTCCACCCGGTCTAATCCTACACCAATAATCTGTCCTTTTAAACCAAGTTCTTTCTTTATACGGATCATTTCATTCTCAACATCTTTTTCTTGTGCCTTTGTATTTAATTCATCAAAGTCAATACTGATAGGGAACGGACGGATATAGGTTGTTTTTCCACCGCGTGTAGCTGCAAATGTTCCGTAGTCTATCCTTGACTCAAGATTCCGATCTACCGTATCGAGGAAATTGTTACAATGGTACTGTATATGGAATCCTAAGAGGTCATTTCCTAAAAGACCTTCAAGGATTTCCTTGCCCCATGGGCATATTCGAAATGCTTCTCTGTTAGGCCATGGAATATGCCAGAATTGTGCTACCAGCAGGTCCGGCCGGCTTTCCTTAAGCATTTTGGGAAGTAAGGCGAAATGATAGTCCTGAATGAAAACAAATGCCTTATCATCTCCAATCTCTTCAAGAACAACATGAGCAAATTTCTGATTTACCGATTTGTAGGCGAGCCAGTCTGCCTCATTAAATTTCGGCTTGACATATACGATATGACAAAGCGGCCAAAGCGATTCATTGGAAAAACCGTAATAAAATCGTTCTTCCTCTTCATGGGTAAGCCAAACCCTTCGAAGGGTATATTGCGGGTTATCAGGTGGTACGGCTATGCGGTCATTGCTGTCTACTACTTCCTTATCGGCATCACCGCTGCCGTATGCAATCCAGGTTCCTCCTTCAGCTCGAACAATAGAATCAAGAGCAGTAACCATTCCACTGGCAGGGATGATATATTTAATCTCATCACCTACATAATTGTGAATGTAGGGTTCCCGGTTTGATACGATAATAAGTTTGTAATCTTTTAACTTATTCGAGATAAATTCCTTTAATAGTTCTTTTGTCCAAATCATAGTTATGTATACAGATATGTTATTGAGTCCGTATCGGTAACTACTGCGGCAAGATCACAGGTAATACAGAGCTAGAACTCAGAACTCAGGATAAAGATTGAAGAATATGGGCAGAGAATAAGTAACACTGTACATTTTCAAATGTATTCGCTATTTCTCCCTCATGAGAAATAACTCCAGATACGGCAAAGAATAATAACTGTTAACGAATCGTAGGCAGTTTACAACTAACTGGAGAATATGAATCAATCATTATTTTTTCCCCTTCAGAGGCAAGTAATTATTCGTAAGAGAATTCTTCAATAGTAAGTTAACTATCGTAAACATACTATTGAAATATTATAATCTTTCCGTTATAATCTTTGCAAGGAAATTATCTTATATTGATAGGAGGGAATGGCAATTACTGGAAATAATATGCAAAATCCCGGTAGGGGAGTATGCAATACGCCCCTGCAAATAATACAATATTACAATCCAGCATTATGTTGAATAACTGCAAGGGACGTATTATCAGATGAGAAAACACACAGAATTGAGAAAGAAACAAATTGTAAAAATTACCCGACACATTATTTCTTCCAAAGGTATTGAATATGTAACTATAGGTGAAATAGCAAACAGAATAGGTACTACCAAAACAGCTATATACCGCCATTTTAAAGACAAGCGGGATATTTTAAGCGTGTTAATAGACGATATTGATGAAACCTTAATGGAAGCCTTAGATAAATCATTGGTAAATGCTGACCCGGTTCAAAATTTAAAGAACATACTCCTGGCGCATCTCACGTATGCAAAGGAGCATCGTGAGACGTCATTTATTGTCATTATGGGAGCTATGCAGTTTAGTGACCGTGTTGTTCGCAGAAAGATTTCTCAACTTATCCGAAAATATCTCAGAAAGATAGAAAAATTGCTTTCGAGCGCTGTAGAATTAGGATTGATGAGAGAGGAGATCGACCCAAAGGTCGCCGCCATCATATTTATGGGGCTTATTCAATCTACAGTAACGGTGTGGTCTTACAAAAAATTTAATTTTATGCCAGGAAAAGTTCATGCGAATTTGTGGGATATCTACAAAAATGGGATAGGTGCTTAACCTGATTGTATAGGAATTTCCATTTTATGTTAGCGGTTTTCAGAGTGGTACGGATGAACGTTGGTTTAATTGTCCACGATTGAACCGAAATGTTTGGCATGTTCCTATGTCCGACACCAATCAAGACGTACAGCCAATACGAAACGTATATAGTTCAATCTACAAGATTGAACCGACCCCGGCTAATAGCAAGGGTTAAGGAAAATACCTTTGCTACTTGACCTAATCCTACGAATTTGTTGGGAGCGCTATCGCTTCACCCGACCTGCTGGCTAATATTTTATCGGTGTTTATCCGTGTTAATCCGTGGTCAATTTGTCAAATTTACTAGTTATTATCATGATCAATTCTGGAGTAAGAAAATTACAAATAGGTTCATTACTAACGTTCATAGGGATTAATTTAAGGTTTATTTCTGGAAATGTTTTTAATGCCCTTATTTTTTTTAATATCCTTCAATCTGGAGATTCTGATAATAGGTATGATATCCACGCTCCGAGTATACCGGATATGTATGGGGATGCAGCGACGGTTGTAACGTTTGCTATTGCATATTTACTCAATAGGTCTGCAAGCGAAAATATTATCTCACATATCATGGATTATTTGTATGAGAAACGCAGTCAACGTCTCGATACTATCAGGCACCTTAAGAATTGTATTATCTGGTCAAAAAGGCTCTTTTTTTTAACTATTACAGGTTTCAGTCTGTATATGGTATCGAAGTATCCTTTATCGATAGGATTAGAGGTCATTTTTCTCGGGAATAATACGGCGATATCTTTTGTCCTGCATATTGTAAATGGCATAATGCTGTTGTGTTCCTCTTTTGTTTTTGTCAGTGTTTATTGTAAGTATTTATTTATAAGTAAACCTGTTGCTCTTATGATGTATACATTTTTTCTTATGAGAAATCTTTTTGATACAAATGTGTACTGGTTAATTACTTCTTATGATTTGCATGTGGGAGCTCCTTTTTTAGACATTTTCTCATCCATTATTGTTGCATACTCGGTAGTTTTTATTATAGCGACGGGTGGCAAACAAAGCAGAATATTTCATTCTTCTTTAACAAAAAGCAAACATGAATATTTACCTGGGAAGAAATCTTTTCCCTGCGCAAAGGACCGCTCTTTAATTCTTAAGTAAATAAATATTACAAATATTAGGGAGGCAAGGATGGAAAAAATAATCTTTTTGGGATGGAGTGTTGTATTTGCCGTGATTCCTTTTCAAGTTTTTGCCGGAGATGTGCTTGTTACTGTGGATAGATTTAAACATCGTAATGAGGCTCCCGTGCGCTTTTCGATTTGTGATAGTAAGGAATGTCATGAAAGGAAAGACAAAGGATATGGAGATATAGATACCCAGCTTATTGAATCAACAGAAAATTTTCGGATATACAGGATTAAAAACATGAAACCAGGGGATTACTCCCTTTCTGCATATCATGATCTTAATAATAATGGTACATTAGAACGGAGCGGAATTCTTGGTATACCTCAGGAACCTATTGGCTTTTCAATGCTTGATGTTGAAAAAATAAGGCGACACCCGAAGTGGGATGAAGTTAAATTTCAGGTTGGAGAAAAAGATATATCTGTTGTGGTCCATCTTGTTGATAAATTTGGGTTATGAGTTGAAAAATCGATATCTTTCGTAACTACCCAGGTTGTCGGGTTCACCGTTTACTGCTGGTTTTTCTTCAATCATTTCAATCTTTATCTCTTCCTAACTGTGAACTTGAACCTGTGCGGTTACTATCTTTCTTCTTAACTTTTAACATTATCTAATATCAAATTTATTTTTTAGTAATTCAGCAATCCGTTCCCATATAATAAAAACACCTAAGTAGATGAATATTGCACAGAAGGTTGCTGAAATGAGACTACCAACCCAGAGTGGTTTTGCGTATCGGATGAAGAGTCTTAACCTGCTAGAATACTCTTCCAGTTCATCTGCACGGGGAATGCCGGTTAACCATATACCTAACTTGTATTGTAAAGGATAAATAATTGGTGCCGTTAATGGGTTGGTTATCGTACATGAGACTACTGCTGCCGGGATATTAACACGTAAAAAATAGGCAGCCATAATAGAGAGAAACATTTGTATTCCTATCGTGGGCGTGAGCGCTATAAACAAACCAATTGCTAATCCACCGGCTATGCTTTCCTTTGTTGGTTTCCAGATACGTGGGTCGAAAAGTCGTTCCCCAATAACCCTGTGGAATATGGTACCATGCAGGTGATGCGGTTGGGGCGCAAGACGTAAGAAATACGCATAGAATCTTTTCCAATTGAAAAGAGAGACAATTTCTCTCAGTGTGGAAAATGCTACGCTGTTAACGTTTATTGCTGCAATCTTTTTTATTACAAAATTTAAGAGTCTTCTCAGCTTCATATCTAATTCGGATTGTTGTTATACATCTTTATTGCTTTGACCTGGCTGTGCAGGTCGATTAAGAAGATAGGTTCAAAGAGAAAAGTACGAAGCCAATGTTCTAATACCGGAAATAGCTAATGCGAGAGGGCATGAGGTATAGGATGGATTGATACCGAGTTTTCTGAATAAAATCGGAAGGGAACATCCAAAGCTAAGGTATCTTCGATAGAGTCATTAGTATCTGCAATATCAATAAGTCTTTTCTGCCCGCCAACAAAAGGTTTCTGTGCTAACTTGAATTCGGTCTTTTTGGTCCTTTTATTGCGAAATAGCATGATTGGGCAAACATTATTTCTGAAATTTTTGTAATAAATAAGCCTTTTGTTTTTCAAACTCCTGCGCCTGCATCTCGGTAACCTCTTCTGCCTCTGTGGAATCCTTTTCTATAACCTCCCGGCAATAAGCAGCGGTACGTCCGAAGTACAATGGAGTCAATATATCGACAAGCCGTCTTCTGTTTCGCTGCCATTTCAAATAGGTAAAGCCAAAGTCATAAAGTATCCTTGCCCATAAATCCGCCGGGAATTGTATTTCGCCTGTTTTCTTAAAAGTACGTACGATCTCATACAACTGATTAAAATTCTCGGCATCTAAGACCTGTTCATAAAGGGGGTCAAATTGTTCAAAACCCTCGGAAAATTCGGCCAATAGCTTGGTAAAGTTGACAGATACAGGTTCTATCTTGGATACCTCGTGAGGAACTCCTATGGTGTCTAACGTTATGCTTTCTTTGGATTGTTTCCACTGATTTATATACTTGCCCATAAGATAGAATAAGGTGCTTACTACTTGACGAAACATTGGGCCGAGGTCGAGGGCCGGGTCTTTTGCATTGTGAATTTTTGTGCCCAAATGGGCTTGTACGACCTTAAACCCTTCATTAATGGCAGTTGTGGTCATCCAGACATCTATTCCAAACCGTGCCACATCTGTTTCCCACACGTCTTCTTTGATATAATAGGCAGCTAAGTCACCGCAAATTCCGAAATCTCCTCCAATTGGTTGACGTACCTTATATCCATAAAGGGCACGGGTTATGGGATAAACAATATGATTGGTAATTGTACCATCGTACTTGTGGCGGAGATAGAGAGGGGCTACAAAGCCAGCCTGTTTGCTCATAATGGGATTCGCCAGGAGTTTGATCCATTCCGGAGTAATACTTCTCAAGTCGGCATCCACAACAACCGTCACATCCGCTTTTAGCAGTTTTGCTACCTCAAAAATAGCACGAAATGCGGTTCCTTTCCCCGGTATACCCCGGTAAATAGTCACCCTGCGTTCCACACCTTCCGGGATTGAGGCGGAATATGCCTTCTCTCGTGTATCATCAAGCGATCCTCCATCGGATACAAAAACAGCCACCTTTTTATCGGGATAGTACTTCTTCAGCCCTTCTGCGGATGTTGATACAACGTGGGAAATAGTGTCCTCACAGTTATAACAGGGGATGCCGACGAGGATATCAACATCTTTTACCTTTCTAATCCATAAATGCACATTTTCACGAAGTGCAGAAGGGTATTTTTTCGTTAAGATTTCCATAGTAATTAACCGAAGATACAATAAATATGAGTAACAATAAACAATTAACAATGAGGCAAGGCCTCAGACCGATAAAACAGACCATGATCTGTCAGCTATCAGCAATTAGGCAGAAGCTACAGGCTGACCGTTGATAGCTGATTGCTTATATAATGTAGATTATTTCAAAGCTTAACTCATTTGTGAAGATAAATCACATATAAAATATTAATAACCAATAGCCAATAACAACTACCGGCATATTAAGTACTTTGCTAGTGTATGATTCTGGTGTTATCAATTTCTACTGCCTCGATTAATTTTTGAAAAAATCCGGGAATGGCAGATGTAATCCTGTTCCAGTTAGGTATAAAAGGGATGCCGGAAGGATCTTCCAGAAACTGCTCTCCTGCAATGCCGATACTCTTGGTAAAGGCATCCACGGCCTTCATTTCCTGATGGCGATCGAAGAATAGTCCGTTGATTATTGAATCGTGATTGTATTTCTCAATGAATTCATGGGCTATTCTCTGGTAGGTTGCTTTCAGTGTTCTAAAATATTCAGTTGAGAAAATAATGCCCATGCTTGCCAGGTTTTTATAAATCGACTTGGCAATGTCGATGCTCATTTTCATGAGCCCCGTACTCTGGTCTTCGTCAGAAAGGGGTTGATGTTTGTGCTCATAGGTTTCACTTAAGTCTACTTGGCATATCCGCCTTTTCGAACAATTTCTATAGATCTCGGCCAAAACACCCACCTCGAGTCCCCAATCTCCCGGGATCCTGTTAATCCGGGCAAGGTCCGCTACCATGGAAAATTCTCCTGATAGGGGGTATCTGAAGCTGTCCAGATATTCCAGAAAATCAGTGCAGCCGACTGTTTTCCTCAGTGACCTGATGAATGGTGTAACAAAGAGCCTTGTTACTCGTCCATGCATGCGGTCGGTTATACGGTGGTAATAGCCCTTGCAAAACTCAAAATCCAGGTTTGGGTTAATAACAGGATAGCATAATCGTGCTAAGAGCTCACGGTTATAATTTACAATGTCACAATCGTGTAAGGCAATGACTTTAGATTTTTCTGTGGCCAGTACGTATCCATAGGCAAGCCATGCGGAGCGTCCTTTTCCGTCAGCGCCGGCAGATATTCTTTCTTCCATGAGGAGGTTATAGAGATTTTGGATGTTTTTACCATCGTTCCAAATGAGCTTTGTTTCTTGAGGAAGTACAGAGAAAAACTCTTTTGCCTCGCGAAAATCATTTTCATTGAATCTGCCTAACGTGACGATAATTTGGTTAATATATTTGACATCTCTTAATTGATTGATGATGTTGGGAAGTGCCTGTCCCCTCATCTCAACTGGTGTAGTTGGCAAGATAAGTGCTACAGGTCTTAATCGGGCGTATTGTTCAATGTCTAACTCGATTTTTTCCAGGGTTGTAGTGTTAAATCTGTGAAGAACTGTAATCTCCCCATTTTGAAAGAAGTCTCCCATAATTCACCTCTTTGTTAAGGTATAAAAATCATGATACTTATCTCACTATGTCGAGTATAGCTTTATTCCATCCCTCCGGACCTATACCATCTGCGTAAACGAGACCAGGTATATGAACTCTTCCATCATAGTTTCCGGAAAATTTTTTAACAACAATCGGAATATCGACTGCTTTTAACATAGGAAGATCTATAAGGCTGTCACCGATTCCTATCGTTGTTATCGGTTCCTTTGTATCTTCTTTATATATACGTATAAGAATATTTACTGCCTTTCCCTTATCAGTAGCTGAACCAAAGATATGGTGGAAGCGCCCGCCTTCCATAAAATTTAGCCCCAATGAAGATACCTTTTTTTTGATATCACGTACCACTTCTGAGCTTCCTTCTATAATTATTGGTTCGGAATACGAACGTTTTTTCGCCCGTTTTGCCGAATCGGTATCAATGCCTGTTAAGGTTGAAATCTCTTCCGGGGTTAAGTCCGAGAACCCCCTTATCGTTGCCCCGGTTATTTTTTTTAGTTCGTTCAAGACGTTGGTAATAATATAATACGGAGTTCCAAGTTCGACAATTATATAACGGTTTTTTTCTTTATCCAAGAGAGATTTAAAATAATTTTTCGGTATGATAACGGCCCCTCCATTTTCAGGAATAAAAGGATCGTTATTATTCATTTTCTCCCGATATACCTCAATTTCAGCCTGGGTTTTGCTGGTGCAGATGATAACAGGGATTTTATTTTCTTTGGTGAAAACCAAGGCTTCTTTAGCCTTCTCAAACGAGTAAGTATGGTGGTCTAAAAGGGTTCCATCGAGGTCTGTAAAAATAATGTATTTCATATCTTGTATCGTTATCTATAAATTATGCCTCCGGCAATTTTTAACAGTGTAGTAGCAAGGCACTCCCTGCCGCTACATCTGCAGTTTGAAATTCCTAAGCGTTAAATGAGGCCTTTGGCGACTTTTTCCCATGGAGATACTCGCCGCGGTGCGTCTCTACCGCCAATTATTGGTATCCACCAATAAGTATATCACACATAAATAAATCTTCGAGTATAATATAAAATAGTCCATTTCAGTTCAAAATGATTGTTCAACCTACAAAATTGAGCCAACAATTTATCAGAAGTCAGGCATGAGATGAAAAGCAACGGGGTTTAAACTGACTTGCACAGGATAAGGGAAAAGATATCTCAGCTCCTCTGTCATTTTTATGGATAAAAACATATGAGAATGGGAACAGGTAGAGACGGGTCGGTGACCCGTCTCGGCAATTCCTGAAAAGGTTTCAACTGTGGTATATCGGAGACCCGTATTGTAGAAATGTGGATACTCTTCGAAAGTTCAGGTGCGAGGAAGACATTTACAGAGGAGATGTTCCATCTCAGAAAACATGGAACGGGCTGAGAGGAAGTTGAAGACGGTCTTTGGGCATTGCGAGAGATATCCAATCGCAAGAGACGCCACATCGGGGCGTCTCTCCTGTATTTATTTTTGAAAAGATTTTTTTGTATAAAAATAACCAAACCCGGCAACGAGAAGTAAAACGATCACTGATGTTGCTGCTCCTTGTCCAAAATCACCCTTATAAAAGAATAACTTATAAGCATAAATGGATAAGGTTTCCGTTGCCCCTCCAGGGCCTCCACCGGTGAGTACATAAACCAGGTCAAATATTCTTAAGGCATCGATGGCCCTGAACAGAACAGCAACTCCCAATATTGGTAATAATAAAGGGAATATGATAAAACGGAATCGCTGCCAGCTATTAGCACCATCAACGACCGATGCCTGGTAGATATCCTGTGGAACGGCGGAAAGACCTGCTAGTACAATAATGGCCACGAAGGGGGCCGTTTTCCACACATCCGCAATAACGATTGAAAGGAATGCCAGCGATGGTTCTCCTAACCAGTTAATCCTGCCTATTTTTATGATTTCAAAGATATAATTTATGATCCCTAAATTATAATCGAACATCCACTGCCATATCCTGGCAGTTACAACGGTAGGGATTGTCCACGGGATGAGGATGAGGATCCTTATAAAACTGCTTCTCGGTGTTAAACGGTTCATCATGAGTCCTAGGCACAAGCCCAGGATAGTCTCGAAGAGCACTGAGACAAATGTGTAAAGAAGGGTGAGAAATACTGAGTACCAGAACCGGGAATCGGTTAAAATTACGTGGTAATTATTTGGACCGGTAAATGATTCTCCAGGGATAATCAGTTTTGCATTCTTGAAAGAAAGCAAAATGGTATTAACAAACGGAAAGAGACTAAAAGTTAATACGAGCGCTATGCCAGGTAGTAAGAATAGATAAGGAATACTAGTTCTGTGTAAATTCATTTTTTATATGCTCTAATTCAGTTTGAATCGTTTGTAATGCCTGTTCGTTGTTTATCTGATTTGATAATACTTTATTAATCTGTTTTTGTATGACATTGCTAATTCGTTGATAATAAGGGAAATTGGGACGTATCTGGATATTGTAAAAAGATGCTTCTATTACTGAAAGAAAAGGTAATCTTTGAAGTAATCCAGTATCCCTGTACAATGCGTTTCTTGTTGGCGCCCACGACAGGTGTATTGCCAACTTCTTTTGTGTACGACGGGAAGTTAAGAAGTTAACCAATTTCCATGCCTCTGCCTTTTTTTTCGAGTGGGCGTTTATAGTAAGGTGCCAGCCTGCATAGACCGGAGTTGGTCTGCCATCGGGGAATCTCGGTAATTGAGACAACCCTACTTTACCCCTCATTGATGGGTCTTTCCTATTCAGATTCCATACAGAAGTCCAATCTCTTAAAAAAAGACTTCTGCCCTGCTGAAAGAGATTCCTTGATGATTTTTCTATAAGTTCACTGGCAGTATTGGGTGGTGATATACGGTACTTCCATATTAAACCGTGCATAAGGTCTAATGCTGCTCTGTTTTGTGAGGAATTGACAACTATCCTTCCTTTATCATCAATAATCTCTCCGTTATTACTTCCGATAAATTCAATAAAGTTACAAACCAGTTCATCATAGTGTTTTCCCTTCCAAAGGAAACCGTGTATTGGTTTGGAAGCCATAATTTTTGTGCATGTATCTATAAGCTCTTCCCATGTATCCGGCGGTGAAAGATTGTATTTATTCAGTAAATCTTTTCTGTAGTATAAAAGTCCAATATCAGCATTCCATGGAATTGCATACATATTGTCCTGAAAGAAATCAGTTTTATTTGTTACAGGAATGAAAGCATTGCGATTTCTCCTGCTGATATAATTTCCGAGCGGTTCTAACCATCCTGCCGATGCAAATTCGGCAATCCATGTTGTGTCAATGCTCAGTACGTCAATATTTGCTGTTTTAGCTCCCAGGGTAGTGTGGTAATAGTGGTACTGCTGGTCAGCAGGGGTTGGGAGGATATTTAGCTTAACCTTTATTATGGGATTTTTGTTTTCAAAATTGTTTAAAAGGCTTCTGATAAACTTTATCTCTTCAGTCCCTGCACCGATGCTAAAAACAACTTCATTCTCTTTTTTAAGTCTAAAGAATGAGTAAGCAATCCATACCGCAAGAAAAACATAAAAGAATGGAAGAAGTATTTTTGTTGGTTTGAATATTTTTCTTGTTTCGGGTTCTGTAGCTGTCAATTCACTTCTCTTTCTTCTTATCAATTTATCAATCTCAATAATAACGAGGATGGTAACGCTTGCTATTCCCACGTGTACCCATTCATTTGATGTGAGCGGTTGTGTCCTGAAAACCAACTGAAGGAACGGTACGTATAATACTGCAAACTGAGCAAAAATAGCTGCAACCATGCTATAAAAGAGAAACGGATTACTTATAGGATTCATCTGAAATATAGAAAGTCTTTCAGAACGGGAATTCCATGCCTGAAAAAATTGAAAAAACACCATGGTCGTTAGTGCTGTTGTTCTTGCCTTTTCTACGGACACCCCTTCATGTAAGGCAGAAATGAAGTTGAAGATGACACCGGCAGAGATTACGATACTTACGAGTACAGTTCTCTCGATAAGAATACGGGACATTATTCCTTCCCGTGGATCCCTGGGCGGCCTGTCTATTACTCCTTTTTCTCCTGGTTCAAAGGCAAGGGCTATATCCTGCAACCCATTCGTAACAATGTTTAACCAGAGAAGTTGGGTAGGTACGTAAGGCATTGGTATACCAAGAACTATTGTAGCGATGATGGATAATATTGCTGCTATACCTGTTGGTATAAGAAAAAAGACAACTTTGCGAATGTTATCGAATAAAATACGGCCTTCCTTTACGGCATTGAATATGGTTGCAAAGTTATCATCTGTAAGTACCATGTCTGATGCCTCTTTTGCAACGTCGGTCCCCATTCTTCCCATGGCGATGCCTAAATGTGCTTCTTTGAGGGCCGGGGCATCGTTGACACCGTCACCGGTTACCGCAACGATCTCTCCGTGTTTTTTTAGCTGATGTACTATTCTTAATTTATGCTCTGGCGAGACCCGTGCATATACGGATATTGTTTTTACTTTTTCAAAAAGTGTCGGATCATCCATTTCATTTAATTCTTTGCCTGTAAGAACATCCGCATTTTCGCCTGTAATATTCAACTTTTTTGCGATAGCCTTTGCGGTAACGGCATGGTCTCCGGTAATCATCACGACCCTGATACCTGCCTTTTTGCATCCTTCAATGGCTTTTATAACTTCCGGCCTCGGAGGGTCAATCATACCCTGAAGTCCGGCAAGGATTAGGCCGCCAGACTCTATATTATGGTGAGTAATATCTTCTGCATCGTGCGGAACCTCTTTATAAGCAAATGCAAGAACCCGTAAGCCTTCTTTTGCAAAATCGCTGGCGATATGTAACAGCTTTTTTTTGTCAAAGGTATCAACAGACATACTTCCGGTGCACATATCCAGCACCTTTTCAGGTGCACCCTTAACAAACAACAATTTTTTACCTCCATGTTTATGGAGGGTAGCCATGTAGCCACGCTCAGATTCAAAGGGTACCATTGCAATTTGTGGATAATGCTTTTTTTCTTCTTCTTGGTTGAGGTCAGCTTTCATTGAGGAGATAATCAATGCCCCTTCTGTTGGATCACCCTCTACCTTATAAAGATTGTTTTCTTCGTAAATGTCTGATTCATTACAGAGAAGTCCTATGCGTAAGACATGAAGGAGTGTTTTTCTTTCTTTTGCTTCGACATGCATTCCATTCCGGAGTATTTCGCCTGCTGGTTCATATCCGCTTCCTGTTATTTCATAGGTATGCTCACCATCATAAATGAGTTTTACCGTCATTTCATTTTTTGTAAGCGTTCCGGTCTTGTCTGAACATATGACAGTAGTACTTCCTAGTGTCTCTGCTGCATGGAGTTTTCTTACGATGGCATTTTGCCTTGCCATCCTTGCCACACCGGTAGCCATTGCTACGGTTACAACTATGGGAAGCCCCTCTGGTATCGTTGCTACAGTAGCAGCAACGGCCGTCATGAACATGTCCTTTACGCTTTCGCCGACCATCAGGCCGACAGTGAAAAGCAGAACAGAGGCTACAAGAGCGATAAGTCCGATAACCTTTGCGAAACGTTCAATCTTTTTTTGAAGTGGTGCTTTTGTAGCGACTATTCTTCTTACTTCTTTTGCAATGTTACCAAGGATTGTCCCTGATCCGGTTTCTACAACAATACCCTTTGCCCTTCCGCTTACAATAATTGTGCCCATGAAAGCCATATTCCTCTGATCACCCGGGGTCAAATTGTCCTCTTTAATTGATGCTGCCATCTTCTCCGCCGGAATTGACTCACCCGTAAGCATGGCCTCCTCGACCCTCAGCTCAAGAGTTTTAACCAATCTGAGGTCTGCCGGTACCTTTACACCTGATGCAAGTAAAACAATATCGCCCGGTACCAGTTCTTCGCTGTGTATTTCTTTCTCTTTGCCATTTCTCAGTACGCGTGCCTTTGGTACGACCATTTTCTTGAGTGCTCTTACGCTCTCCTCTGCTTTAAACTCCTGAATATAGCCAATTATTGCATTAATAATCACGACAACTGCAATTACCGTAGTATCTATGTATTCTTTTAAGAGAAACGTTACGACGGTGGCTACAAGGAGGATGTAAATTAACGGACTGGTGAACTGATGGAGAAAGATTTTAATCTTGCTTATCTTTTCTTCTTCGGCGAGTTTATTTGAACCGTATTGCTTAAGACGTTCTCTGGCTTCCTCGCTGGTCAGCCCCTCTTCAGATGTCTGAAGTTTTTGTAGTATTTCTTTTATGGGAAGTTTATACCAATCCATTTTTCACCTTTTATGATAAAACTTAGGAAGGATAGCAATGAAAACCATAATTGTGTAAATGAAATTATGAAATAAGGTACACATTACCGGTATTATGTCATTTTCTTCTCTGTTTTACAGGATATTATTAAATACTTTCTATGTATCTTTAAGGTTTATAAAGACGATGTACTCATGTAGCAAATCTGTTGCCCATGGTAACAATTTTACTTATTTTTGCTATCCCGGAGGTTTCATGCGAGAGGCGTTGTTTTTATGGCTTTGTTTTAAAAGATAATATCCAGCCGAAAGGGCTATAATCACAGCCGCTATGCCAAGTAAAAGAGTATCTGAAGCTGTTTTTATATCAAGAACAATGACTTTGCGTGCAATCGCGATCAGTGCAACTGAAAAAACCACTTCAACATGAATCTCTTTTTCCACAAAATATGTCTTGACAGATTCCAATAATTCAATGCCTATTAAGATTAATAAAAAAAGGCCAAAAATGTCTAACAACTCATTAATATCAAGCAAAAACAGTGGTGGTGTAATAATGGCCTTTACTATAATAAGACCCAAATCTACGACGGAGAGGAACAGTACAAGTGCCACCATCAGAACCAGGGACATAATGATTATTTTTTCGAATTTTTTAAAATAGTCAGACATGCGAAAAATTTTCCTCCATACTTACAAAAGGGGGAAGAAAACTAAAGTTTGTATAGTGTCATATCGGGTACTGAGAACAAATAATGGAAATTACTCCTGGGCAAACTCTTTTCTTATATGCTCTAATTCGGTTTGAATCGTTTGTAATGCACGCTCACTACTTACCTGATTTGATAATACCTTATTAACATGTTTTTGTATTACATCACTAATCCATTGATAATAGGGAAGATTTGGGCGAATTTGAATGTTTTTCTGTGACTCTTCTACGATTTGAAGGAATGGTAACTTTTGAAGTAGTACCGGGTCTTTGTATAACGCAATCCTTGTAGGTGCCCATGATAATTGTAATGCCAATTCCTTTTGAACACGATGAGAGGTTAAGAAGCTGATAAGTTTCCATGCCTGTTCTTTTTTCTTTGAGTAGGTATTCATGGCAAGGTGCCATCCAGCATATACTGAAGTAGAGTCTTTCCCTGCAGATCTGGGTAAACGTGTTACTCCAACTTTTCCTTTCATTGTCGGATCTTTTTGGCATAAATCCCATACGTAGGTCCAATTTCTCAAAAAAAGTCCCTTCCCTTGCTGAAAGAGGTGCCTTGAAGATTCCTCCATAAGTTCACTGGGGGTATTGGGCGGTGATATATGGTATTTCCAAATGAAATCATGCATAAGATTCAATGCATTTACATTTTGAAAAGAATTGACAACCACATTTCCTTTATTATCGATAATTTCTCCACCATTACTTCCAATGAATTCGATAAAATTACAGACCAGGCCTTCATATTGTTTTCCCTGCCAGAGATAGCCATACAGAGATTCAGAGGCAGTTATTTTCATACAACTATCTATAAGTTCTTCCCATGTTTCTGGAGGGGGAATGTTATATTTGTTGAGTATATCCTCCCGATAGTATAGGAGTCCGATATTGGCGTTCCAGGGGATAGCGTACGTGTTGTCCTGATAAATATTTGTTTTATCTGTTATAGGAATAAAGGCAATTGCATCTTCTGCAGAAATATAGTTTTTCAACGGTTCTAACCAACCGGCTGCTGCAAATTCCGCAATCCAGATTGTATCGATTCTTACTATATCAATGTCCGCGACCTTTGCCCCTAAAGTAGTAAGATAATAATGGTGCTGCTGGTCAGTAGGGGCAGGGAGGATATTTAATTTAACTTTTATCGCAGGATTTTTGTTTTCAAATTCCTGGATAAGTGTTTTTATTAGTTTAATTTCTTCGGTGCCGGCCCCAATACTTAATACGATCTCCCCGGTTTTTTTTATTTTTACAAAGGTATAAATAATCCAGAGCCCGACGAGGGTGTAGACCGATAATAAGATAATTTGTTTTGCGCTGAGTTTCATTCAAACACCGTCTTCCTTCTTCTTAATCTTCTTATAAACTTTTCGATTTCAACAGCAATAACGATAGTTATTGTGACTACTCCAATACCGGCCCATTCTGTTTTTGTAAGTGGTACCGTACCAAAAATCCATTGAAGAGCGGGTACGTACAGTACCGCAAGGTGGGCAAAGATGGCGGCGATCATGCTAAAAAACAAAAATGGGTTTTTGAGAGGATTCATCCTGAAAATTGATCGGCGTTCGGAACGACAATTGAATGCCTGGTAAAACTGGAAAACGACCATCGTCGTAAGGGCCTCTGTACGTGCTTCTTTTAAAGGTGCTCCCATCATCAGATTAAAAATGTAGAGCAAGACCGTTCCCGCAGCCATAATAAATCCCATGATAAGGATTTTTTGAATCATGATACCATTCAGAAAGCGTTCTCTTGGATGCCTTGGGGGTCTTTGTAAAATCCCTTTTTCTGGAGGATCAAAGGCAAGGGCTACATCTTGAAGTCCATTGGTTACAATATTCAACCAGAGTATTTGAACCGGGGTGTACGGTATATGGAGACCCATCGATACGGTTGTGAGGATAGCGATCAGTTCCCCGAACCCGCATGAAACGAGGAAGAGGGTAACTTTCTTGATATTGTCATATACTACCCTTCCCTCTTCAACTGCTGCAAAAATACTTGCAAAATTATCATCTGCAAGGACAACGTCCGAAGCCTCTTTGGCAACATCGGTTCCCGTCTTCCCCATTGCAATACCAATATGTGCTGCCTTAAGGGCGGGTGCGTCATTGACTCCATCACCGGTTACTGCTACGATCTCGCCATGCTTTATTAATTGGTTGGTTATTCTTAGCTTATGTTCTGGTGATACCCTCGCGTACACGGATACATCTTTCACTGCTTGGAACAGTTCTTCATCGCTCATCGTTTCAAGTTCTTTTCCCGTATAAACCCGAGCATCATGTCCTCCTATTCCAAGTTCTTTTGCAATCGATACTGCAGTAATTGCGTGGTCGCCGGTTATCATTACCGTTCCGATACCCGCTTGTTTACATTCTTCTATTGCTTGTATTACTTCTGGTCGCGGTGGATCAAACATACCTTGAAGACCTGCAAGGGTTAAGCCTAAGTTTATATCCCGGTGAGCAAGTTCCTCCATATCATCCGGTGCTTCTTTATAAGCAAAGGCAAGTACTCGTAAACCTTTTTTTGCAAAGGTATTTGCAATCTGAAGGATCTCTTTTTTTTGAGAAATGTTATTTGTTTTAAATTGAGTACACATTTCAATAATCTTTTCGGGAGCACCTTTTATAAAAATATATTTTTTGTTGTGGTGTTTATTGAGGGTTGCCATATAACCATGCTCGGATTCGAAGGGTATAATTGCAATCTGCGGATAAATTTTCCTTTCTTCCTCCGGATTAAGCCCACCCTTTATAGCAGATACAATAAGTGCCCCTTCTGTAGGGTCTCCCTCAACTTTATATTGGCTATCTTCAAGATAAATGTTGGATTCATTACAAAGTAAGCCTATCCGGAAAACACGTAAAAGACTCTCCTTATCTTTTAATTCAACAGGTATTTCGTCGCGAAGGATTTCACCTTTTGGCTCGTATCCTGTTCCTGTTACTTCGTAGATATGGTCTTCATCGTAGACAAGTTTAACCGTCATCTCATTTTTGGTTAATGTTCCCGTTTTATCTGAACAGATAATGGTAGTACTTCCTAGTGTCTCTACAGCAGGTAATTTTCTTATAATCGCATTTCTTCTTGCCATTCTTGATACACCAATTGCCATGGTTACTGTTACCGCGATAGGAAGACCTTCCGGTATTGCTGATACAGCAGTTGCTACAGCAGCCATAAACATCTCAGTAATGTCCATTCCGTGCAAAAATACACCTATACTAAAGAGAATGCCAGAAAATCCAACAATAATAATACCTATTATTTTTGCAAACCGCTCTAGTCTGGCTTGAAGGGGAGTCTTTGTTTTAACCGCCTCTCTGACATTTTTGGCAATCTGGCCAAGGACTGTTCTGTTTCCCGTTTCCGCAACAATACCTCTTCCTCTTCCACTTACGACAATTGTTCCTGTAAAGGCCATATTAGTCTGGTCTCCAGGCGTCAAACTGTCCTCCCGTATTGGCGATGTAATTTTATTTACCGGGATTGATTCGCCGGTAAGCATTGCTTCATCAATTTTTAATTCAATGGTTTTCAAGAGTCTTATATCGGCAGGTACCTTGCTTCCCGATGCAAGGAGAACGATATCGCCCGGTACAAGTACTTCACTATTTATCTCTTTTTCGTGGCCGTCTCTTAAAACCTTAGTTCTTGGTGTGAGCATTCTTTTCAGTGCTCTTACACTTCGTTCTGCCTTGAACTCCTGGATGTAACCAATAATAGCATTAAGGATTACTACCGCTATAATTACACTCGCATCAGTATACTCTTTGAGAAGGAATGTGACGAGCGCCGCCACAAGAAGGATATAAATTAACGGACTGATAAATTGGTGAAGAAGAATCTTGATTTTACTTATTTTCTCCTCCTCTGCAAGTTTATTAGTACCGAACCGGGTAAGACGTTCTTTGGCATCTTTTTCAGTTAGTCCTTCTTTCGACGTTTCAAGTTTTTGCAATACGTCATTTATACGGAGTTGATACCAATTCATTCTTTACCTTTCATAACTTGATTGTATAGGAATTTACATTTTATTTAAGCCAGTTTTAGGGCGGCACTGACAAACTTTGTTTGTCAGCATTTTATATTCCATATCGATGTGCGTATTCAAACAAGCACGGACAAACAAGTTTGTCCGTGCCACCCTATTGAGAGGTTGTCCCGAAACCCCATTTTAGCATCTGTAATTATTTGAAATTTAGTGTTTATAAGTGCTTATTATGGGGTATTCAATATGAACTTGATTGCGAACTTATTCTGTCCTGCGTCACAGGATCAAACCAGTGGATGTCGTGAGGAGAAAATTTTAAGCCCACCTGACTGTCCAATGGTTTTCCTCTTAAAACGTCCTTTACATACCATGTTATTGCCGGGCTAATCTTTACATGACTTATCGATTCATGTCCAAGGTATTCTACATATTTAATGGTGCCGGGTATTGTAAAGGGTGTAGTTGCGGGTACGAGTGTTAGTTTTTCAGGTCGTATGCCTAAGACAAAACTTTCTTTGTCTGGCAAATGGGTTGAGTATTCAATAACATGTTCTTCCACACGAAAAGAGTTGGATGTATGTTTTTGTACCTGCATCATATTCATGGGGGGAGTTCCAATAAAACCCGCGACAAAGGTGTTTTGAGGATATTCATATATCTCCGTGGGTGTACCAACCTGTTGTAAATTCCCCTTATTGAGAATTGCTATTCTGTCACCTAAAGTAAGTGCCTCGATCTGATCATGTGTGACGTATACGGTTGTTATGTTGCTTTGACCCTGGAGTCTTTTTAACTCCTCCCGTGCCGAATGCCGAAGCGGCGGATCTAAATTACTTAACGGCTCATCCATAAGGAAGACTGATGGGTTTCTGACAAGTGCCCTTGCTAGTGCTACCCGCTGTCTCTGGCCGCCAGAAAGTTCTTTGGGATATTTTTCTAAAAAAGTGCCAAGTCCTAATGTTTCTGCGGTTTTCATTACCCTTTGATGGATATCTTTTTCTTTACGCACCTTTAAGGGAAATGCAATGTTATCATAGCTTTTCATGTGGGGGTATAGGGCATAATTTTGAAAAACAAGGGCAATATCTCTCTTGCCTGGCGGAATGGTATTGACGATCTGTTCATTAAAGAAGAGATATCCGGATGTGGGTATTTCCAAACCGGCAAGCATATTTAAGGTAGTGGATTTTCCGCTTCCGCTCGGTCCCAATACAACGAGAAACTCGCCATCGTGTATAGATAAATTGAGGTTGTTAACAGCAATTATCAGGTGATAGCGTTTTGTAATATTTTGAAATTGAATTTTCATCCCTTTAGTGCACCTGCAGTTAATCCTTGTACGATATACTTTTGAAAAAATAGTAAAAAAATAAGTAGGGGAAGGGTTACGATGATTGAAGCTGCGGCGATGTCACCCCATGGAATCTCAAAGGTACCCTGAAATAAGGCAATTCCGACTGATGCCATCCGTGATGATTCATCCAGGGTGAAAGTAAGGGCAAAGAGAAACTCGTTCCAGCAAAAGATAAAAATAAGTATCGCAGCGGAAATAATGCCCGGTAACGTTATCGGTACAATAACATGTTGAAATGTCTGGAAATGGGTACAACCATCGATAAGCGCGGCACTATCCAGGTCGGTGGGGACTTTATCAAGGTATTTTACCAAAAGGAAAAAGGCGAGGGGGAAATTATGGGCACTGTACGTAAAGATCAGTGAAATGGGAAGATTAATCCATCCCAGGTGATAAAAGAGCTTATAAAGCGCCGCTACAAGGCTTATCGAAGGAAGGGTAAACAGAATAATGATTAAAAAAATAACGGTTGCCCTTCCTCTGAATGAAAAGCGTGAGATACTATATGCGGCTAGAAGTGAGAAGGGTATGGTGATCAGCACCGTAGATAATGATACCATAAAGCTATTGAACAGATACTTAGGGAAATTGCTCACAAAGATAACATTTTTATATGCCTCGAAACTAAAGACATCTGGAAATATTGGGGGCAATCTCATGATTTGAGAAGGTGGTTTTACCGAGGTCAATAAGATCCATAAAAAGGGAAATATGCTCCAGAATATAATTATGATAAACAAGAAGAAAAACAAAGGTTTTTTGTAATAATATCTCATGATAAATAAATAATCTCCTCCGGATGATACATGCTTAGGAATAAAAGTATGCAGTCTCTTAAATGCCGGGTGAGGAGGAAGTTTTGCCTGACATGCTCGCGCCCGTTTTCACCGAGTCTTTTTGCATATTCAGGATTATGCAATAGTTGCTTAATAGAGAAAGCCGCGCCGAAGATACTGTGACACAGGAGTCCGTTGTACTTATGCTTGATTTGCAATGGAATACCTCCAACGCTTGAGGCTACCACGGGTTTTGCTTTCCATAATGCCTCGGTCACAGTAAGCCCAAATCCTTCGCGAATTGATTTCTGAATGATGACCGTTGATGCCCTTTGAAGGGCGTTTATGTCTAAATCACTTCCGGAAGGAATAGCGAGGATGTGGATATCGGGATCATCACCCGCATTTTCCATTGTGTCCGCATAGACCTTGCTTGATTCCGGGTCATCCGTTGCTGTTCCACCTGCAAGGATAAGCTGGCAATCAATGCGTCTTTTAACAATACGGTAAGCTTCGATAACACCGATAGGGTCTTTTAAATAATCAAACCGGGAAATCTGGGTAATAATGGGTTTGTCTTTCGGAATATGGTATTTATCCAGTACGTCATCGATCGCTTCTTGTGATAAATCCTTATTCTTATCACTTAACGGATCAATAGAAGGCGGTACAAGAAACTGTCTGATTGGTAACTGCTGTGAGAAACCAGGAGAAGAAAACACGGCACTGTCATATTGGTGTAGAAACGGTATTAAAAAGTTCCACACTTTGGTATCCGGGGATGAAATATCGATATGGCACCGCCAAATCCATTTACTATAAGGCAGAGCCGGTTTTTTCTTAATGAGCGCAATCGGCTGCGGGTCGTGAATAACGATAAAATCTCCGGAGAGATTAAGCTGCTCTATATTCTTTTTGCTTGTTTCCAAAAAGAGATTATACATTTCTGGTGTGATCTCTTCATACCTTCCGTGTAAGGCGTTGTGGAACCTCTTTGTGATGGTGAAGAAGTTTTCCCCCCCTTTGATAACATCCCACTGTGCATTTATACCCAGATCCTTTAAGAGGGGTACTATTCGGTTGAGAAGTTCGGCTACACCGCCTCCTATGGCAGTCGAATTGATATTCTGAACGCTCTTTCCCTGAAGTTTGTTTGCTAATAATTGTAATTCTTCTATGGTACTTGAGCCAACTACTGCGGCATAATCTGAAATATTTGGCATAGTTTTCTTTACGATTTTGGAAGAACCCCCCGAATTTCTGGTGATTTTTCCAATTCAGCAATCCTTTTATCGATTAATTTTACGATAGCAAACCTTAAGTTTTCTAATGTATGAGTGTATGGATCGATGGCGGCAATTTTGTTTGCAAGTTTCGTTTCTTCCAAACATTCCTCAAGCCATCGGGAAAAGTCATTTGTGCCCCGTCTGATACGAAGCCTTGCTTCATACATATGGAAGTATATTGAATCAATAGTTATTTTTTTCAGTGCATCCCGAAAATCTTTGAGATTTGAAACTTTATACGGCGTCTGTAAAATAAAATTGGCAGATTTTAAAAAATGAAATTCTTCACCTGGAAGAACAAATTTATTAAGAGAAGTCGGATACTGCTCGATAAAGGCCTCAAGAGTACGGATTATCTCATTGCGAAGCTCCCGGATGGTTGTGTATTGAATGGTATCAATGCTTAACAGGGATTCCCCGAGTCGTACCTCATGTAAAAATTCTGTTACCCAATAGGCAAAGTCATTTGGTGGCTCTGGAGAGAGATATTGATGTTCCTGGAGGAAGTGGTGGGTATGGTGGTAGATAACCGAATCCGGAACGGTTTTAATATGGTCTAATAACTGTTGCAGATTTGACGCCTTTAAACCAGTAAGCTCAGGTATATAGGCTTGTATGGAAAATATAAAAGGTTCTTTTGCCTCTCTTAATGGGTCCATAACAATTTCTTTTCTTTCTTGGGATGACAAGTTAGCCGCCCACCATTTCTCCACCGTTGGGATGGAGAACTTGTCCGGTGATATAAGCAGAATCACGAGAAGCCAAAAAGACATAACACGGGGATATCTCGTCTGGTTCTGCAGCCCGTTGCATGGGAACCTGGGAGCCAAAGGTTTCGACTTTTTTTTCCGGAAAACCGGCAGGAATTAATGGCGTCCAAACAGGTCCCGGTGCTACACCATTTACGCGGATACCTTGTTTTACTAAGGACAAAGCCAGCGAGCGGGTAAAGGAGACAATTGCACCTTTCGTAGAGGAATAATCTAAAAGATTCGGACTACCCCGATATGCAGTAACAGAGGTAGTATTGATGATCGTGGAATCCTTGCCTAAATGCTTTAATGCTGCTTTTGTCATAAAAAAATATGAGAAGATATTCGTGCGGAATGTAGTTTCCAGTTGCTCTTTTGAAATATTCTCTATGCCTTCCTGATAAAATTGTACAGCGGCATTATTTACCAGAATATCGAGTTTTCCAAACTCATGAATGGTTTTTTTTACTGCCTCTGAACAAAAATATTCATCTCCTGCATCACCTGAAATGAGAAGGCAGCGGCGCCCTTCCCTTTCTATTAATTTGCGAGTCTCTTCTGCGTCTTTATGCTCATTAAGATATACAATGGATATATTTGCTCCTTCTTTGGCGAAAGCAACGGCGGTCGCCCTTCCAATGCCGCTATCCGCCCCGGTAATGAGAGCTACCTTATCCTGTAGTTTATTGCATCCCCGGTATTCTTGTGCTTGGCCCTTTGGCCTCGGCTGCATCTCATGTTCTTTTCCTGGCTGTTGTTCCTGATGTTGAGGTGGATATTTTTTCTCCTGGGACTGTTGTGCCATAAGCAGCCTCCTCAAAATGAAAGACTTGCTGCAAAAGATATTTTCACAGAATCTTCGGTAGTAAGGAGATCTTCTTTAATCTCTCTTATTTCCCTTTTATGAAAGGGTGATTTAAGAGGGATTAAAAGACCCTTTACCCGGCATCCTCTGCTTGCCCGGAGCTTACCTTATATCGTGACATTCTTATTTTTAAAGATTCCTGATAATTATTTACTAACATGCCATAGTATTTTTAGTCAAGCCAAAAATATAAATCAAAAGACTTTTGCCAAAGAATTATCAATAAACCTATCGCTCATCGAATAGATACTGCCATTGTGATCATCTGCATGAAAGTATTCATTGAGGATCTTCCTGTCTCTTGGAAAAGACAGATAAATTTATGTATCTTTTGTTTAGACAGCATATTGCTATTGCACAAAGGAAAACCTGTTTGATTAGGCTTTCACAATCATTAATATCCTTCAGTAACCATATGTTTACATATACTCATAATATGTATAAACACGGGTTTACATAATATTTAATTTACAGGTAAAATTTAACGCATGAAACTACCTTTGCACAATGAAAGGTCTGCATGATTAAGTATCACTTTATTGTTTACACTGATAAATAAATTATCGTTTACATAATGCATCAGTTTGATGCTACTTATATAAATATATAAATGGTATCTTGTTTTATCGGCAGAGATGGCATGTTTTTTGTTTTATGAAAAAGTAAACGTATGGTTACTATTAAAGTAGGTACATATAATGGATATTATAGATGTATAAGAAGAAGTAAACAAGAGACGTTAAGAAAGTCTTCTACGTTCAATTTGAAGTAAAAGATGATATCGAAGAAGATAAAAAAGGGTTTTTATCGTATGCAACAGACCTTTTAGGCAATCTTCAAATAAGGAGAGGGAAAATATGCAATTCATGGGAGAAATTAGCAAGATTTGTACTGTTTTAAAAAAGCTGCCGAAGACCCCACATTCAGCAATTCCTTCAAGAGAAGTATGGCTTTCCTTGTGGGGTGCATTTTTGGGTATAGGCTTTACTGCATTGCTTGCCTATCTTTGGAAATTTCCTATGCTGCTAGGGCCATTCGGTGCTAGTTCTGTATTGATTTATGGCGCCTATAAGTCTCCGCTGGCACAACCGAGAAATGTTCTCTTAGGACATTTTGTCTCAGCGTGCATTGGAGTGGTCGTACACGATTTTTTTGGTGCTACGTTTTGGTCTATTGCACTTGGTGTTGCCCTTGCCCTGGTACTCATGACAGTAACCTATTCAATCCATCCACCAGCCGGTGCAACAGCATATATAGCCGTTCAAACCGGCGGGTTGGGGACCGCATATATGTATATCTTTAATCCGGTTACCGTGGGCGCCTTTGTTTTGGTACTCATTGGCGTGGTTTTCAATAAACTGGGGAAAAGGGAATATCCTACACACTGGTGGTAAGGTTCCTGCAGAATGATGAATTGCAAATTTAGATGTACAATCGGTTATATTTATGGAGAAAACTCATGTATATTTCGATAAAAAATCGACTTATCCTTTTATTAATACTATTCACCCTGTTACCGTTTATTTTACTAAGGGTTATAGCTTATCCACGAATACAATCTGATCTTCAAGAAGTACTCATAAGAAACCTTGATGGTATTGGCCACAAACAAGCACAATTAGTAACGAATTGGATCCATGAGAGGATGAAGAATATACGGGTAATTGCAAACAATCCGTTAATGGTCGAGTATGTAAAAATTGCAAAAGATGAAGAGGATTACGCAGATATTGTCTACTATTTAGAGACGGTAAAGGCCGACTACGGTTATAAGGGCATATTTGTCAGCAATGACAAAGGATGGGTAACTGTCGCTACTGTAGAAGAAGGAATGGGAAATAACATTTCAAAAACAGATTATTTTCGTGAAGCAATACAAGGGAAGACTTTTGTATCAGGTATTGTACCGTCAGAAATCCCGTTGGCAAACGAATTGGGAGAGAAAGAACTTGGCATGCCTACCATGTTTGTTTCAACACCATTGAAAGATAGGGATGGAGTTATCATCGGCGTTGTTTCTGTCAGAGTAGATGTAAATAGTTTGAACGATCTGATGCTCAGTCTTAACATGGGAAAGACAGGAGAGACCTATCTGGTAAATAAAGACGGATATATGGTCACGGAATCGCGGTTTGCAGCACATCTCAAAGAAATGGGACTTGTGAAAAAGAGATGTGCCTTGGAATTGAAACTCATAGATCGAGAAATTGGTGAGCTTACGAAAGGTGTCCGCGAGTGTGTTTCCGACAACAACGGTTTTGATGCGAATGGCTATAAAGACTACAGCGGCGTAACGGTATTGGGCGCATGGCGCTGGCTGCCTGAGTTTTATTTGGGTGTAATATCAGAAATCGACAGGGACGAAGGTTATGGAGCCGCTTATAATCTGAATTATATTGTAGGTTCTGTGTTATTAACCCTTGCATTCCCGTTTGTATTGGCCGCATATTTTATCGGCAGAAAAACTTCGATACCGATCGTCAAACTTACTGAAGCGACTGAGAGAATGGCTTTGGGAGATTTGACTCAAAAGGTAGATATCAAGAGAGAAGATGAGATTGGAATATTGGCAAACTCCTTTAATGCTATGGTGAAGTCTTTGGATGAGAAGACAAAAGAAATAGCAGTATCCGAAAAACGGTATAGGGAATTGTTTAACTCTCTCAAGGAAGGGGTGTATCAGTCTGAGCCTGGTATAGAGGGTGTATTTACCTTTATGAATAAGGCAGGTGCAGAAATCCTGGGCTATCGTTCTCCGGAAGAGGTAATTGGAACGAAGGTGAAGAATATCTATGGAGACCCAGACGATAGAAGACGGCTTTGCGAAAAGCTTGAGAAGGATGGAGTATGGAGGGAATTTGTGTCCCTTTGTAAAAGGAAGAACGGTGAAGGTTTTTATGCAGAACGTACCAGCAATCTGCTCAGGGATGAAAAAGGGAGTCCGGTTGCTATTCATGGAGTATTCAGGGATATCTCTGAGAGGAAGAAAGCGGAGATGGAGATTCTTGAGTCTGAGAAGAGATATCGTGTATTGTTCGATTCACTGAAAGAAGGGGTGTATCAATCTGAGCCAACGGAAGAAGGAGTATTTACCTGGATCAATCAGGCAGGGGCAGAGATCCTTGGTTATGAATCTCCAGAGGAAGTGATTGGGATGAGGGTAAAGGATATGTATGTAAATCCAGATGATCGGGGAAAAATCGTCGAGAAGTTAATGAAGGAAGGTGTTTGGAGGAATTTTGCCTCTGTATGCAAGAGGAAGAATGGTGAACGCTTTTACATGGAACGTACGTCAAATCTGGTTTCCGATGATAGAGGGCAGCCGGTTTGTATAGACGGGATATTTAGGGATATTACTGAGCGAAAGAAGTTAGAAGAGGAGTTACTGGAATCTGAGAGACACTACAGGCAATTGCTGAATTCGTTAAAAGAAGGAATATATCAGAGTGAGCCAACGGAAGATGGTGTCTTTACCTGGATCAATCAGGCTGGTGCGGAAATTCTTGGCTATAACTCACCTAAGGAAGTGATTGGGACACGGGTAAAGGACATGTATGTGAATCCTGATGATCGAAAAGAATTAATCGAGAGGTTGGAAAAGGATGAGGTGTGGAGGGATTTTACTTCGTATTGTAAGAGGAAAAATGGAGAACGATTTATTTCCGAGAGGACATCCAATCTTGAGCGTGATGAAAGCGGTAAGCCAATCAGGATCACGGGTGTATTGAGAGATATAACAGAAAGATAGATAAAACACCCTTTATGAAAATATCCTGAATTGGGAGTGCAGATTATGGGAAATCAGGTGGCAAAGGGCATATCCGTTAATGCGAAAACCCTTATCGTAATATTGCTGTTTGTAAACACTGGTTTTGCAGCAAAAATGCTCAATAAATATTACAAAATGAAAGAAGCAGGATACGTTAGAGAAAAGACCTTCCTGGAGCAGCTTGGGCAAAGGGTGATGAAGGCCTTTGGTTCCATGGAAGAGCTAAATAAGATGGTTAATGATATAACACGGCAGAAGGAAGAAGCTGAAAAGGTTGCAGTTTCTTTTAAAGAACAGGGTGAACAATTGATACATGCGAATAAAATACTTGAAGATACGAAGACAAAACTGGAGGAGGAAAAAGCCCGATTACAAAGAGAGATATGGGGTTTGGAGGATTCGTTGTCATTAGCAAGGAAGACGCTCAGTAGTAAGGATTTGTCAATTCAAGGGCTCGTGAAGAATCTAGGAACACTTAAAAAAGAGAATATAGCACTTCAGAAGCAACTTGTGGAGTGATTAAAGACACCGGAGAATGGAATCTACCCCATCAGTATGTTTATGGTATAAAAATTTCATTAGGGATAATCGAAACAGGTACCATTCAATCGTTCATAAGGGATCCGGGTTAGTTCAATCTTGCAGATTGAATCATACATTTGAATTGGCAGAGACGTAAGATTTTGTATCTCTACACTCGTGACAGAGACAGAAAGTGGGTCGAAACGTTTCAGTTCAATCGTGGATGATTGAACCAACAAAAAGTCGGATAGGGTGGGCCTTGCCCACAAAAAACAAGTAACGTGGACACGGAAGTGATATTTTGATGGATAATGTCCACCCTGCATAGCTGCCGGTGTTATATGAAAATACGTGATAGAATAAAGGCAACAAAACACAGACATTTTTTATCTGTCCGTAGAAAACCTCCTCCTTATCTCAGGGTTGGTTCAATTGCTTGCAATTGAGTCGAAATGTTTTGCATGTTACATATGCCTGACACCAATCAAAGACGTACAGGTTAATGCTCAGCATATGGTTCAATCTGCAAGATTGAACTAACCATGGGAGGGGGAAGAGTGATGATCAGAACATGATTGTTTGAGGTGCTGGGAGGAACTTTTGTGAAAAAGAAAGGAGGTGTACTAAATAAATCATTATATTGAAATGAATGGTTGCAGTGTATTGAGTCTTAGAAGGGGTAGTAAATAATTCGTATTGTTTTCGTAAATGTATACAACATTTTAGAGGAGAACAATTAATGTTATATACTGGAAACGTAGATGGAATTGCAGCGGTATCTTTAAAGAAAGCTACTGCAATGAAGCACAGCCTGATAGGCTTCTTGACGCTTTCTGTAATAGCTGGTTTTTATATTGGATTTGGCGTCCTTCTCATGGTTATTGCGGCTGCTCCCGTTGCAGCACTAAATCCTGGAATAGGGAAAATAGTTGCAGGCGTAGTATTTCCCATCGCCTTGACATTAGTAGTTATTGGTGGAGCTGAGTTGTTTACCGGATATAACCTGTTGATACTAAAAGGTACTTTTCGGGGTACCGTATCACTTGGCGATTCAATGTTGGGCTGGTTTTGGACATACTTAGGTAACCTGGGCGGATCGATGGTTTTTGCGCTATTAATTTATATGTCTGGCGTATTTGCCCCTGATCCATGGAAGTCGTTTTTAATGAAGGTAGCTACCTACAAGTGTAATGCACCGTGGTGGGAATTGTTTTTCAGAGGTATCTTTTGTAACTGGCTTGTATGTCTGGGTATATGGTCTACTTTTAGGTGCACGAGTGATTCGGGCAAGATGATTATGTGTTGGTGGGTTTTGTTCTGTTTTGTTACTACAGGAATGGAACACAGCGTGGCAAATATGACGTTTTTGACGATTGCAAATTTACTGCCTCATGACCCTGCAGCGATTTCATGGGGTAAAATGTTTGGATGGAACCTTGTTCCTGTTACCCTTGGTAACATCGTGGGTGGTAGTTTCTTTGTTACTTTCCTCTATTGGTTTGCAACGGTTATGGATGAAAGAGGGGCAAGGAAATTAGAGGCATTAAAGGCTGCTACAGGAACCAATGAATCATTAAAACCACCAAGAATGGAAGAAGAGATTAAAGATATTAAGGTAAAGATGAAGGGATAAATCAGAAACAAATTTTACAATAATAGCAGAAATTATTAATAATCGTTTCTGTGTACAAAAGGCTTCCTGGCGTCCCTTTCATCCGTGGCAGTTGCGTTAGGAAAAGTCTCCGTGCACAAAAGGCCAGCTTTATAACGCTGGCCTTTTTTTGAGCCAGAATTGTTTAAATAAAATATTGTCATAAATAAAATAGTGCATACTGTTTACCATGCTTTGTATAAATAAACATACGTTTATATGTTGACATACAAGTAAACGATGGTATACTTATAGCGAGCCTCGCTTGACTATTCATAAATACGGTTAATAAAGTATACAGGTGAGGTTTTAAACGATACAGTAATAGGATATTGAGAAGATGGAAAAACGGTTGTTAGGACAACGGTAGAAGAGCCTGTTCATATCCGTGGTCCAAATATTTTGAGTCTATTGAGAATTGAGAAAGGAGCGGGAAATATGAAACTAACGAGAAGGACTTTTCTCCAGTTGGCAGGTGCGACTGGAGCAACCTTTACCGTTGCCAATAAGGCAATGGCGTTCAGGTTGTTAAAACCTGCTGTTGAAGTTGGAAATCCATTGGATGCCTATCCGGACAGAGGATGGGAAAGTGTGTATC
>JBDIVL010000009.1:0-101924 GCA_039794405.1 Candidatus Jinrextremum sp. | reverse complement strand
AAAGGTACTTTATGACCTTGGTTGCATTGGTTTTAGAGAACCGTTTGAGCACCTCTTTACCCAGGGTATGATTATTAAGGACGGGGCTAAGATGTCAAAATCAAAGGGTAATGTGGTTAGTCCAGACGTCCTCATTGACAAATACGGATCTGATACCCAGCGTCTTTATATCCTCTTTATTGGCCCACCACAAAAGGATGCAGAGTGGAATGACCGCGGAGTCTTGGGTGCTTATCGGTTTTTAAATCGTTTATGGCAAAAGATTACTGATTATGAGGATATATATACTAAGATTCCACGATTTGATATCCACATCCAAAAACTATCAATCGAGGCAAAAACTATCTACCGGCAAACAAATCAAACGGTGAAAAAGATTACGGAGGATTTAGATACTTCCTGGCACTTCAATACGGCTATTGCCTCTATTATGGAGTTACTTAACAAGGTAGACTCATTCAACGTTGTAGTCCCGAACACGGATGAAGAAAGACTTAATTTTCATATCTTTCGCCACACCATGGAAACTATTGTTTTATTGATGGCCCCCTTTACTCCTCATATTTGCGAAGAGTTGTGGGAAATTATGGGAAACAAACCAACGATCTTTCATCAACCATGGCCCGCTTATGATAAAAATGCTATTCAAGAAGAGACGATAGAGATTGTTATTCAGATCAACAGCAAAGTCAGAAGCCATCTATCAGTGCCTGTCACCATAAGCGAAGATGAATTAAAAAGGCGTGTATTGAGCGATGAACGGGTTTCCGGATACTTAAATGGGAAGAAAGTCCTTAATACTGTTATTGTACCTAAAAAATTGGTGAATATCGTGGTAAAATAAATCATTAGGTACTATATTCAGGGCCGATAGTACTTTCCTCATATCATAAAAATTATTATACTGCCGCACGTATATAATTGCGTTACAGAATTATACTTTGGCTACATTTTTTTCACTATACACCAAGGCGCCCGTCTTACATGCCTCCACACAGGCCATTGTATCAAACCCCATGCAATCATCACAGTTAAAGGCAAAATTGAGTTCTGTATTCTTTGTGATTGCACCAAAAGGGCATGCCTCAACACAAGCCCAGCATCCAACACATTTTTTTGAATCAATAACTACATTTCCATCTTCATACTTTGTAATTGCCCCGTATTCACAGGACTCTCTGCATTTTGGTTTTGCACAATTCTGGCAGACAGTCATATGAGGTTTATCTTTTTTTATAGATACTTGTAACCGGTAGTGCGATTTAGGGGTTTCTGCAAAGGACTCATACAGATTCCTTGATACAGAGTGCCTTACTGCACACTCTATCATACACTGCTTACACGTTACACACTTATCTTTTATGAATTTCTTCTTTACCATTTATTTCACACTCCTCGGATCTTGAAAAACAGTTTTATTATCTTCTATCTGGCTAGCCTGTGGGGTCTGTGGTTCCATACCTCTTTACCGGCCGGAATTCTGCTTTGTCTTTTATCATTTTATAAAAAAGCACGGCAAGCTGCAATCAAATTTTGAAAAGTCGTTTTATGGTTGTTTTTCCGGTTCAAATATGGTTGGGGCTACAATCTTTTTGAGACCCGCTCCTTTAGCCGCATCCATAACATCAACAATAACACCATAAGGAACATTTTTATCAGCCCGCAAGACGAGCGTTTTATCGTCCTGCTTTGAAAATGCATTCTTTAGTACCGATATAAGTTCCTTTCTTTCGACAAGTTCATTCTGGAAGAATAGCTTTCCGTCATGAGAAATGATCAAAACCCGTTCCTCAATTTTACTGGTAGAGGCATATTTCGTAGAAGGGAGTTCTAGTTTGATATTCGGTTGTTCTATAAAACTCGAAGTGACCAGAAAAAACAAGAGTATCAGGAATAGCATGTCTACCATTGGGGTAAGGTTTATAATCGATTTTGTTGTACGTTTTTCTCTGAATCGCATAATCTCTAAGATAGAAAAATGTAGTGTATTGATAAATACTATACTTGATAAATAAAGTCTACTTTGTTCTCTGTAATTCTTTTTTTACGTTTTCAAACCCTTGTGGTGGATAAAGCTTGTTGAGAACATGCATAGAATATTCCTCCATTTCAAGGACAAAGGTATCGACCTTTCTATCGAAATAGCTGTAGGAAACGAAAGACGGAATCGCAATAAACAGTCCAAACACCGTAGTTCTGATAGCCTCTGCAAGTCCGGCAGAAAACGCCCTGGCTTGACCCAGACCTAATTCGGATATAACCCCAAAAATATTTTCTAACCCCAATACCGTTCCGAGTAGCCCAAGGAGTGGAGCCACTGCGGCTATCACCTCTAATACCAATAACCTTTTTTCAAGTTCTTTAGTCTCTTGTCTTCCTGCAGCTTGTATATCAATAAATTTTTCTTCCCGTGAAAGGTGATTATTACTCAGAATACGTCTCAGGAGGCTTGAAAAAGGGCCAGAAATTACTTCACATTTAGAGATTGCAAAAGGAATGTCCTCATAACTCTGTATAGCTTGTATCGTTTGGATGATTTCTGGTTTTAAAATCCTATTCCTTCGTAGATTAATTGCTCTTTCGATAATTACTGCAAGCGCCAAGACAGAACAGATGAGCAGTGGTATCATAATGGGACCACCGCCTAATAGCCATTCCAAAGTTTTACTCCCTCCTGAAATAGAAAAAATTTGTACGAAATTATAGATTATGAAAATATACTATACATAGGGTAATACGACAACTCTATTCTCTAATAACTTTCTCTACACGCGATAACCTGCCCTCTCTAAAAAAAGTAAAAATTAAACCGAACGTCTATTGACGGTTCTTTAACGTACGATGGGAAGGGATTCAACGGCGCGGCATTTTTGATTGAAGATATAAGCCGGGAGGCAAGTTGAAAATTTCCTGCATCATCCACAATTTTTACCCCATCAATTGTACCATTAGGTAAAACCTTAAATTCTACAACAATTGGTTTATCATCAATAGTCTCTAGTTTAATTTCAGCGCGAGTTCCATATCCGAGAAACCAGTACAGCGATATCCTTTCACGAATATGTTTAAAATAAGCAGCATATTCGTGTTTTTTAGCATGAAAAGATGGTGCACCAGGAATTACTGCATTTGATATCGTGTCTTCAAAGAGTACCGGGTCTTTGCTCGATCCTTGTTCCTTCGCATTGACACTGAAAGAAACTTTTGGTTTTGCCAATTCACCTGGATTTTCTTGTTCATCTAACCCCCTCTCCAATCTGCGTTGAGGTTCAACATCTGGCAACTCTGTTGGGAGCGGTGGTTTTTCAGACTCAAGCACGGCATCACCCTTTGTATTTTTTTTCCTGGTTGCTTCATGAGGTTTTTCTTCCTTTACATCTTCCTTTTTTAATTCAGATTCATCATTCTCAATTATTTCCTGTTCCTGGAGTGGTAATAATGAGTCCTCTTCTAATTTAGATCCATTATTTATTTCATCTTGCTTATCGGTAAACAATAGTCCTTCCCGATAGGATATTGGTTCAGTTCCTTCTTCTTGCCTGATACTATGCCCAATGGCCACCCGTTCTTTTTTTGCTGTTTGCTTTATATTTTCAGCCTTCATCGGAATTTTATCTGGCTTAGGCAGTTCCCCTTCTACGGTTTTTCCTTTATTATTCTCAGGTATTATTTGAGGCTGAACCATTTGATGTGCTCTCAAAGGTTCACCTTGTTTTCCCAAACCCTGAGGCAGGTTAGCGAATCTCGGCGGAGAATTTTTATAATAAGAAGCGTCGCCAGAGACAGGCGATTGTTTTGTAACCCCTGGTTCTTGTACTTGTTCCTGATTCTCATGAGGAGAGGTTATCACGCCTTTACCTAAAAGTGGAGCATCAGACCGTCCTTCCGCATGAGGTTCATTATTAATTGGTTGTTTCGTGTCGGGAAAATTGTCCTTTGCAACAGACCCCTTTTCACCGATTTTATCGGTATCGACATTTGTTTTTTCATCCTCTTTATTATCAGAAGTATCGATAAACGTCTTATCTTTCTTCTTAACATTTTTATCCTCTTTTTTTTGTTCATTTTTATTTTGCTCTTTGTCCAAGTCTGTTTTCTTTTCTCGTTTTGCATCTTCGGGATTTTCAAGTTCTAAAACAACCGAATATTCACTAGGTTCACGGATAAAACTTTCTCGAATTGATCTTAGAGTAAAAATCTGGTTTGCTTTGGGAGAAAGAAAGATGATAAGACCGTGTATAGCTAGGGATGCGGCAATGAGTAAGAGAAAGGGGTTCTTATGAAAAAACTTTGTACGGAATTTAATGAACATATTTTTACATTAAGCATTCGTATGAATAGCCTCAGGTTTACATATTGATATGCTTGCAACAGGAAGATCCGGCAAGGTATAATTCAGAGTCGATGAAAGAGATGTTTGAGACCCATAAATTATAAAGAAATAACTTTATTTTACTACCTCAATTATCAACACTAACAACGTAGAACTCCAGATATTTATGGCCCCAAATAATATGTAAAGAGTCTACCCTAAGTTCCTTGTGTTGTCAATGAGAATCTCCACAGTTAACCGATCCGTATAAACATGGCCTTTGATGTACATACAGGACACTTATCTGGTTTAATCTTTTCGAGAATATTACCACAAATTTGGCATACAAAGTAATCAACGTCTTCATTTTTACCCAAATTATCTAACGCTTTCTGACAAAGATTAACATGACCTTTTTCCACATCCTTTATATATTGGAAACTTTGTGATACCTGCTTATTCCCTTCCCTTTCAGCTTCTTCAACCATTTGAGGATACATTTCTGTGGATACATGTGCTTCCAGATCACGGGCATACTTGATATTTTCTTGCGTACTGTGAACGTCTCCTATTATTTTTAGATGGTTGTTCGCATGTGCCGTTTCAGATTCGGCCATAGCACGGAAGAGCTTTGCCACCTGCCGAAAACCTTCCTCCTGGGCTCTTTTTGCAAAAGCCAAATATTTTCTAATGGCCCACGATTCCCCTTCGAATGCCTTTTGTACATTATCTCTCGTAGACATAGGGTTTTTCATTTTCCTTCGTACGTAAACAAAATTGATGTCGGGTAATATGGCCGTAGGTGAGTGTGAATCGTAAAAGGTCCCCTTAGCAAGGGATATAAAGGGGGTTGTAAAATTATCCGGGAAAATATCCCCCCTGAATTCCCGGTAGAGATGCAAGATTTTGCGTCTCTACTAAGAGGGATCTAATGGGACTAACTTGAATCCTGAATCTTGTTTTATTGGTCTGAGGCCTTGCCTCTCTAACCCCGGCTTTAGTGAATTAACTAATTTTTACAAATGTGGATCTGGCTGCACCACAGATAGGACATTTTTCTGGCGCTTCCTTTTCGACAGTATCACCACAAACCTGACAAACATAGTAGTCTATAGTCTCATTCTTACCAAGGTTGTTAAGGGCTTTCTGAAAAAGTTCCGAATGTATCTTTTCTACCTTATTGGCAAATTCAAAACTCTGCAGCGCCTGTTTATGTCCTTCCTTTTTGGCCTCCTCTATCATTTGGGGGTACATTCTCATAAATTCGTGTGTCTCTCCTGCAATTGCCTCTTGAAGATTTTCTTTTGTATCATGGCTGCCCCATGCTACCCGCATGTGATTGTGCGCATGTACCGTTTCTGCCTCAGCCGCAGCACGGAAAAGCTTTGCTACCTGTTTATGTCCTTCCGCTTCAGCCTTCTTGGCAAAGGCAAGATATCTTCTGTTTGCCTGTGATTCACCTGCAAAAGCATTCTTTAAATTATCTGTTGTAGACATATCGTTCTTCCTCCTTTTCTCTAAGATACCATCAAGAATAATGACTAAGGGAAAATTCCCCTGAACAAACTATTCCTTCGTTTTGCAATAATTGTTTACACGTCGTTATCACCTCTTTTTTATTTCCGGAAACATAAAATCTTACATTTGCTTTTAAAGGATAAGAGAGCTTTCCTGACATTCCATTATTCAGCAAATGTTCCTTTTGGAGGACCGTTTTTACCTGCCTGGCTGTTCCGGAATTTCCATCTATAACATTAATATTATTTCCTACTATTTTCAAGATTTCCTTTTTTATTAAAGCATAGTGGGTACAGCCCAAGACAATCGTTGAAATATGCTCTTTATCTATTGAGGAAAATACACGGGAAAGATAATCCTCAATCACCCGTCTGTCAGCATGGTCTTGTTCGATAATCTCCACCAATTTTTCACAGGGAAACGGGATAATATCAGCAAAACGTTTATAAGAATGCATCAATTCATGAAATTTTTTGCTTTTCAATGTCAGAGGTGTAGCCATAACCAGAATTTTGCCTTTGCCTCCCAGTTTCACGGCTGGTTTTACAGCAGGTTCCATTCCGATTACCGGAAAGGTATACATCCTCCGGATTTCATAAATTGCAGCACTTGTAGCTGTATTACATGCAACAACCAGGGATTTAATACCTATGAAAGATAGAAATTCTGCAACTTTTATGGATAAAGACCGAACAGTATCCTCCGGCCTGATTCCGTAAGGCGAATAAAGTGTATCCGCATAATAAATGAATTTCTCATATGGTAAAGTCTTGATTAAGTCAGCAAGGACAGAAATTCCTCCAATACCAGAATCAAAGACTCCAATCGGTAGATTTACCTTCGGATTATTCATTGAATATTTGTATTACCGTATAAAAACTTCTTTTTGTAAAAGTTTTCAAGTTAACCCGTAAGGTGGACATTGCCCACCAAAATATCGCTCACCCATTCACGTTGCTTATTTTTCGGTGGGCAATGCCCATCCTACATGACTGAAGATACGGAGTTGTCCAAAAGGTACAAAATCGATTTTTTCATACAATATGTAAGGGCATATTGCAATACACCTTTACAAACATGGCATCGCAAATAACTTTTTGGACAGTCCCGTGCCACCCAAAAACCACTTAAATAAAATGAAAATTCCTATACAATTAAAATACTATTTATGAGCTATCTGAAGCCTCACCATTTTAAGTACTTATTAACACATAAATTTATGGGCAATGGGCATTCGTCTCCCTGATCCAAATGCCTTTGATGTCACTTTAATACCGGGTGGTGCCTGCCTCCTTTTATATTCATTTCTCTTCACTTTTCTAATAATTTCAAAGACGGTTTTTTTTTCAAACCCCATCTGAATAATTTCGGAAGGGGATTTTGCATCTTCCACATATGCCTTCAAAATTCCATCCAGGATCTCATACGGCGGTAAGGTATTCATATCTAACTGATTAGGCCTTAATTCCGCAGAAGGAAGTCTCTTAATAGAATTCTGTGGGATAATTTCTCTTTCATGATTTATCTGCCTTGCCAATTCATAAACCATTGTTTTTGGCACATCAGAAATTAAAGCCAGCCCGCCGCTCATATCCCCATAGAGGGTACAATAGCCTACAGCCAACTCCGATTTATTTCCCGTTGATAAAACAAGGTATCCACTCTTGTTTGAAAGGGCCATGAGGATATTACCGCGGATACGTGCTTGTAAATTCTCTTCAGTAATGTCAAATGGCATCTCTTGAAATTCTGGTTTTAAGGTATTTAGATATGATTCAAATGTATCTTTAATTGGTATGATCTTATAAGAAATCCCAAGATTTACCGCAAGCTTTGCAGCATCAGCGGCGCTTTCTTGAGAGGTAAATTGAGATGGCATCAACACCCCGATAACGTTATCGTTACCCAATGCTTCTACCGCTAGTGCAGCGGTAACTGCAGAATCGATACCACCACTGAGACCAATAACAACTTTTTGGAAACCACACTTTGCCATGTAATCTTGAAGACCAACAATTAATGCCTTTCGAACGGTTTCGATAGGAGTATAGGCCCTAGGACATACCTGTACTTCTGGATTTTCGGTATCGACAACAATTAAGTCTTCTTTAAACATAGCAGCTTGCGCAATAAGCTTACCTTCAGCATTTATCACGGTACTATTTCCATCAAAAACAAGATCGTCATTACCCCCAACCTGATTTACATAGACAAAAGGGACTTTATACTTCACGGCATCATGAATGAGCATACGCAAACGTGTCTTCTCATGCTTGCCTACGGTAAAGGGAGAAGAAGAGATATTGATAACGATATTGGATTTTTGAGAAATCAGGTTTTCGATGGGGTCTCTCTCATAGAGAGGACGTGTCCAGAATTCTTCATCGTTCCATATATCCTCACAGATGGATATACCTAAGATGTGATCCATGAACTGTACAGGGGAAATGACATGTGCAGGCTCAAAGTAACGGTGTTCATCAAATACATCGTAGGTTGGAAGAAGTGATTTATGGTGAACAGAGACAATCTTTTGGTTCTGAATAAATGCCGCGGCGTTGTAAACAAGTTTGCCATAAGGTAATTTGTTTTTATCAGCAAATCCAACAATAGCAGAGATATCAGTTACATGATGTGCTATGTTACGTAAAGCTTTTAGATTTTCATCGATAAATGCGGGGATATCCAGGAAATCCTTTGGTGGATAACCGGTAACGGCCAGCTCTGGAAAGATAACAAGATGGGCACCCTGCCTCTTGGCACGATCAAGAAAAGAGCAAATATTTTCAGTGTTTTTTTGAAAGTCACCTACTGTTTGATTAATCTGTGCCAGTGCAATTCTCACGTTTTTAGTTTAATATGCGATTTCGTATTTAGCAAATAAATTCTATATGATATTCGTATCCTTAAGTATCTTTTCCGTTTCTTGTCTTTTTAGTTCCAGTTTATGACTTTTGATTACAGGATAGACATTTGCATTCTTTACGCATTTAAATGTTTCCGGCAGACGAACAAGATTATCTGATGCAATGCGTTGAATCTCATGTACTGTTGGAAGATCATGGCATATCTTACCGTTTCTTATCACGGATACCAAAAGCGGTGTCCCCTCTATCTGTTCGACTTCAAGCCCAATAATATCCCTCACGAAATTACCGCTATTATCGGTAATACGATACACCTGTTTTTTACATGGATAATTAAGTTTTTTTTCACTGAATTTCATCTTCGGGATGATTTCACCATTATGTTCCTGTTCTACCAATTTATAGATGCCGTTCAACGCCGGAGCGTCTTCAGAGGTCACCATCCTGGTACCTACACCAAAAGAATCAATGGGAGCACCGTTTTTTAATAAGTCATCAATGAGGTCTTCATCAAGGTCGCCACTAACAACGATCTCAACGTGCTGCAAACCTTCACTATCGAGAATTTTCCGAACCTCCACGCTCAACTCTAATAAGTTTCCACTGTCGATACGGACACCCTTTAGCTTCTTACCGATCATAGCAGCATGTTTTGCTCCAACTAACGTGTCATAGGTATCAATAAGCAATATGGTGTTATCCGGAAAAATCTTATGAAAATGATAAAAGGATTCCAGTTCATTTTTAAATGCCATAACCCAGGAATGGGCAATTGTCCCAATAGGAGGAATACCTAATTCATGGGCTGCAAATACATTGGAAGTACCCTTGCATCCGCCGATAAAACATGATCTGGCCGCAAGGACACCCGCTTGCGGACCATGAGCGCGCCGTGAGCCAAAGTCAATTACTTCACGCCCTTTTGCTGCATGCACAACTCTTGATGCCTTGGTTGCTATTAATGTCTGAAAACTGATTATCGAAAGAAGAAAAGTTTCTGCTATTTGTGCCTCGATAATGGGAGCTGTAACGCGGAGTAAGGGTTCTTCTGCAAACGCAATTGTCCCTTCAGGGATGGCATAGACAGTACCGCTGAAACGAAAGTTCTTTAAGTACTCAAAGAATTCTTGACTCACATGGTTAAACATGGGCAATTTTTTTAAAAACTGAATGGCTTCTGTTGAAAATTTTATATGGGTAAGATAATAAAGTGCCTGTTCTAGTCCTGCAGTAATGAGATAAGTTCGGTTTTTTGGCAATTTACGGATAGACAGTTCAAAGGTTGCAATATCATGCACTTTTTGCTCAAAATATCCCGCAGCCATACTAAGCTGATAGAGATCGGTAACAATACCAAGTGAGTCTTCACGTAAGAATAATGATCCTGGTTCTCTCATATAATCCATGCATTAGCAAATTATTTTATCACCTATGATAGTTCTTCTGAGTTTACATGAAATATTAGCGCAGAATTTGTTTATGGTCAAGGGAAACATCACCTTGATAAACCCATTGACATCTGCTACAGTAATTTGTTGTTGAAAACTGCATAAGCAATTTATGATAAATCAGAAAGTGAGTAAGAGGTGAAGGATTTAGAAGAAAAAAATATTATGATAACCTCTGGACCAACGAGAGGATACATTGATGCTGTAAGGTATATTGGCAATAAATCTACCGGCAGGTTAGGAACTTTGATAGCATACGAATTATTAAAGAGAGGTGCCCATGTAACGTTTGTTTCCGGCACTGAAAGTATTACTCCTGACGTTACTTTATTGGATAAAAACAGCTCCCATCGATTTACTCTTATTGAGATAGAGACGGTTGATGATTTATTAAAGGTGATGCAGGAAAAGTTAAACGAAAGGTCGTTTGATGCCATTGTGCACGGTATGGCAATACTTGATTATACGCCTGAAAGACCATGTGGTGGCAAGATAGCATCGAACAAGGATAAACTAACAATAACTTTCATAAAAACACCAAAAATTATAAAACAGATGAGGGCGTTATGGCCACATGCCTTTTTAATAAGTTTTAAATTAGAAGTGGGTTTATCGGAAGATGAGCTTATCGAAAGGGCATATACATCTTTAATGAAAAACGGTGCTGATATCGTTGTAGCCAATAACCAGAATGAGATTAAGGGTGATGTACACCGGGCATGTTTCATCAATTCGCGTAAGCAGATTGAATCAAGGTGTGAAACCAAGCATGATATATCAAGAAGCCTGGCAGATGTAATATCAAGGCAATTGAGATGCACATAAATACATCCCCATAGTACTGCTGCGAAATGGACCTCTTGAAAGTAATATTCGGATATTATTATGGAAATATGGCAAATCCTGGTTATTTTTACTGTTGGTAGTATTGCCGGATTTATTAACACCCTTGCGGGAGGCGGGTCACTACTTACCTTACCGGTACTCATTTTTATGGGTTTACCGGCACCTGTAGCAAATGGAACCAACCGTTTAGCAATTGTGGCCCAGAGCATATTTGCAGTTGCTGGTTTTAAAAGGAAAGGTATTGCAAATTTCCGGCTGAGCCTTCTCTTATCAGGTCCTATAGTTCTGGGGGCTATTTTTGGTGCCTGGCTTGCTATAGATGTATCTGATGTCCTATTTAAAAAGATATTGGCCGCAGTCATGTTACTTGTCCTTGGTTTCATCTTATGGAATCCTATACGAAGGATTTATGGAAGTATTGAATATAACTCACATAAGGCTAATATGCGCTGGAGCAACCGCATCGTTATGATGGTTGTTTTTTTCTTTATCGGAATTTACGGCGGATTTATTCAGGCAGGTATAGGATTCTTAATAATTGCAGTTCTTACTACCATTGGTGGATTAAATCTTGTGGAAACTAACAGCCAAAAGGTCTTTATTGTAGGCATTAATGCATTATGTGCGCTACTCATATTTGTTTTTTATGATAAGATATACTGGCAAATAGGCTTGTCACTATCGGCTGGTAACGGTTTCGGAGGGTGGATTGGCAGCCATATAGCAGTTAGCAAAGGAGAGGGATTCATCCGGCTAGTACTTACTGTATGTGTTGTTGGAATGGTAATAAAGCTTTTAATTTAGTTCTTGATTGAGTTTTGATCTGTTATTTTAACTTTTTACCTCATAAGAAATGTGCAGAAGAGTGTTATAATTCATCTAGGGTGCATTGCAACATGCCCCTTTATAATTAAAATCCCTAATATCAAGAAAAAACACAGATAAATACGTTTATCCATAGCATTCCAAATCCATTCGAAGAAGAGGCAATTATTTTTCAGAAATGGTCTTAATTTTCTCCTTCGCAATTTCGATATTAAATTTTGCTTCTAAATTCTCAGAATCAATAACAAGTGCTTCTTCCCATCTGCTAATAGCCTCTTTATAATTTCCATTCCTATATGATGTTAAGGCATCTTCTAACAACTTTTGTAATGCTTCTTTTTGCTGACCTACAGCTACTGCTTCTATTTTATTATCTTCTCCTTCTATCTTTTGTCCATCCTTTGCTTCTTTAACCATTTCTCTTCCCTGCCCAACTATTTCTTTGGCCTCTTCCTCCATAGCCTCATTCTGCTGCCCGATGTGGGAACTTAGGGCATGAGATTTCTGAGATTGAAGAGCAATGATTTGATTCTGCAAATCGATTTTTGCTTTTTCAATTTCACTTAATTTTGCTGTAAGGTCGGCTATATTTTGCTGGGTATCTGAGAGAATAGCCTCAAGTGAATTATCTTTCGCCTCAACCCTGGAATTGAGCTCATCCAAACTGACATTGAGCTTTGAGCAATTGGTATCAGTGATAGCAGTTCTTTGTGAGAGTTCTTCAATACGCCTTCCGATGTCCTGATCGGAAGAATTTAGGTCTGAGAGGGATTGTTCAATATCCTGGATCTTTTTATCAATATTGGCAAGGTGTTGCTCCTGAGCCTTGTAGAATGAGGAAAGTCCAGTACATCCAACGAATAAAAACAGACTCAATGCAATAAGAGTTAGAGAAATATGTTTTACCATAAATGTCCCTTTCTATTTTACTCTAAAGTAAGTTGTAATGTCTGGAATTTCAAAAACTTAATAATAGTATGTTTACCTCTGTGAGCATAGCATTCCAGTGCAAGGACGCAAAGAGAAAACGACAAAAAGGAAATCTATTTCATTTTTGACAAATCAAAATTATATAAAATTTCTTCACCACCTGGAACAACAATGATAAAAGTAGCCGGGGTATTCGGGTCAATACCTTTAGATGGAAATTTAAAAACAAGGCGGGCTGTATAGCTTGGAGAGTTGGGCCAAAATTGACTGGCATCTGCTATGAGAGGGGCAAATTCAAATTCAGGTTGTATTACTGTGTCCTTTTGATGGAGCATGCTTGAATAATACATAGCAAAATCATATTGATCTCCGTAGACAGTTACTGAAAAGGTAAGGGTATCCCCGCCTTGCAACGCCTCCATAATCTCGCTATTGGTAAACTCTCTACGTTCTACAGCAGATTTTCTTGCCTTGTATGCGATATTATGGTAGGGGGTAAACAAGGTAGCAAACCCCTTATGTTCTTCTTGCGTAACAGTCCACTGCTTTGAGAATGCCGCTATGTCTAGGTTTTTGTTTTGCTGCCCATATTGAACTGCTTCTTGTATTTGTTCTGGTGCTAATTTCAAAAAAATGGCATGAGTCTGTTTCAAAACAGAAAAAAGCACAACGAAACTAAGGACAAATGCGATAGGAAATATCTTTTTAACCACGAGTTGTAGTCCTTTAAAAAATTACCCAATGTTTTGAAATTCCCGGTACGACAAAAATATTCATACGGAAAAGAACGTATACGACTCTATCCTCCTATCGGAAACCCTGATTATAGTTTAATTGCTATTCTTCACCAGACTCCGATGTCCCAGCTTCTTCCGTAGCCGCTTCTTCTGTAGTAGCAGATTCTTCTGTGGTAGTAGATTCAGAGGCTTCTTCTTCTTCTGCTGCTTCTGCTGATGGTCTCACGACATAATTCTTACCCGTTTTCATCAAGCTTGCACCACACACAATAAAGAGAATACCAAAGGTTACGGCCCCAACAAAGCAAAGTATCCCACCTAGGTTGTTTATAAATCCCTCCACTTTTTCATTTGTCATGATTTTATCTGATGTTTCCGTGATTTTTTCATTTAATTTTTCCAGCATTCTGTGATCCCTCCTTTTATATTTTAGCGTTTCACTAAATCATGATACTTGGATAATTCTTTATCAGCCTCTTCCTTCATCCCTTTTTTACGATAAACAGATTCTAAATTTTTATACGCCTTGACGTATTTTGGATTAAGTGCGATTGCCTTTTTATATTCATTTATTTGGTTATCAAACATCTTCTTTTCCCCATATGCAATTCCAAGATTGAAATGCGCCTCGGCACTATAAGGATTCAACTGCAATACCTTTTGATACTCCAGAATTTCATCATCCAACAAACCCTTTCTGCCATATGACGCACCTAAATTAAAGTGTGCATCAATATACAGGGGATCAATTTCAATCACCCTTCTGTATACCGCTATGGATTCGTCGTACATTTCTTTACTCCGGTAAGCATTTCCTAAATTATATAAGGCTTCCAGGTTTTCGGTATCTATCTCGATAACTTTCTTATAAGCGTTGATTTCATCATCAACCATTCCCTTAGCACCATATGCAATTCCTAAGTTAAAGTAAGCCTCTTTATAATTATTATCCAAGCCGATTGCCATCTTATATGAAGAAATCTCTTCATCAAATAATTTCTTCTTACTATAGGCTACACCTAAATTATTATAAACCCTTGCATTGTCATTATTTATTTCAATTGCCTTTTTATACTCTACGATTGCATCATCAACCATATCGCGGTTATTATACTCATTTCCTAACTGATAATGTATTTCAAAATCACTAAAATCATCTATACCATAGGAATGAATAGTGTAAATAAGATTTGTGAAAATGAGAAAAAATAAAAAAAGAGTCTTTTTCATGCGTTCCTTTTTATTTTTTTAAAACACTAGCAAGGCAAGGCCTCATGCCAAGTCTGCCAGCTAACCGCTGACAAATGACTGCTAATTGCTTATTGGCTACTTTAAACTTTGACACATGGAAGATAAATCGTACAGAAAGTGATTTAATCACATGCAGAAAAACCAGTGTACCTTTTCTTTATCGGTACAAATCTCTTTTACGATATTATGATACTCGGATTCAGTAAGGTCGTCTAGCTTCTTACCGTATTTCCCGATAACCTCATTAAATTTCAATATCTTCTCGACAAGGTTTTCGTGGGTTTTTACGGACCCCCCCAGTATATAAAAATTTTCACCTGTTGTAATTCTTTTGTGATTATCTTCATTATCAAAGGCAAGCCCGCAAAGAATGGAGTTTCCCTTTGATGGTTTATCCTGATCATTCAAAGATATTGCACCTTTTCCCTTCGTTAAACACTATCGAAACAACTTAATTGTACAAAAAATTATATAAAAGAATACCATCCTAACAGAGGAATGTCAAGAATGTTATCGCTATTGAGTAGTTACGATAAGTATTCTCCTCGCTATTTCAAAGTAAATAACCAGTCCCGTGGCATCGAGCAATGTGGCAATGAGTGGCGCTGATGCAAAAGCAGGGTCTATCCTTATGAACCTGAAAAACAAAGGTACAACTACACCAACGATGTTTCCTACACAAACGACAGTAAACAAAGAGATGCCTACTGTTATTGCTATGGAAACCCGGCCCAGAGATACAATAGCGATAGTAAAGGCGGTGAATCCTGTAATGAATCCGAGTGCAACACCAACCCGAAATTCCCGCATGAGAATTCGCCACCATTCTCTGGATTTTACCTCTCCGGTGGCTAAAGCCCTAATGATAAGCGTTGAGGACTGTGATCCGGTGTTTCCGCCAGATCCGGTAAGCATAGGTATAAAATAAGCAAGTGCAATCATTGAGCTTAAAATTTCAGAATAGGTTTTCAGGATGGTTTGTGATATAGTGGCTGCAATCACGAGGATAACCAGCCATGAGACACGATTACTGATACGTTTTGTGAATCCTATCCGGAAATACTCTTCCTCGATAGTTTGTATACCCGCCATTCTTTGAAAATCTTCGGTTACTTCCTCTTGTACAACATCTAAGATATCGTCTACGGTAACAATCCCAACGAGTCTGTCTTCGTTATCTACTACAGGGACAGCCAAAATATCGTATTTTTGAACTACCTGTGCGGCCTTTTCCTGATCATCTGTAGTGTGGACATAAAAAACATTTTCATTCATGATATCCTTAATGAGCTGGCCTGGATTAGCGAGGATAATATTTTTCAGAGAGGCAACACCACGAAGCTTTTTCGTTTCATCAACAATGTAGCAGATATAAATCGTCTCACGATTCGGTCCTGTTTTACGGATGTGTTCAAGTGCCTGTGCAACCGTCATATCCATTTGTAAATCTACGTATTCCGGGGTCATTATTCGACCGGCAGAGTTATGAGGATAATTGAGGAGCTCATTAGCCTCTTTGCGGTCGAGGGGTGGAAGTAACTTCAGGAGTTTTTCTACTACATGTGCAGGGAGTTCATCAAAAAGCTGCGTCCTGTCATCTGGTTGCATTTCTATGAGAATCTCTTTTGCATGCTGCTCGGTAAATTGCTTGAGGAGTTCTTCCCGTTCAACAGGCTCAAACAGGGCAAAGACCTCAGATATCTTGTTTTTATCAAGCAATCGAAAGCTCATTACCCGTTCTGTAGGGTCAAGCTCTCTCAAAATATCTACAATATCTGCAGGATGACGTTCCCGGAGGAAATTCCGTAATCCTTTGAAATCCTTATCTCTGATAAGTTCTTTGATTTCCGGAATGAGTATCTTTGTCCATTGCAATTCCATATAATTGGTTCAATATTTTTGAACGGTTATATCTTATTCAACTTTTTCAACCCCGAGTGCCTTTGCCATACCGAGAAGTGTTCTCCCTAACAGAGAACGCTTCATTTCGATTGCATGAAAATCACAAACTTCATCACAACAAAAACATCCAATGCATTTTGCCTTATCTACCATTACTTTACCATCTTCCTTTGACATAGCACCGGCAGGACAGTTTCTCACACACTCGTAACACCGTGTGCAATTTGAATGATTTACCGTAGAAAATGTGGAACATGTGTTGTCAAACATCATAGCCAAGAGGAAGTTTGGTAAATACTTTCCTGCAAAGGCCTGAGCACCGCTAGAAGGTTTCTGGAAATCAGGAACCGCTACATTCTGAATAGTTTCTCCCGCAATACTGACAGCATCTAATTCTCCAATGCCCAATCCACGTTGATGCGCAAACCGTATAGTCGGTATAGCCATAGGATCGAATCCAATAATACTGCTGGCTACGGCATCAAGGGCTACACTGTCCCGGCTGGAAAGGATCAATCCAACCTTTTTCGGCTGGCCGGCATTGGGTCCATTTCCTTCCATACCTACAATGGCATCCATGATAATAAGGTGGGGAGGCACTTCTTGATAGATATCTACCAGCGCCTTGGCAAACGAAGTGGGCTTTGGTGCAATTAAATGAATATTTTTTTTACCATTCCCCGGAATGGTACCTAACATATTCTTGATAGCGCCGGTATATTGCGTTAAACCATGCGTTTTTAGTTTAGGTACAGAAACAATAAAATCTACCTCTCTTAATGTCCTGGCAATGCGAAATTTATCAACAATTTCATAATCTTTATTTTGAATATCAATGTACTCGTCCTTGTCGAAATTAACAATCTTTGCCCCTGTTTCCTCCGCAATTTCGTTAATGCGGGTAATCCGGAAGGCATTGAAAGTAGAACTGTTTTTTACACTGCCTGAAGAATCTCCAATAAAGACCTCACACCCAAAGTCTTTTTGAAATATATCGACAAGTGCCCTAACCACTATGGGGTGAGTATTAACAGCCCTCTCCGGAGGTTGTGAAGATGAGAGGAGGTTAATTTTCAAAAGCACCTTCATGCCGGGTTTGACTAGTTTATCAATACCATCTATGTGGCGTAAAGAGGCATGGACTGCATGATAAACCCTCTTTAAATCATAATCACCACATGTAACGATTGATACCACAGGCATAGACAATCTCCTGGTAAAGCGTGCCCCAAACCAAGGGAAGAGGTTGAGGCCAAGGTTTAGGTCAAATTAAGTACTGACAAAGCCGAATTATAGTCCTATAAAAATAAATGCCACTGTGTAGTCTTCAGAAGCTCTCTATTTTCCGGGAAATTCCGCTATACGATAAATGATATTTTGTTTTTCGGACATTATATTACAAAATATGAATATAGCAGAGTAATACGATATTACAACAAAATACTCAAAAGAATTTATTCATGGCCTCCGCCCTTGCCATATCTTGTTCGTACAATTCCTTTTCACTAAGTTTATTCTGAAAAAGTTTACTTTTAAACTTTAAAATAGGTCTTCTGAAATATTGGCGGTAATAATAAGCAAGAGGATAATTTTTTATAAAGGCCGGAGTTGTGCAGATATAATCGGCGTATTTCTTATTATATTTCCATCTGAGAAACTGGAGGTCTTCTGGCCCAAGATGACTTGTTTTCACATTTGCCCAAAAACAATTATAACGGCTATAGTCATAGAGATTTGTTATAAGCCCTGCTTTCAGCAGTTCCTCCCGCATACCCGTCTTGGGATAAGGGGTTAGTATCTGATCTGCAAAAAAATCAATTTGCAAGTTTACAAAGAACTCATAGTTTCTGGCAATATCCTCTTCTTTATCGTTTACGTTTCCGATGATCATACCACCAACGATCATAATATCGTGGTCATGGAGCCGTTTAACGGCGAGCTTGGTCTTCTCAATAATATTCCCCTTCTTCATAAGCCGTAAATTTTCTTCAGAAACATTCTCAATACCAAGAAAGACAATTCGAAAACCCGCCCTGGCCATTTTTTCAACAAGGGTTTCTGAAGAAGCAATTCCCATACTGCTGGCCTGAATAATGTAGCGGATATCATTGTGCCCGGCATGAACCATAGCATCACAAAGTAATTCAAACCCTTTGACATCCAAAGTAAAGTTGTCATCTGAAAAAATGATGAAATTTGCACCATGCTGTTTGGCGTTGGCAATATCTGCAAGAATCCTCTCGATACTAAATCTTCGAAAGGTCTTTCCATACATCTTGTCCATACTGCAAAAATTACAAGGCATGACGCATCCACGAGAGGATTCTACGATATCAAGGGTAAAACCATAGTATTTATACCCCTTCCATATCCGCTTGGAACGATCCGGAATTTTTATCCTAGTCAGGTCCTCTAAGGGACGTTGCGGATTATGGACGAAATATCCATTGTGCCGAAAAGAAACACCCGGGATACTTTCTATGGATTTTTTACCATCCATAGCCTGGAGGAGTTCATGAAAACACAAATCCCCTTCACCACGGACCAAAAAATCAAACGGACAGGATTCAACACTCTCACCTATTTCATCGTACATCAGCGTGGCATGGTAGCCACCCAGGACAACTTTAATATCCTTATTTATTCCCTTTATCAAACCGGCTACTCTCCTGGCCGTAGCAAATTGAAAACTCATAGCAGTTAGACCAACAACATCAGGGCGGTATTGTGCAATCAGTTCCTTTACTGTTTCACCAACTCGTTCCCTCCGTAAGATAAGGTCGGCTATAAAAACATTGTGACCTTCAATATTGCCTGCAATCGATGAAATGGCAAGATTTGGAGGTTTCCATCGCCTTGCATTAAAATGGGGAGCACAATCTGGCATAGACATCAAGAGTATATTCATAAATTTTTTACCTGTGTTTACGTGTTGTTGTATTTTTTACTATCCCTTGATTTTAACGGTAATTTTAAGTCATTCAAGGAAATTTAGTCCTTGTTTGTTTTGGCACAGTATGATACCCTTGCATTGGCAGAAAGATATTGTGAAGAAAAAAGATTAAGACAGGAACAGAAAGCGCGGTGATAGTATCGACATATGAGAAGAATTAGTGGTAATTGACATAAAAAAGAAATGAGTGCAAAATAATCAATATGGCCTTAAAGAGAGGGAAATTTAGCATGAAAAAGACGTTTTTTGCAGTAGTTTTCTGTTTGTTCATGTGCAATGTTGCAAAAATAACAATCGCAAGCGATATTTTTGGATATGTGTACGATGTTAACGACAGAGCATTGTCTAAAGTTGAGATATCCTCTAAAGACGATAGCAAGGTTTATAGTGCTGAAACGTCTGGCAGCGGCCATTATTCTCTTTCTTTGGGGGGAGGAACCTATACCGTTAAGTATGAAAAAGAGGGCTATCAGACTCAAACTAATGATATAAGTTTACAAAAGGATGAAAAAAAATATGTAGAAATGGTCATAATGATTGCAAGCCAGACTCCCACATTATCATCGGCTTTAACTGATTAAATTTTGTTAAGCAATCACTATAATCTGGCACGAGGCGAAGCTTCAAGCCGATGAAACGTAAGATACAAGTTTGGTCGTTATGGTTGAATGGTTACATGGTTGGATGGCTAACTTATTAACCATCTAGCCATATAACCGTTTAACCATTATCACACACCGTGTATTTTCCCATTGAAAAACCTGACTCATTTGCATTTGCAGAGATAAATCGGATATAAAGCATTTAACGAGTGTGGTGAAAGAAACTATTCATCTTTGCCAGCCTTCTCATATCACTCTCAAAAATATCACGATCAGTTTTCCCTACTGACGTAATAAAATTTTTTATACGGTAATACGGCCTTAGAATGAATATTCGCATAAGATTAAGGAATGGAAAATTGGCCTTAAAAACGGGTGTTGTTTTAAAAAAGGTAGAATATTTTCGCTTATATTTCCACCGTAAAAATTGCAACTCTTCTGACGAAAGGTAGTGTGTTTTTACATTTGCCCAAAAGCCATTGTATTTACGGTAATCATCTGTGTTTGTAACTAACCCTGCATTAAGTAAAATATCCCGCATGCCGGTTTTGGGATAAGGGGTAATGATTTGTTCGCCATAAAAATCGATATTGGCCTTATCAAAAAATTCAAAGTTCTGGGCAATATCTTCTTCTTTATCCTCTGCATGCCCGATAATCATACCACCCACAATTAAGATATTGTTATCGTGCAGATATTCGATTGCCCTTTTTGTCTTTTCCACAATATTCCCTTTATTCATCATCTTCAGGTTCCGTTCAGATACGTTTTCAATGCCAAGGAATACAATCTGAATCCCTGCACGGGCCATTTTTTGGGCAAGTGTAGGAGAAGACGCAATGCCGGCTGTACTTGCCTGAACTATATAGCGCAAATCGTTGTGTTTCGCTGCTACGATTGCATCACAGAGGGCTTCAAACCTTTTTACCTGTAAGGTAATATTATCATCTGCAAATGCGATATATCGCGCACCGTTCTTCTTTGCATTTTCCAGGTCACGTGTTATCCTTTCAAAACTGTAGGTCCTGAATGTACGTCCATACATCCGGTTCATACTGCAGAAATTGCACGTCATCGTACAACCACGGGAAGTTTCTATCATATCAAGTCCCTTCCCGGAAAAAAAGTAACCATCCCATATCCGTACGTCCCGGCGGGGAAGCTGTAAGGCATCCAGATTCTCTAATGGCCTCTGGGGATTATGCAGAAAACTGCCATTTTTCCGGTATGATAGACCGTGTATTTCTTCCCATTTCTTTTTCCCTTCGATGGCATCGAGCATCTCACGGAAAGTTATTTCGCCTTCTCCCCTTATAATATAGTCAAAGGATTTTCCTTCATCAGAAGAAGCAATTTCCTCATACATAAGAGTAGCATGGTATCCACCAATAACAATTTTCATATCCCTGTGGAGTTCTTTGATAAATGCTGCAACTCTCCGTGCTGTGTCAAATTGAAAGGTCATGGCGCTTAGTCCCACCACATCAGGCTGATATTCCTTAATGACCTGCTTTATTGAAGGTAACAGGGCCTTCCTTTTGAGTACCAGGTCGGCTATCGCCACTTCATGTTGCGGTTGAATATTGCCCGCAATAGAAGAAATCGCCAGATTTGGTGCCCTCCACGTCTTGGAGGAAAATTGCGGTACAGTATCCGGCATGGAACATAATAAAATCTTCATAGTTTGAAACTTCTCCGTAATGTTGAAGTATTACACAAGCAACAGCCTGAAACCTCATCTGAAAAATCAGGATACCATTCCTGGCAATGGAAGGGAAATCTTCCCATACATCAATCTAAGGCAACCCTTTCCTGTCTCATTCTGTTCAGAATGACAGTTCTATTTTAGACGGGCACCTCATGATTGCTTGTATCAAGCAATTTGCACAAAAAAACCATTGTACAACCTTATTGCGCATTGTCAAGTTTCCTATGGAGGACAAGAATACAAATCAAAAGTATCGAATTCCAAAAGCAAGGTTTTTCTATCCTGATTAATCTTTATTCAATTCTTCACATCTGTTACTTTTCAGAATTGCCTGCAGTGCGGCAACCGGCTGTGGACTATTTTCTATCCGTTTCACAACAAACTCCCCTATTTTTAGGAAATGATCCATCACAAAATTGGCAGCTAATGGTTCAACGGGGGGTATGCCCTGTAAAGCAACCCTTTCTCCCTCATAGAGAGAGTAGGTGTTTTCCATTTTTAAGGATATTGCCTCACAGGAGTAATCATAAATAGCTGCGTCTATCGTCTTATTATCCTGTAAACAGATACTCAATGATGTCAATTGACCCCACACCCATAGCTGGCGCGGAAATTTACGCCGGTCAATAGGAAATAATCCGCCTTCTTTAGGGGCATAAAGAGACCCATAGACATGTTTAAACCATGACAGATGAGAATCAAATATGTCTTTAATAATGTGGTTACGGTCCGCAATCCTGGTTTCTACGTGAAACAAATCCATATTGGATGTCAGCCATAATTTAAAAAAATGGTCTTCGAGGATTTCGAAAGGTTTTCCATGTGACTGCATTTGGAATTTGAATACCGGCATATGAGCACCGATACAGACATTTACTGAATGCTGGTTCGCACTTCGTCCAAGTGTATAGGGTTGAAAATAAATAACATCGTCTACAATTGTCATCCAGCAAACTGGAGTTTGTGCATAAAATCTGACGGTAGCACCAACGGTTGGATGACTTCTCAGCCTGTTACAGGCATGAACAAAATCACTGTATATCCGCTGATGGAAATAGGGATCCATTGGCTGCACTTTTGTTCTGTCAGTGTGAATGATCCTTGCGGTCTCAAGAGCAGTACCCTCAAGAAACGCCCGGAAAATTGCCGGACCCCGAAGCGTATCAAGGAGAAGCATCCTGATATCGAGTCCCCCTTGTATCTTCTTACTCAGTGTGGAAAGTAACTGGTCAAGATGAACATTCTCTGAGAAGGTAATACCGAGGAGCCAAACTCTTTTTTCTGCATTTTCTATAGTATTATATATGTCACTTTTTACATCCTTGCGGCAATCATAGATATCCGTTAAGCCGCAATTCGCTGCAGATCTGATGAGGCGGTTCGTATCCTGCAAAACCCTTTCTAATGAACCTCTATTGTCATCGATAAGTTGGTTTGTAGCCTGAAGGGTCTCTTGTAAAATACCTTTGATATGTCCAAAGATTTCCCACCAGAGATATGCATACTCTATGATATGAACACACATGATGGCGCTAAACATAAGGAGCAAATGCTTCACTATTTCTGGTATATCACGCCAGTAACGTGGCAGGAAAATATTGAGTGCAACTGCAAAAACAAATAAGAAGCATGCAATTAACATTCGGGCAAATGGTCTGTGCTTGTCACTCATTATAGCTCCTCCGAAGTTATCATAGAAGACTCTAAATCCGAATTCCAAAAAACCAAATAGACCAATCAGTCAATGCCATTTCGTATTCCGGATTTCAAATTTTAAACTTTGGATTTTGGCATTGACATTCTTGTATACTTTTTCTTGCTGATTCCTACTTCGCCGTGCCAGGTTTATATTTGGAGAGTTTTCTATAGGAGACTCGGGGATTTTTCCCATAATTATAATACAGAACCATGCATTTTCCCAACGATCAAGGTATAATATCAAATTCGTAGAAAAAGATGAAAAATACTAGGCCACGAAGAAATTAACACAAGGCCTTATAACTTCTTGAGGTTTAAAGGATTACTAACTTATTTTACCGTTTAAACATTGATGGTGTGTCATGTATCTTATGAGATATGGAGAACAAAAATATTTTATTTTTATAGGATATTTGTTCCTGTAATCAAAAGGAATATTTCCATTCTTAATCATAGATAAGAAGTTTGGTAATTTACCAAAATGGAAATTATTGACTTTTTGCATTTTTCTGATATAGATAACTCACTTTTTATTTGCATGGAAGAATATGAAAAAGATCGTCTGTATTTGCCTAATCTTTTTTTTCTGTCATCCATTTCTGACCCAGAAATGTGTTCATGGATATGGCTACGCTAAAGAAGAAGACCCCCTGATCAAGGTATTTAAATCTATTATTTTTTACGGAAGGCAATCAAACTGGTCAAAAGTTGCTGCTGAAGTCGATATCATCAACGACCGTATTACCGATGTTTATACGATTTTTAAAGTAGACCTTAGGCCCCGGATTGAGTCCGCTGTTCAACAGAAAGACTTTCAGACCCTGGCCAATCATATGGCTAACCTTGTATTTTTAGCTATTCGTGAAAAATTTTATTATAACCGCCGGGAAAAATTAGAAATCTTTACCCGTTCCAAGGTACGGCTGGAACTGGCGGAGGAGTATTATCTTACCTTGCTTGCCGGAAACGTAAGAAATTACGATGTTCGGCACAAAACCAATTTACATGAGGAAATCTACAACAGATTTGTAAAGGCGCGTAATACCCTGGGTAGTATGGGTTTTTTAGGTGCAGGGGCAGTAAAACCCGTTTTAAAGGATTTTGAAATCGTTACAAGGGAAATAGAAACCTTGCTTTTACAGGCATTTCCTTATTTTGAGACAGGACAGTCCGATTCTGAATAATAAGGTAAAATTACGTTGATAAGGAGATCAATACCTGCAATTCTCCTGGTTATGATCTGCTGTGTTCTATGCTATGCGGATGATCAGGCTGATAAAACTGCAAGCGGTATGCATGACTTAAGTAATATACCGGAAGAAAGAACAACAACCCTGCCAGAAGATTATTACTTTCAGGTTGAAGCTGTTTCTCAGGAAAAAAAGGAGAGTTGGAAGAAGATTGATTTCCATGGCTTTTTCGACGTAACATCTCCGGTCCATGGGAGAGACGATGAATCCCAACAGCCCTCCTCCAAATTTCTGGATGCAAATGAACTCACCCTTTGGCTGGGAAAACGAATATCTAAAAAATTATCCTTTGACTCTGAGATCGAGATCAAAAAGGGATTTCAAAAATATGAGATGGAAAAATTTGAATTTGATTATGAGATTATAGAAGAACGGTTCGTATTCCGCATAGGCAAGTTTAAGTACCCTTTAGGCATAGAAAGGTTTGTGGAATCTGCACCATTAAATAAATTGATAGACCGTCCTCTTCCGTCGATCAGGATTGTACCCGGAACATATTCCGATATTGGTGTGATGTTCTACGGGTCTCTTTTATTACCGTACAATACAAAGTTGAAGTATGAATTTGCCGTAACAAATGGTCTAGCGGGGCCGGATACAGAAGATGTACAGCAGCTCTGGGACAACAATAAGAGTAAATCTGTCGGTGGCAGGCTTGGTTATGAGTGTTTACCAGGACTGGAAATAGGAAGCTCATACTCATGGGGAAAATATGACAATGACGACAAACTCGATATTGACTTCCTTGGTGTGGACATTCAATTTAAGAGGGGTAACGTAGAAGTACGCGGTGAGTACATTACCGGTCGGGTAGAACAAGAGGAGGAGGACGGTGGTGATTACTTTCGGAACGGTTATTACCTCCAAACATCTTACAAATACCCATTTGATCTGAATTATTTAAGATACCTGGAAGGTGTCATTCGGTTCGATTCCGTAGATCCTAACAGGGATATCACCGATGGAAATGAGGCAGACCGGGTTGCTATCGGCATAAACTACTCACCAACAAATCATGTGGTGTTCAAATTTGAATATGAGGTTGAGAATGAACCAGGAGAGAAAATACATGGAAAATCATTTGTTCAGGCTATCATCAGGTGGTAAACTTAATCTTTACAGATGTACACAAATATTGTTAAATTTATACCGTGTGTTCTCCTGATTCTTAACTTTTCCATCTTAACTCCATTGCAGAAACTCCAAAAAATCCTCCATCCAGAAAAGTTCAACTTGATACTCTACTATACCATCACCAGCTTTATTGCCATCGGCATAATAAGCCTGGGGGTGGGATGGATATTCCAGCGCATGGAAAGCCAGGAATTAACAAAACGAAGTGAGGAGTACGCATCCTATTTTATTATCCACATAAACCATGAAGTTTATAAAGAATTTCTCGTTCCGACACTTCGGAAAGACAAGGAAATCGATCTCGAAAATAATCGCAGGCAATTGAGGAAACTGGATAAAGTTATTCGGAAAAATTTACATGGACTGCCAATTAAAAAGTTATATTTATATGATATGGAAGGTCATATCGTTTATAGTACAGTGCCAGAGCATGTTGGATTTACCCTTGACCGTGGAGAAAACAAAAAACTGGATTCTGCCATTCGCGGTATTCCTGCATCCGCATTACGTTTGGCAGGCACAATAGACTCAAAGGGCTCTTACGTAGAAGAAACCCTGCTCGAAAGTTACTATCCTATCCATGAGATGCAAAAAGGAGGATTAAAAAAAGACCATCAGGTTGGGGTAATGGAGATTTATCAGGATATGTCGGGACTAAAGAAACAGGCAGCAAGGGCACGGAGAAAAGCAATCATCATGACCGGTTCCGCGATGGGAGCCTTATTTTTTGTTCTTTTTCTGATAGTATTGAAGGCGGCAAGGATTATCAATGTAAGGACGAAACAATTGATTAATGCGCGTGATACCCTGGAGAACAAAGTCGAGGTAAGAACTCAGGAAATCCGTGAGGCTTACAAAGAATTACAGGATACACAACGCAAGTTAATACAATCAGAAAAACTGGCAAGTATTGGAACGTTAGCTACCGGACTTGCCCATGAGATCAACAATCCATTGGCCTCTGTGGCCAGTTGTGCTGAGGGTTTGATTGAACGGTTAAAAACACTATCGGATCAGAGAATACCACAAGAGAGTAAAGAAGAATTAAAAATTTTTCCAGAATATCTGAAAATTATCTCTCATGAAACATACCGGTGTAAATCTATTATCTCAAGTTTATTGAATTTCTCGAGGCATTCCGAACCGAAATTCGAACGGGTCGACATCCATGCCCTTATTCACGATACTCTCTCTATTATTCAACACCAGTTCCAATCGAAAAGGCAGAAGATACAACAGAACCTTTCCAAAGAAGCTTGTAACGTAATGGGAGACCCACAACAGTTAAAGCAAGTTTTTCTTAATTTGATTATTAATTCACTCCATGCAACAGAGGGTAGTGGAGATGTTTCTCTATCGACCTGCAGAAAACAAACCCATGTTCAAATTATTTTCAGGGATTCCGGCATTGGAATTAAACCCGAACACCTCGACAAGATATTCGACCCATTCTTTACGACAAAACCGACGGGAAAAGGTACCGGGCTTGGTCTGGCAATATGCTACGGTATTATTGATGTCCATAATGGAAGAATCGAAGCGTTTAGTGAGGGTGCCGGCAAAGGTGCCACCTTTACCATATCATTACCGCTGGCGATAGATGAAGAACATCTGTAATGTGCTTTTGGCAACTTTTTCTGGTGTGAAGATGTAGGGCAAAGCTGTGGTTAGGAACACGGAGCTCCGTTCCCTACGATGCTTCCCCGCCTGAATATGTGCACGGGATAGCAACCCAAAAGGGTTACCCTGTTTCTCTAAGCCTTCAGCAACTTTTGTTTTTTACCTGCGTAGGGGCAGGTTTAAAACCTGCCCCTACAACAGAACATTGAAATTCCTATGCGTTGGATTATCCAGGTAGGGTGGGCATTGCCCACCAAAATATCGTTCATTCGTCCCCATTGCCTGTTTTTTGGTAGGCAGTACTTGCCCTATCTGGCTGCCTTTGGCAGCAAATTTTAACCACGAAGATACAAAATCATAAAGAGAAAAAGAAATATGAATAAAAAGCCTACCATTATATTTACCGATGATGAAGGCACGTTTCGGAATATTATGGCAAACGAACTCAATCGCATGGGATATCATGTGACCCCCTGTGCCAGCGGCAAAGAGACCATAAAAAATATACAGGAACGGGATTTTGATATAATAATCCTGGATATAAATATGCCTGATATGAACGGGATTGAGACATTAAAAAGGGTAAAAGAAGTGGAACCTACCACAGAAGTCATTATTCTAACGGGTCAGGGCTCCATTGAAAATGCTGTTCAGGCAATAAAGTTAGGCGCTTACGATTATCTTACAAAACCTTGCCGGTTGAGTGAACTCGATGTGTTGCTCCAAAAAGCACTTGAAAAAAGGCAGTTAAATAAAGAGAACGCTCACTTGAAAAGATTGGTAAAGGGCAGTCAGGAAACCCCCCTTATGGTCGGGAACAGCGCTGCAATGAATGCCGTAAACAAAATGATCGATAAAATAGCCCCCTCGGATTCTATTGTATTAATCCAGGGGGAGAGTGGTACGGGAAAGGAACTCGTAGCTCAGGCAATTCATCAACGTAGTACAAGGGCGAATAAACCATTTGTCGTGGTTAATTGTGCCACCTTGCAGGAAACTTTGCTGGAAAGTGAGCTTTTTGGACATATAAAGGGTTCATTCACCGGCGCCACAGAATCAAGAGTGGGTTTGTTTGAAGTAGCAGATGGAGGCACGTTGTTCATGGACGAAATCGGAGAACTAACGGTTAGCACACAATCCAAGCTCCTTCGTGTTGTTCAATCAGGTGAAATTCGGCGCGTTGGTGATAACCGGATAATTACGGTAGACACCCGCATTATTGCAGCTACCCACAAGAATCTCTCCGCAGAGGTAAAGAACGGAGGATTCAGGGAAGATCTCTATTTCCGATTGAATGTAATCACAGTATTTCTTCCTCCACTTCGGGAGAGAAGGGAGGATATCCCTGCTCTGGCCCAGCATTTTCTCCAAAGGATTTGTCAAAATAAACAAAAGAAAAGATTGCTTCCGGAGACAATAGAGATGATAACAAAATACTCATGGCCGGGCAATGTACGTGAGCTGGAAAATACCATAGAACGACTGGTAGTACTAACGGAAGGCGATTGTATTTCCACTGAGGATTTGCCGGAAAACATGTTTGGTATACCACCAAATATGAATACGCCGGACAATACGGAAGTAACCCTTTCAGAAGTAGAGAAAAAGCATATCCTGAAGATATTACATGAAAAGCAGTGGAACAAGACCCTTGCAGCAGAAACCCTTGGCATATCGCTAAAAACCCTCTATAACAAATTGAAGGCCTACCATATTGACCAAGAATGAATTTTTTGGTAACTTATGAGACCCTGTCCGGCTATGCTTTATTTAATAAAGCCTTTGGCAACTTTTCACTGCTATAACTATGGTATCGTGATCCTCAAAATAAGATATCACATAGCATGGCAGGTTTTGCCGGAAAATACAGAGCTTCTTTTCGGTGTGAGGATACACCGAAACATCACACTGTTTTGAAATTCCTATACGATTAGATTACAGAGAATATTTCCATTAACCAGATTGGCAAGAAACCTTCCCATGAAAGGTAACAACCAAACAAATATTTTCCCCCGTATTGCATTGACCTGTTTTGGAATACAAACGGGCCTTGGCGTAGTAGCACTATCCGGATGGATATGGAATCTAAAACAGCTTGCCAGTTTTCGCCCAGACTACATTCCCATGGCCCACAGCACGGCAGCAACGTTTATCGGATTTGGAATCAGCTTTATCTTCCATATCTACTGGCATACCTGTCGCCCCCTCAAATTATTGGCTGTATTGAATGCAGTATTTACCCTATTCGCAGGTCTCTTCTCGCTTATCCAATTTTCAACAGACAGCATGTTCAATTATGAACACCTGATATTTGGCAAAAAAGATACGTTTGGTATGGTACCTACCGGCATTATGTCTCCAGTAACGGCATCAACATTCCTGCTGGCCGGTGTTTCCTATTTGTTTGCATTATTTCCCGTCCATAAAGGACGTATCAAAAATGTCGCATCCACACTTGCGGCAATAGTGATAGCCATCGGATTTGTAGTTATCCTTGGATACCTGTATGGAACACCTTTGCTTTATGGTGGGACTACGGTACCCATGGCACTCTCTACTGCAATCACCTTTGTGTTTGCAGGAACCGGGCTGATGACGGCTATCGGCACACAATACTGGCCACTGCGTCTGGCAGTAGCCCCTACGACCTGTGTTCGCATCATACGTTTGTTTATGCCGATTATCATCACAATCGTTCTGGTGAACGGCTGGCTGATAGCCGATGTAAAGAGGTTTTCCTCAATAAATCCCGCATTGATGTCAGCATTATTGTGCATAGTCTTTTTGGTCATATCCAGCTACGGTATTTCAAAAATAGCAAGGAGACTCGGAGACAAAATTGATCGCACCGAGGATAATTACAAGCATGCGTTGAAAGAGCTTAATACCCGTAACGAGTATAATAAGGTCTTGATTGAACTGGGTAAGTATGCAATTACAACCGTGAACCTCTCTGAATTTATGGACAAGGTCGCTGAAGCTTTGGTTAAAAACCTTGGAGTGGAATACTCCAAGATATTGGAATTGCTCCCGGACGGAAAAAGACTCTTGCTCCGGGCAGGCATTGGTTGGAAAGAGGGCTTGGTCGAAAACACAATATTAGACGCTACAGACCTCACGCAGGTTGGTTATACCCTGCTGTCACAGCAACCTATAATTGTGGAAAACCTGCGCACGGAAAAGCGGTTTAAAGGATATCCTTTGTTATTAGACCACGGTATCATGAGCGGCATGAGCATCATTATTCCTGGTTACAAGCGTCCCTTTGGCATACTCGCTGTGCATACCTCCGTACAAAGAAGGTTCGATATGAACGATGTTAACTTCCTTCAATCGGTTGCCCATATGATGGCAACAGTAATTAGCCACTCGATGTTGTTGTGTGATTTACAAAGGATATCCTTTGCCATGGAACAAAGCCCTGTTTCGATTGTAATTACCGACAGAACCGGTAACATCGAGTATGCTAATCCAAAGTTTCAACGGTTAACGGGTTATACAATGGAAGAAACTAAGGGTAAGAGTTCTCGCATATTGAAATCAGGGGAAATGCCTCCCGAAGAATATAAAAGATTGTGGGATACAATTACCTCAGGAAAGGAATGGCGCGGAAGATTTCACAACAGGAAAAAAAATGGAGACCTGTACTGGGAGGACGTACTTATTTCCCCGGTCAAAGACGGAGATGGGAAGATCATCAACTTCATAGCCCTTAAGGAAGACATTACCCATCAGGTCGAGAGTGAACAACGAAGGCAAGCGCAATACACCATTACGGAGACATTGGTACAAACCACAAGCACGGAAAAAATCGCCTTAAAGGTTATTCAAACCATTTGCGAGTGCTTTGGATGGGACTTAGGCACTTTATGGGTAGTAGATAATCATCAGAATATCCTGCAAAGGAAAATAAGCTGGAAGAAACCTACCCTTAGTACATCTGTGTTTGAAGTAATCACAAAAGAAATCACCTGCAAGACGGGAACAGGGCTGCCAGGCCGTGTATGGGCAAGTGGCAAGCCTCTATGGATCCCGGATGTTACCCAGGACCAAAACTTTCCAGGACAGCACCATGCATTAAAGGATGGTTTGCATGGGGCATGCTGTTTTCCCATTATCTACGAAAACAATACCATCGGCGTTATGGACTTTTTTAGCCATGCCATAATACCTCCAGATAATGACATACAAGACATGATGGCTGCCGTCGGCCATCAGATAGGGATGTTTTTGGTAAGATTACAAACCTATGAACAACTCAAAAAACAACTGAATCACATCTCCATCCTGATAGATTTTGGCAGGACCATCACGAGTAGCCTCGATTTAAAGGTAATCAGTAACATATTTGCCGAGAAAGCAGCCAAACACCTGCAAGCAGATGCCGTCAGCATATTACTATATAATCAGCATACACAAAAATTTTCCTGTGTGCATGGGTCTGGGTTCCTTCAACAAAGACACCCCTTTATTAATCAACACAGTAGCTGCTGTCGTGAAAAACTCTTGGAGAAAGAAACCTGTTATATCCCCAATCTGCTCGATAAGGACGTAAGTTGTAATCGAGTACCATCCATGCAGAAGGAAGGATTTCTGACCTATTACGGAATACCCCTTATTTCAAAAGGATATTTAATCGGTGCAATTGAGTTCTTTTTCCGTAAACTATTCAAACCAGAATCCGAATGGGTTAATTTTGTAGATTCCCTTTCTCTTCAAATGGCTATTGCTATAGATAATGCAATGTTGTTTGGAAACACCCAGCGCGCTCAATCAGAATTACTGCAGGCATATAACAATATGATAGAAGGGTGGTCATACGCTCTTGACCTGCGTGATAAAGAAACAGAAGGGCATTCACGGCGTGTGACACAGATGGCGGTACACATTGCACAACACATGGGTATGGCCGAGGAAGAAATTGTACATGTATACAGGGGCGCTTTACTGCACGATATCGGGAAAATGGGTGTTCCCGATAATATTTTATTAAAGCCTTCCCCACTTACTGAAGAAGAATGGAAGATTATGCGCATGCACCCTATATATGCGTATGAGATGCTCTCCCCTATTCCCTACTTGAAACAGGCCCTCGATATTCCATACTGTCACCACGAAAGGTGGGACGGTACCGGATATCCACGAGGCCTAAGAGGAAACCAGATACCGCTAGCTGCCCGCATCTTTTCTATTGTCGATACTTATGACGCCTTGCGGCACGACAGACCGTACCGCAAAGGTATGCCGAAAGAAAAGATCGTTGACCATATTCACAATTGTGCAGGTGTATACTACGACCCGGAAATCGTAAAAATATTCATAAAGATATTTCAGGAGGGCACGCTGGGAGCACCTTAGCAACATCCTTGAAAGGAACTTTTTGAATTACGGTTTGCAGAACGGGAGATTCCATCTGTATTTTTCTTTTTGTAATAATTACCAATATCCAATGTAAATATTACAAGGTTTTGTATTCATAGACCTATCTTACAATACATGAGTAAAATACTTTTTAAGTCGTAACAACACCTCCTTAAACACATAAAGTATATGTAATCTTCCTCTTGCCTTTCTGGAAGCACTTGGCATTCCCATTGCTACCTATTTATAACACTTGCGCAGGTGCTGTTGCAATATGCCCCTGGTTAACTACCTGTAATATCACTGAGGAGTTTAAAATGAAAATACTTCTGAATAACATTTTATATTTTTTAGCAGTAACTATTCTCCTGATTGGTGAGGCCAGAATATCCCTTTCTTATGAAATAGGAAACTACGGTAGTAATTGGATTTTTGTAGAAAATAAAGATGATGACAATGACGATGATGACAATAGCGATGATAATGACGATGGTGATGATGAAGATGATGAAACCCATAATGCCGGACGAAATTGTCTAAACAGTGGTTGCCATTCCCAGGGTGGAGAGGAGAGATTTTTCATTGGAGGAACCATTTACCAGGATGCCGATGGTACGTCTGCAAGGAGTGGGGCTGAAATAAAGGTAGTAGACAAGGATGGCAGGACAACAACCTTAAGGTCTGACCGGCTGGGGAACTTCTACTCTGAGAGGAGTTTAAAGGCGCCTTACACCATATCGGTATCGTACCATGGCCGTGAGGTAAAAATGCCGGGCAGTGCTTCTCACGGTGGCTGCAATGCTGAAGAATGCCACGTGGCAGGGGCGTCCGGGAGGGTTTTTATCAGTACAAACGATCTAGATTTGACCGGTACGGTAGTTGAAGCCGGTGCGGAAATCAGCTATGACGGCGATATAAAGTCTATCCTCGATGCAAAGTGCATTTCGTGCCATCAAGCGGGAGGGTCAAAAAGTGATACCCCTCTAACCACCTATGCCGAAGTAACGGACCCAAAACTGATAACGCCGGGAAGTGATGAATCTCTCTTGTTAAGAATACTCAACAAAGATCTCAGTGAAGGCATTATGTGGCAAAATCTCAATAGCACGAGCGAATATGAAAAAATTAAAGACTGGATCGTTATATATAATGCCCAGGAATTTTCCTCCAGCCAGATGGAAGTAGCAGTACCTGCGGCCAAGGTTAGACTTAGCCAAAAGGGCATTGTTAAGTATAAAACAACCACAGATTCAGACGGCGGATTCGTTATGAAGAAAGTAAAGGCCGGTATGTATAAACTGAAAATTAAGAAAAGGGGATACAAGGCCTATACACAATCTTACCAAATGGATCAAAGCAATGTACTACCTCTAGAGATTACTCTTAACAAAAAATAATTGTATGGTGCGGGGATTCGTTTCCCACCGCTGGCCAACTACAAATGCCGGCGCTATCGATTTACAGATACAATTAAATTTGGATTCAGGGCATTTGTAGCAGGATCTGCATTCCCGGCAAATGTTTTTGCATATGGGAAAGGTAAGCAGCATTGATGAGACCGGCAGTTTATGAAAAAAAAGAAAACTCTTTCAACATCTCCGAGCTATTATCAATGAGAATAATCCGATTACGCACTCTCTTAAGACAACACGACATGTTTTGTATACTTACCGGCATAAGTATTTTCCTTTTCTTCTTTGAGTTAGGCGGGCGAAGTTTTGAGATTAAGGATGTTCGCCGGTTTGCAGAAATTGCGCAGGAGATGATACAGGGCGGAAACTGGCTGATACTCTCCAAACATGGTGAAATTTATATGAACAAGCCCCCCATGTTCATGTGGCTGATTGCTCTTTTTTCCTCCATCGGACAGCACGTTACTCCCCTTACCGCCCGGTTGCCGAGCGCCATTGCAGGTCTTGCAAGCACCCTTACAACTTACCATTTTGTCAAAAAATTTTCTGACAAACGCACCGCTTTCATAACCGCAGTCATCCTTGCCACCACCCAAAGATATTTTTGGTATGGACGGACTTCCTTACCCGATATGCTCTTTACAACTTTTATCATGCTTGCCCTCTATTCTTTCTACCTTGGATACAAACAAAAGAAGGAATTTTACATTGGCATGCATCTTTTTACGTTCTTTGCAACGTTAACAAAGGGACCCCTTGCGATTATTTTTATCTTTAGTGTTATTACAGCCTTCCTGGCCATTCAAAGAGATTTAAGAGCTATGAAGGAACTGAAATGGCAATGGGGCGCTATCCTCTTTATAACGATAACAGGCTTGTGTTTTGCGTTCTGCTTAAAGACAGGATTTGAACCTTTTATGGCTACGATAAAAAGAGAATTCTTAACCCGAGTTAATAAACCTATAAACAACAGCGAACCCTTTTACTATTATTTCATTCATATTTGGGCTGATTTCCTGCCCTGGTCATTATTTATTCCGTTTGCTGTTCTCTCTGCTTATAAAAAATGGCGGGAAGGAGACGAGCATATTATCTTTGCTTTTTGCTGGACGGTACTCATTTTTGTATTTCTCTGCACAGCAAAGGCAAAACATCCGAGGTATATGCTCCCACTCTATCCTGCGTTCTCAATCATAGTAGCAAGCCTCATCAATGATACCTTGAAAAGGTCTGTTATGAACATTTCGTGGTTTCATGCATCAGTACGTTGGATTATTTTCGTAATGGCCGGGTCAGCAGCAATCCTGCTTGTTGTTATACCTGTTTATCTCTATATGTACTCCTGGATTGGAATATTCATCTCTCTTGTCGTAGTCCTTATCCTAACCGTGATATTTCTATCCCTCCGTTGGAAGACCGGATTAGCCAATGCAAGTTTTACGATGTGTATGCTTGCATCAGTCATAGGGTGGGGAATATATATCCATTGTCTTACGACTCATTCGAAGGATGAGACTTTTGGTACGAAATTGACTGATGCAATAAAAAAAGAAATAGGAGACATAAGTGCCTGTGATATACGCGGGTATAAATTGGGTGGATCGTTATGGAATATTATCAATTTGAGCCTAAACGCCCATATCCCCATGGTCAAAAATATTAATGAGTTAAATATCTTTTTTCATACGCCGGAACATCTACCAATCTGTATTACTGAAAAAAATACTTTTGAAAAAATAAAAAACCGTTTGGTTGATAATACATTACATACCCTGGATGTTTGTACGAAAAAACGTCAAGTCACGCTTATTTTTAAAAGTGCCCTTCAGATAAACCCGGTATCTTCCCCGGAAGGACGAAGTCTCGAAAAAGGAAAGAATCATAACTAAAGTGAAAAATCCGGATATCTCTATTGTTATTCCATTATACAATGAGGTGGATAATATTGAACCCCTTGGGCATTCTATTCTCCATGCCATGCAGGAGCAAAATTACGAGGTAATTTTTGTGAATGATGGCAGTACCGATGGCAGTACTGAAAAACTGAAGGAATGGTGTGCTGAATATACAAACTTCCGTACAATTCATTTTAAGAGGCATGCAGGCCAGACGGCAGCCATGGATGCCGGCTTTAAGTCTGCAGCAGGCAAATATGTCGTTTCTATGGATGCTGATCTGCAAAATGATCCGGAAGACATTCCGAAATTACTTGAAAAGTTAAACACTTATGATATGGTATGTGGGTGGAGAAAGAAAAGGAATGATCCATGGCTAAAACGGGTCTCATCAACAGTAGCAAATTTTATAAGGAACAGGCTCTCATGGGAAGATATTAAAGATACAGGGTGCTCCCTTAAGGCATATCGCAAGGAACGTCTGAACCAGATAAAATTGTTTAACGGCATGCATAGATTTTTACCCACTTTGTTTAAAATGGAAGGTTTCACGGTTACCGAAATTATTGTAAACCACTGCCCGAGAAAATATGGGAAATCAAAATATGGAATATCAAACAGGGCCTTCCGGGCATTTATAGACCTACTCGTCATACGATGGATGAAAAAGCGGAAACTTAATTACGAGATGGAAAAATGACTGGTTTTACAACACATACGAATGCCTGGGTTATTCTGGGTTTTATAGGGCAATTTCTTTTTGGATCCCGGTTCTTTGTACAGTGGATTATCTCTGAAAAGCGCGGCGAGAGTATTATTCCCGAAATATTCTGGTATTTGAGCACGGGTGGAAGCGTTCTATTACTTGTATATGCTATTTACCGGCGTGATTCTGTATTTATTATGGGACAATCCACAGGGCTTATTATCTATATACGCAACATCATGCTGATCTACAAAAAGAGAAGACTATTGCCTACGGTGGCAGGAGAGCAAATAGGAAAATTCACAGGGAATCCATAACGCAGTATAACCGCAGCCAAAATCCTCGATATGGAACCAGGTAGGGCAGGCATTGCCTGCCAAATAAATCCCAAGGTTTCAAAGCGGCAACATTGGATTGATGATTTTCGATTGAAAACAATTGTCAATCGCCAATAGACGATCGTCAATCCAAACATTGCTCAATTTTGGCAGGCGGTGTTGCCCTACCTGGCTGTTTACAATAACCATTTTTTACTTCCAGCACCCAAAGACCCTCCTGCTATCTTTTTCTGATCAATAAACAGTATGCGTATATATTTCAGAGATTTCCGATGTAAGGTAAGCCTTCTGTTTCTTGTTTGTCTTTTGATGCGTCTCTGTTTTGCTGGAAGATATCTTGATAGTTATGATAGTGTAGACTTTGCCCTTGGGCTTCGCGATTACGACCTGTCTCTTCTTCAACCGCACTTTCCGGGTTACCCTGTATACATCTTTACCTCATGGCTGTTTTTTAAATTATTCCATAACGAGGTTTTGGCACTGGTAATACCCGGCGTTCTCTTTGGCAGCCTCACGGTCTACCCGCTCTCTTTTCTTGCCAGAAAATTATTTTCTGAAAAGGTAGCGATACTGACGTGTATCCTTTATCTTGTTAATCCCCTGTGCTGGTTACAGGCAGAAAGACCAACTTCAGATGCTATGGGTCTGTTCTTCGTAATACTATCGGCCTGTTTCCTGTATGATGTTTATCATGCAGCATGCAGAAACTCTTTGAGAGTACATCCCTATTCCATTCCTTTTTTCTCAAAAAGAATACCACCCAACACCCCGTCATCTACGAAACTCTCTGCTCAGACAGAAGTAGCAAAGGAAAAGGGTAGTGAACTATCACAAAATCTCAACCGGTTATTTTTGGGCAGCCTTGTTTTAGGTTTTGGGCTGGGCATCCGGCTTTCCTACTTTCCATTCGTTATTCTATGGATGGGGACATTATTTCATTTGGCTATTCAAAAAGTACCCTTTAAACTAAGAGATATTACCTATGGATTGGCAGGACTTATTATTGGTATTTGTTCATGGCTTCTTCCCCAGATAGGATATGTAAGCTGGTATCATTTTCGGCAGAATTGCTTCTCGTTCTCGTATGGACATTTTACCGATTGGGGTGGTTCAATAGTTACCTTTGGAGGATTCGAAAGAGTAATCCGCTTTATAGAATCCATATGGGTATATGGGCTTGGTGGTTGGTGGTTCAATACCTCGTTTTTCAGAATAGTGCCTTCCTTCATGATGCCAGCAGCCCTACTCTATTCCCTTAAACGGCATTTCTTATGGTATCAATGGTGGTTCCTGGGTATGTATATAATTCCCTATATGCTTTGGGTATTTTTTGGGCAAAATGTTGCAAATCCGAGGCACATGATGCCCGTAATACCTGTCGTATTGATGCTTATTTCTTATGGCTTGTGCAAAATTCACGAAAAAGGAGAAATTACAGCTTTCCGTACTCAGACTCTCATATTGTTGTTTGTTGCCGCTCTGTCAGTAATATCATCTGTATTGGTTATTCAATATCATAATGCCATTCCTGCACCGATACAGATAATCCAGTTTATCAACCAGCGATTTGACACCACTTCTACAAGGATTTATTGCGGCAGGGAAAAAAGAATTTTTGATTATTATGCACCCCTATGGGACGTAAGAAGCGTAAGGGATATAACGGAATTACATGTTGACCTGCAGTCTTCATTATGGCAACCTCAAACTATCCTTGTGATTCATTCATTAAGAGATAGCAGAAAATTTGAAATAAAATGCCCTCTGTTAGCAACGTTCAAAGAAAATCCATATACAGATGGGAAGAAAGAGAAATTATTACTTTATAAATTAAATACCCTGTAGAGCCGTTCCGTTGTAACATCTCCTGATTAAATGCCTATCCGAAAACAGGAATCATCATTCCGGATTTTTGTAAAAATTGCCATGATCCAATGTAAATATTACATGGTTTCGTACTCATAGACTAATGTGCAATACCTTTGATTAAAAATTAATTCAGTTCTAACGATATGTCCTTAAACACTTAAAGCATATATAGTGTTTCCCTCCTTCCTTTCCAAAACTCCCTGGCATTCTCCTTGCTTTTTATCTAAATAGTTAGCGAAGCGAAGCCTCAGACCGATAAAAGAAATTGGAACTATAGATTTCACAGATAAAAATATTAATAATCATGGAGTCTTATGGTCCAAAATCTGTGTAATCCGTGAAATCTCTGGTTCCAGTAATTCCTTCTAAAACTTGACTCATGCGTAAAGATAAATCACAGAGAAAGTATTTAAGGAAAAACCCGCAGTGAACTGAACTGCTACAAACGATGAAACAAAAAACAATATTAATAACGGGATCAACAGGATTTTTAGGAAGTTACCTTGCAAGAGAACTCCTCGAAATGGGTTACCATCTCAAACTCCTTATGAGGAAGAAAGCAGATGCTCAGGGGATGGCAAGGCTCTCCGAGGTATTTCCAATGCTGTCCGGGACTCCAGGTGACACGTTCAAAGATCGTATCGAAGTGATAGAGGGAGATATTTGTGAGATTTGCCTGGGACTCAACACAGAAACATATCTGAGGTTAGCAAATACCGTTGACGACGTGTATCACTGTGCTGCTGCAACAAAGTTCAACGATACCTCAGATGATACATTGGTAAATACTAACGTGTATGGCACTGAACACATATTATGGTTTTGTCTGTCAAAAAAACCCAAGAGGCTTCATTACGTCAGTACTGCTTACGTGGCAGGAACAAGGCGGGAAATTGTTTTTGAGTATGAGCTGGAAAAAGGACAATCATTTAACAATACGTATGAAAAGTCAAAATATGAAGCAGAAAAAATATTAAGTCACTTTGCCAGAAAATATGATACCCCCGTAACTATCTATCGTCCCAGTATTATCGTTGGGGATTTCAGGACCGGTTTTACGAAAAATTACGATAATATCTATGTTTTTGCCAAGGGCTTGAGCCGTTGTAAAAATTATGAGATGAGAGCCAGAAACAAAGGGTTGGTTAATAGAAACGGTACTCATCATCGAACACCTTTGAGGGTACCGGGAGATAAATACTGCACTTTAAATCTCGTACCTGTAGATTACGTTGCGCGTGCAATAGTAGCAATCTCCGTGCAGAAAAAAAGTATAAATAATACATTCCACATCGTAAATCCGTCTCCACCTACACTTGGCGAACTTGCAGAATGGATGAAAACAGCAGCCGGAATTCACGAGGTAAAAATAGTGCCTTTGAGCGAATTTCAAATGTTGCCTCATACCCTGCATGAAAAGCTATTTCTGCGGGGAACGGAGGCCTTCCGGCCGTATATGTTTGGAGAACCTTATTTTGATTCAACGGGCACAGGAAATCTTCTCAGAGGCACAGGGATCGAATGCCCTCTTATCACCCAGGATACCGTAAACAATCTTATTGCATATGCAATGAATATGGATTGGGGTAAGAGAAAAATAGACCACGGCCATTGTGCTGCTTTCTCATCCGGGTAGAGCGGGCATCGCCTGCAAAAATCAGGCTATATGCCGATTGTTCAATTTTTGGTAGATGATGCCTACCTGCCTGGCTAAAGGTTCTCCATAAAACAAGAAACAAAAAGCAAATGATGCCATTGTATAGATACAAACAAATTCCGATTAGGAGTTTATGAGGAAATGGATGAAAGACCGGTAATTCCGGAAAATATAACCCATTCTGATTACTTCAACCGGTTGTTAAAGGATAGGGTAAACAAATCCCCTATTCCCAAACTACATACTCTGAATGCCGTTATCCAGTTTGAGATATCAGATAACGGAAATGGGATATGGGATGTAGTAATAGAGAACGGTCTCGTAAAGGAGGTCACAAAGGAGATATATGAGAAACCTACTTGTACCTTTGTCCTGAACAGCGCCACGTTTCTATCAATTATCAAACGTGAGATAACACCTCAACAAGCGTTTTTCCAGGGAAAGGTTAATATAAAAGGCGATCTTATCTTGGCGTTAAAAATGAATATCCTTGTTAATTATCTGTAATATTACTAAAGATTTTCTTTAAAGAACAGGAGGCTGCATGTTTAAACGTGGAAAGAAACATTTTATAGCATGGTCATTGATTATAGGTACATTTATAGCGGGAGTTGCCTTCCCGGCAGATATTTTTGCAAAGGAGATCATTATAGGAAAGGTAAGCAGCATCGATGATGCCAGCAGCTCGCTCATGATATTAAAAGATCTCGTGGAGATTGATGCGAGTAATTCAAAAATAAGGAAGAAGGGAGTAGATAACGCAACACTGACCGATATTGAGGAAGGTGATATTGTGAAAATTGAAGGCAACGCCAGGCGTTCTCGTCCTTTTATGGCAAAAAGGATTAAAGACCCGGTAAAGTTAAAGGATTACGATGGTATGATTACTGGAAAAACAAAAAATGTAAGTACTTCTAAAAAAACGTTCCGTATTGGTGGACAGGATATAGATGCAGGGAGCATTTCTGGCATTACCATGAGTAGCAGATCAATACCTTTTGATAAATTTCGTTCAGGAGTCAGTGTGGATGTGTATGTAAAAACCGGGAAAAGCGGTCTGACAGCCCAGAAAATTGTTATCCGACAGGAAAGCTGTACGTACTGCCATGGGAAATAACAGATTTTTTGTAACTGCACTTTTTTCTTAACTCATGTAGGGTGGGCATTGCCCTCATCTTTACCCACAAGTTAGAGGAGGGGAATTTAAGGTATTGCGATACCATTGAGATCGGGTGGCACGGACAAACTGGTTTGTCCGTGCTTGTTTGAGTACATACATGGATATGGAATAGAAAACACTGACAAACAAAGTTTGTCAGTGCCACCCAGTTTGAAATTCCAAACGTCAAGAACTTTATAAGGCAGGAGCGATTTCATGAAAACTTTGAGGAAAATTACTTTTTGTTTTGTACCAAATATTATCCTGTATTGTCTGCTTACGAATACCGTACTTGCATGGTCCAGCGGTCCGCCTGCCTATCGAACAGGCGCACCAAATGATAACGGCACGTGCGACACGGATGATTGCCATGATACTTTTACCGTCAATTCGGGAAATGCAAAATTCTCAATTACCTCGCCAACTCTATATACCCCTGGTAAAGATGTAAAAATAAAGGTTTCTTTCAGCAATACCAGCGGGAAATCGCATGGTTTCCAAATGACAGCGCTTGATGGTGACGGTAACAGGGTCGGGACGTTTAAAAAAATTGGGAACACTACTCAGGTTATCTTACCAAATGACTACCGGGAACTTGAGAAATCAGACAAAGGAAAGTATATAGAGCATACTTTTAAGGGTATGAAAAAGAAGAGCTGGCTGTTCAAATGGAAACCATCGAAAGATACCTCAGGTACGGTAACATTTTACGCAGCGGGAAGCGAGGCAGACGGCAATAGTACAGCTACTCAAGATTATATATACACAGCAACTACTGAGATTCAGGATAAGACTTCCACACAGTAAACTGTTACCAATGAATGATTCAATCGTACAGGAATTTCAATATCCTGTTGTAGGGGCAGATTTTAAACCCGCCCCTACATGTGTTCTCCCTTGCCTTGCACGATTCAAAACGTTTCTGTCTATTTCCCGTTTGGGCGAACACAAGGTTCATCCCTACATAGATGTTATAAAAAGTGGCCGGATGCTTAATTTAATCTATGTTAATATGGCTATTTGCTTTTTTTCCGTTGGCAGCACATGATTCTTCTTACTGCGGCTTAAGGGTTTTAATCTTGAAAAATTATATTCGAATTCTCCTCAAATATAAAATACTCATTTTGACATGCATAACCATCGTAACGGTTTTTGGGGGATACTATGCCAGGAAAATGAGAACCGACAATTCCATAGAAATCTGGCTTTCGAAACACGATAACGATCTGAACTATTACAGGGCCTTCTTAAAAAAATTTGGAGATGAGGAATTTTTGGTCATTGCCTTCAGCGCAGCCAATCTATTTACAAAAGACCGTATCCAGCAGATCAACACGCTAGCAGAAAAGTTGAAAAGGATTGATGGTATCGTTGGTGTAGTATCGTTAGCCGATGCATTCAAACACAAAATTGTCTCTCCCCCTTTTCGGGAGGCAGTCCGATCAAATCAAAAGCGACCTCTTATGAACGTTTTTAAAAGGCAAACACTTACCGATCCGGTGTATCAAGATACCATTATTTCAAAAAATGGCAAGACCACAGCCATTCTAGCAACGGTGAAGTGCATAGGCCCGGAGTCAAGGAAACGATTGGTGTCAGAGGTCAGAAAGGTTCTCAATGAGATCGCTGCAACTGACACGAATACCATGAGAAGAGGCAGATATCATCTGGCAGGGCCTTCTGTAGTTAATGCTGAACTTGACCGTATGTCAAAACAAGATATGGCCTGGTTTACACCGTGCATGTTCATAATATCAATAATTGTGCTGGGATGTTTGTACAGAAAGATAGCCGGGGTACTTATTCCTGTCTCGGTAGTTGGAGTTTGTATCATATGGATTACCGGCTGTTTCGTAATCTGCGGACAGATGATGAACATGATTTCAAACATGCTGCTTCCTCTTACCTTCATTATCTCCCTTTCTACCTCAATCCATTTTATGAATCACTACTACGAGGAGCGCAATTTCTCTCTCAATAATGAAGATGCCATCTGCCGTACGGTACAGCACATCGGCATACCCATTCTTATGACTACCATTACAACAATAATTGGATTCATTTCACTAGCCACCAGTAGCATCCCTCCTGTTTTTACTACAGGTTTATTTATGAGTGTCTGCGCAGCGCTTACCTTTATTATCAGCATGATACTTATCCCTGTACTCCTTTCTTTTATACCGTTCCAGATGTCGATTTATTCTGGAAAAACTTTAAATAAAAAAGAAGAAAGTAATGTAGTATTTAAAAATAATAATTTCAAGAAAAGATGGGGCAAAGAACAAGGTTTTGATGCCTGCCTTTTCTGGCTGAGCCGTTTTGTCATAAAATACAAGAACCTCATCCTTGTATCCGGATTTGTTGCGGGAATAATCTCCTCATGGGGTATCTCAAAAATCCAGATAGAATCCGATATTATGGCCTCTTTTCAAAAAAACAGCCAAATAGCAAAAGATAATCATTATATCGAGAGGAACCTCATGGGATTATTGCCCGTTGAGATCGTTGCTGAAACAACAAACGGCATCAGCGTATTTCAGCCGGATATATTGAATAATATAATTTCCCTTCAAAGATATCTTCATGGTATACCTGAGGTAACCACCTCGGTCTCGGCAGCAAACTATATCCAGAACCTCCATCAGGGCATGAAAGGCAACAGGACACCATATTCCTCTATCCCAGCCACCGAGAATGAAGCCATGGATTATGTGAAATTGGCTTCTCTCTACGGTAATAAACATATTGATTGTCTGTATACAAAAGACCATACCAATGCGAGGGTATCGGTACGCATGAAACAGGTAGGATCAAACCGTTATCAAACAATTATAAGGTCAATAAAAGAATATATTCGCAAACATCTCAACACAACCGTCTTATCATGGCACATTACGGGAATTGTCCCGCTTTTGATTAACGTTCAGGAAAATATCCTTTGGAGCGAGATATGGTCGTTTTCTCTAGCCTTTTTGCTAACATTTCTTTCAACTGCAATCGCCTTAAGATCGGTAAAGATCGGACTTATCAGTATTATTCCCAATCTGCTGCCAATTACGATAACACTGGGATTGATGGGCTTTAACGGTATGAGACTTGATGCGGCCACTATTATGATCGCCAGTATTGCCCTGGGGATTTCTGTTGATAATACGATTCATATATTTTACCGCTTTAAAAAGGAGTTGTCTGTTGACGGAGATTATACAGAAGCGATACAAAGGACACTACAAGGAGTAGGTAAAACGGCTCTGTTTACTTCTTTGTCAGCCGCATGTGGGTTTATCGTCTTTTCCTTCTCAAGCTTTAAGCCCATACAGTATTTCGGCATACTAACCAGTGTTACATTAGTAAATGCTATTCTATCAGATTTGTTCATATCGCCTAGCTGCTTGATGCTCTTTAAACCAAAATTTTGAGACTGGAGAATCTCTTATATTTCGTGAACTTTATGAGACATACCTGCATAAAAAACAATAACTACAGTACTACAATAGACAGTAATCTTTTCACGGCGCATGAGTACACCACATTAGACCGCTATCCAGCTTTGCCAAATCTTCATAATGCCAGGTGGTACGGCATGTCTGTTGATGCGTGGCTGCAGCATATAATATCAATCCATTTTGATCCGGTTTTTGGTGCACGATACTGGCTCCAAAAAGAAAAGAGGTTAGGAATCAATGCAAGGAGAGATATATCTTCTCCGGATGACCTCTCTCTCCTGGGACCAATGGAGGAAGAAGACCTTCGGCAATATCCAATAGAATACTTTATTCCGAAAATGTACCTGGAGAACAAAGAGGATCTGATATTAGGAGAAACTGCAGGGACAACAGGGCTTCCCAAGGTCACGGCTTATCTGAAAAATGAATTCCATATCACCTTCGTTGAGTGGTTCCGGTATGTTGCCGTACACAGGAATTTCCCCAGAAGTGCGAATTGGCTGTGGGTAGGCCCGGGTGGCCCTCACATTATTGGCAAGGCTGTCGGTCCCGTAGCAAGGAGTATGGGTAGTATGGATCCATTTTCCATTGACATGGACCCACGTTGGATAAAAAAGCTTAAGCCTGATTCTCTTGGGTACAAAAGATATATCAGCCACATTATTGAACAGGCGCTGGATTTAGTAAAACGGCAGCATATTGAGGTAATTTTCTCGACACCACCCCTCCTCATGAAACTGGCAGAGGAGATGAACAGAGAACAAAGAATGCAAATCCTGGGAATTCATTACGGCGGAATTGCCCTTGAAAAAGAACAGCTGAAGAGGTTTAAAACAGAGCATTTCCCTAACGCCACTCATATTTCCGGCTATGGGAACACCTTGTTCGGCCTCTGTATGGAAATTGTTGAATCTTCGGATTTTGATCTGGATTACTATCCCCCGGGGCCTCGTTTGTTGCTGCAGGTCATTTCGGCAAAAGACGGCATCCAGCCCGTCAAACATCGTCTTTCACAGATCGTTGAATATGGGGAAAAAGGACAAGTTGTATGTCACCGGTTCGACGAGTCCTTCTTTATTCCAAATATGTTTGAAAGGGACGAGGCTATCCGGATTGCACCAACAGAAAAAACTCAATTACTTGGTGTATACCAGGATGGCATCAGGAATCCATCGTTATTACCGGAATTAGGAGAAAGAGTAAGACCGGGTGTTTATTAAAATAAGGAAAAACTATGAAATTATCAGAAAAGAAAATTGAATTACTTGCACCTGCGGGACGCTGGGATGCATTAACTGCCGTAATAGAGGCCGGCGCCGATGCCGTATACATCGGTGGTAAACGCTTCAATATGCGGCTTCACAGGTCAGATTTTCACTTTACAGACGAACAAATCGCAGAGGCTGTACGGTATGCCCATGAGAGGAAGGTAAAACTTTATGTCGTGGTAAACAATCTGCTTTGTGGCGATGAGCTGAACGACATGGACCATTTTCTTCAATATTTACAAGAAATCGAGGTAGATGCCATTATCGTTCAGGATCTCGGTGTCTTACACTCAATCAGGCAAATGATGATTCAAACACCTGTTCATATCAGCACGATGATGAACATTCATAATATTGAATCTGCATCAATGATGAAAGATCTGGGAGTAAGCCGTATCGTCACCTCGCGGGACATTTCTCTGGCACAAGTAAAAGAGATTCAAGAAAAAGCGGGGATTGAAGTCGAGTATTTTGTTCATGGAGATCTTTGTATTTGCCAAAGCGGGCAGTGCTATGCGAGCGGTGTGCTCTTTGGCAAAAGCGCAAACAGGGGTGAGTGTATGAAACCGTGCCGCTGGCACTATTCACTCATAGAGAGTAATTCAGGGCAGCCTATAGGAAATCTGCCCTCAGGGTATTTATTGGCTATGAAAGATATGTGCCTCCTGAGACATATTCCAGACCTCGTCCATGCTAAAGTTTGTTCATTAAAAATTGAAGGACGTATGAGACATGCCGATTTCCTGCAGACAGTAGTCGGTATCTATCGAAAAGCAATCGATGTCTATTTTGAAAACCCCCTTGCTTATTCTGTAAATTCAATTGAATATGAACAATTATATAACCACCGGGTGCGTGAGTTTACAACGTCAATGGCGTTTTCACCGGGATCAGCTTCTCTGATTGATATATCTGGCAGCCGGGAGCCCCTCTTCTTAAGCCGCGCCGCAAAAGAGACCTCCCTGATAAAAGAAGATATCTACCATAATCCTTTTGAAGAAGCTGCCGCAAATACATGGTATCAGGTTGAAACAAAAATCTCCCTCCCTTTGGCATCCTCCCGCCTGGGGAGGGGATATAAGAGGGAAAGAGATATCCCCCCTCTTCATGAATGTGGCAGGGGCAAGAATGAAAAGATGTTTTGTAATGAAACTGCTGAGGCAGTAGCATCATCCTTTCGTAATTCAGAAATAAACCGGAGAAATGAAGCCTACCCGCTGCTATCCGTGAAAGTTGCTTCGATGAGCGGGTTAAAAGCAGCACTTGATGAAGGTGCAGACCGTATCTATATCCATAGTGAAGTTTCACCTTTGAAAAAACAATTCTGGACAAAATCAACCTATCGAGAGGCATGCAAAAGGGTTCGTGATGCAGGCAAAACCTTAGGAATTGGCACACCCCGTATAACTACTCAACAAGAAATGTCCAATGTACTATGGTTATTTGAACAGGCAGCCTCCCTCGGTGTTGACTTCGTATTGGTTCATAACCTGGGTGTCATGCGCCTTGCAATAGAATTTGGTTTGAAAGTTTTGGGAGAATATTCGTTAAATGTCCTCAATGTGAGGACATTAAAGTTTTTAAAGGAACTCGGTGCTTCCGGGGTTACAGCCTCCCTGGAATGTTCCTATAAACACGTAAAACAATTATCCCGTGAGGCATTACTGCCGGTAGAGTGCATTGTCCACGGGTCTGTATGTAGTATGATATTGGAACATTGCATTCCTGCCATGATAACCTCCAAATCACATAAAAAGGAACATTGCAGGCAGGTATGCCAATACATGGGATATGCACTGAAAGATGAACGGGGAGAAATACGGCCCATTGAAATAGATCAGTACTGCCGCAATCATATCCTGCTTGCAAGAGATATTTGCGTATTACCGTATCTTGGCACCTTTGTCCGAACAGGCATAGGGGTATTGAGGATTGAAGCACAATATTATGAAGACCCGTTCGTAAAGACCCTTGTTGGACTGTATCGGAAGTATTTAAACATTGTACAAGAATATCCTTACCTCTCGCTGCCAATACAGGAAAGTGATTGGGATGCGTTAACAGCAGAAAGTCCTCGGGACCTTAACCTGGGCGGTTATGCACAAGATATAACCCATTCCCGGAGTACAGCAGCTGTAATGAGGAGTATAAAATAGGGGAAGTTACTTTAGAATGATTAAGCCTTCGGTGGCTTTTACCCGTGTAGTGGCAAGGCGCTCCTTGCCACTACATAGACGGTTTGAAATTCCTATACGTTTTCAAGATTGAACCAGCCCTGAGAAAACATTATGGTAAAATTAAGGACGGTGCATGATAAAGATAAACCTGGTAATTCATAAGTTAAACTATTTATGGAAAAGCGTTTTTCTCGTTTTAATCATCCTATTTTTTGGCCTCGAAATATACACCTTGTTTACACAAAATTACGAAGGCAATATCGATTTACCACAGCAAACCGGTAATTTTGCTCATGTCGGGGAAATATTGGCCAAAGAGCAACAAAAGGACGAATTTTGTTTTGGAGTTATTGGTGATACCCAAAGCCATGGGACATTTGAACAAATTGCCAAAGAATTGCGAAGTGAACCGTTATCATTTGCTGTATTTCTCGGAGATTTTGTTCGTAAAGGTACAGAAGGCAATCATAACTATTTCAAATCAGAGTATGCCACTGAATTCGCCTTCCCCTTTCCGGCATTCTTTGTCGTTGGAAACCACGATGTTGATATGAATAGTTTCCCTTTATCAAGGTTCGAAGAAGTCTACGGACCCAGCATCTTCTCATTTGAATACCAGAAATGCCTGTTTGTTGTCCTTCGTACTTTGAATAAGCCTTACTCAAATGAGGAAAGTATTCAATTTTTGGAGAAATTAATTTCAGAGAAAGACTTGCCAAATTACAATAAAATATTTGTATTTATGCATATTCCACCACCGATTTCTCCTGACTTTAAGGCAAGGGAATTTAAAGGTTCATCAGAAATTATTTCTTTGATTGAAAAGTTAAAAGCTGATTATGTAATCGCCGGCGACTATCATGGATATGCAAGAATTGCAATAAAGAATACGGTATATCTTATTACAGGTGGAGGCGGCGCCCATCTTGAGGAAAGAAAATTTGGTCAATTTCATCACGCTCTGGTTCTAAAAGTTACGAAAGATTCTATTTCTGAAAGAATTCTCATGGTAAACAGAAAGGAAGAACTTGAAGACCGGATTGAAAGTCTTGTTTTGGCGGATATTTACCCATGGATGAAAAACAATTTATTTGCCGTTTTTTTCCTGAATATTGTAGCAATGCTGTGCGGTTTCAATGTTACTACCCGAATTTTCAGAAATGGCTCCATCGTCCACAATTGAACTAAAACATTTTACACTTTTCAGATTTGAACTTTGTATTTTGACATTTTTGATTGTATCCCTGCTGAGATGGGATTTATCAACCATGAGGTATATATGGCAGTAAACTATATTGGACCAGACGCCATTATTCACAAAAAACAGGAATATCTTATCCCCTGCGTATATCATTTTTATAAAAAGCCGATGCAAATCGTCAAAGGTGAAATGCAACACTTGTACGACCATACCGGTAAACAATACCTGGATTTCTACGGTGGGGTGTCAGTAATGAATGCGGGGCACTGTAATCCTGAAATCATAGAAAAGATATGTGAACAGATGAAAACCCTTCAACACACTACAACCATCTATCTCACTCAACCTATTGTAGATCTTGCAGAGAAACTGGCACAAATTTCACCAGGAACGCTCAAACGATCTTTCTTCTGTGCCAGTGGTTCCGAGGCAAACGAAGGGGCAGCGCTCCTTGCACAATTGCACACAAAGAAACGCAAGTTTGTTGCTGTTCACCAGGGACTTCACGGACGTACAAAACTCACGATGAATTTAACCGGTCTTCCGATGTGGCGAACAGACCCTTATCCCCTGAGTGATGTTGTCCATATCCCTGCAGCATATTGCTATCGCTGTGCATTCGGACTTTCTTACCCTCTCTGTAATCTACGGTGTGCAACATGCATTGAAGATGTTGTCAAAAGTGGTGACTTTGCAGCCTTTATTGTTGAACCAGTCCAGGGTAACGGAGGTGTTATTACTCCGCCTTTAGAATATTTCAAGATAATCCGCAAAATTCTCGATAAATACCAGGTACTCTTAATAACGGACGAGGTGCAGACTGGATTTGGCCGGACGGGAGAGATGTTTGCCATAAAACACTGGAATGTTATCCCTGACATTATGACCATGGCCAAAGCCATCTCCAATGGTACTCCCATGGGCACATTTATAACAAATGATACCATAGCACTTTCTTACACACGTCCCGGTGCATCTACAACGGGCGGTAATCCCGTATCAGCCACGGCCGCCCTGGCAGCAATTGAGGTTGTTGAAAAATACCAGCTTGCGCAGAGGGCAAAGGACCTTGGTGATTATTTCAAAGCTAAACTATTAGAAATGCAACGGAGACACAAACTTATAGGTGATGTTAGAGGAAAAGGACTCATGCTGGGCACCGAACTTGTAAAAGAGGATAAGGTCCCTGCCTCTGAAGAGATCGATTATATCCTTGAAGAACTGAAAGACCGTGGGATTTTGGCGGGAAAAACAGGTGTATTACGAAATGTACTTACGTTCCAGCCTCCTTTGGTAATTACCCGCAATGATATAGACCAAGTAATAGAAACACTGGATGACATATTTTTGACTATAGAGAAGAAGTAAATTTACGAACCCGGACAAAAGAAAAAATAATTCCTCATGGTTAGTTCAATTATGATTGATTCAATTTTACAGGTCAGTTAACAAAGATGAATGAAACGGAAAATAAGGACTTCTTAAGAGAGTTTATAGAAGGCAATATCACCAGGCGATTAATCCCGAAAGGATTGAGCTGGTTTGGATGCATGGGCGGATTATCCCTGCTCGCATTTATCATTCAACTGGGTACAGGGGTATTTCTTATGTTCTATTTTATTCCGGATACTCATAAGGCGATAGCCAGTATTCAGTATATAAGTCATAGGGTCCCTTATGGGTGGCTTATTCAGCACATCCATGCCGTCGGACCCCACATCATGATCGGGATGGTACTCAGTCACATGCTCCGTATTCTTTTTAAAGGGATTTACCGGCATCCACGAGAGTTGCATTGGGTGTCAGGTGCATGCCTTCTTATTCTAACTTTCCTTATGTATTACACAGGGAATAAATTATCTTTCCACAATGGTAATGAACAACTCACTGTGCATTTGGTATATTTCTATGCCTTGCATATCATGGGTATTCCATTGGCAATGACATTATTTATGGGTATGCATTTTTTCATGGTCAGAAAAACGGGTATCTATGAACCCCTATAAATTTATTGTATAGGGTTTCCATTTTATGTAAGAGGCTTTCAGGGGGCACAGACAAAATACAACGCAAAATTTTGCGTCTGTACTTTGCGTCCTCAATCAAGTAGGGTGGGCATTGCCCACCGGAAAATAAGCAACGCGGATAAGTAAACGATATTTTAGGGTTGTCCAAAAAGGTACAAAATCGATTTTTTTCATATATGGCATCGCAAATAACTTTTTGGACACCCCCCCTATCAGGTTAACTTGAAGGAAAAATATGAAAGACTATACGAAAGATAAGAACCCGGAAAAACTGGAACCTTTTTTCCCAAACGAAATGTTCAGGCATATTATCGTTGCCTGTTTTTTAGTCATTGTTGAATTAGCTGCTGTTATCGTACTCCCATTACCATGGAAATTCATCGATAAACCGGACCACATTCCGTGGTTTCTCTTGCCGGTATACAGGATACGCAATCTTATTCAGCATGACGCCTTATTCATTGCTTTATTCATCTCCAGTGTATTGCTATTTATTTTATGGCCATTTATTACGGACAGGAAGAGGCGTAATATATCATCTTTTAACGACAGCCACAAAAGAAATAATAATCTGTGGCAAAGGCCCATACTATTTTCGATTGTTATCACTGCAATCATTTTTGTGATTACCGTATGTTTTATAAATCCATAAAATCCTTGATAGCATATATCTCCACATTCTCTATAATCTGGTGTTTTTTATCCGCGGGTTGTAACATGTACCCCGAACTTGTTGAAAGAGGCGTAAAATCACCAGAATCTGAACGGTGCGGGGATTGTCATAGAGATATTTACCATGAATGGAAGAACTCGCCCCACGCACGCAGCTTTACGAGTACTGCGTTTAAAGAGGAAACGAATGACTACCAATTTACCTTTTGCCTTGGATGTCATGTCCCTGAGACTATTTTCACAGATAACAGGGTTGAACCACGCAAGGTAAATCCGGCAGAGGGTGTGAATTGCAATAGCTGCCATTTAAACGACTGCAAATTAAGTGGTCCTACCCCTGCACGCGGACCACACCCTATTTCTGAAAGAAATCCATTCTATAAAACAAGTGAGTTGTGTGGGAAGTGCCATGTAAGCACCTTCAAGGCATGGCAGGAATCCGGTACTTCAGGAAACAAAAAAACATGCCAGGATTGCCACATGCCTGCCATACAACGAAAGCTTATCCAGGATGACCCATGGCAAAAGATATATCCAAAAAGAGAGGGAAAGCAGCATGTATTCTCATACTGGAACCTGAAAGATCATACTTCATTAATAATGTCTTTTATAAAAGTAATCGATTCTGAAAATACGATCGAGGGCACACTGGAAATTGAAAACACGTCCGTTCCTCACAGTGTGCCGACAGGAGATTATGGATATAGGGAGGTTGTTGTAACAATAGAAATACATGACAAGACTGGCCATGTTATAAATTCTCAAAAAGAATCTCTCTTTGTTGAAATGAGTACCGCACTGAAATATAAGGAGAAAAGGATTATACCATTTTGTTTCCACTGTGATGAAGATGAATGGATTGTAAAAGCAAATATGGTTCGAACCTCTTTTCATGGAGATACCGATATCCCGCTGGCAGAGGTGGTATATAAACCATAAAAATCTTCTATGTACGCCAAAGTAAAAGAATTAAACAGAAAAACAACTTTTAGACTCATGATATTCTCGCTTGCAGCCGTGGGTGTAGTTATTTTTACGTTTTTTATTACTGTGATAAGACCAAATTATCCTCAATACTGTGCAAAATGCCACGATACTATTACCTTTCATAACTCCTGCAAAAAACTATCGGGAGACGTTCCTTGTATAGATTGTCATACCCACGAGAATAGAGGTACACGCGTGATGGCCGTGGAGATGAGGAATGAACATTGCACTGCAGAACCATGTCATCCATTCCATACGCTATCAGCGAAAACTAGTGTGTATAAGAGTATAAAACCATTTCAACATAAAACACATATGTACGAGATTACCGAAAATTTCAAACTCAAATGTACTTCATGCCATAGCAATCTCAAGGGAAAAAAACATTTTGAAATCGACGAGAGGACGTGTAATATATGCCACTTCGTAAATACTCAGAAACCCATGTACACACAAGACAAAAAACCCAACGCTGAGTGTACCGTATGTCATGGTCATATTGAAAAGACCAAAGAGATCTATGGAAAAACCTTTCAGCACGATGTGTATGAGGAAAATGAAAAAGTACATTGCGCTGATTGTCATTTTCAGGCTGTTCAAGGGTATGGAGAAGTAGATAAGAGAAACTGTCTTCAATGCCACTCAAATAGTAGTGACAAATCTCAGAGTACAGCAGATTTACATGATATTCATATTGATAAGCATAAGACGGCCTGTACATCATGCCATGCATCTATTAAGCACGGCACGATTCAGGCAAAGAATACTATTTATGAAGGCAATAATCCCGAATCTATCCACGGAAATACTCAGGTCCAAAATTTGATTATGATGGGACAAGGGGGTAAGGGTGTTAAGGGTGAACCAGACCCCATGTATCTTGCAACACTAAATTGCTCTGCATGCCATAAGGATGAGCAATCCTTCACAAACGTAGCGCCTGAAGTATGTAATAATTGCCATACAAAAGGATTTGATAAGATACTATCCGAACAAATGGATTTCACAACATCAAGGATGCGGTTGTTAAAGACCTTGCTGATAAATGCAAAAAGGCAGCATAATGCCACAGATCCCATAATCCAGGAAGCAGAAGTAAATTATAACATCATCAGGGAAGACGGAAGCCTTGGCGTGCATAATATTAAGTATATAAAAGATCTTTTAGACTACAGCATCAGAAACGCAAAGCAAGTAACAGGACAAGATACTTTTTCTTATCCCGATAAGCAAGAGGTCATATCTCGACCATCTCCTGATGAACATCAGTTCCCAGCAAACACATGTATTGACAGATGCCATGCAAACTATATGGAATATCGTACCATATATCAGGGAAAGATTTTTCGGCACAATACCCATTCACCTAACCAGAGATTGGAATGTAACCAGTGCCACAATAACGACCCGGTTAATATGGAAACGCATGGCAGGCTTATCATCCAGAAAAAAGATTGTGGGGCCTGTCACCATAAAAGAACAGATAAAGTACTCGTGCATCCTTTATCTTCGAAGGACAACGAAAATTTGGGAAAATCTCTTATTTCCCCAAATTATCCTTTATTAAAGAAAGGATCGGGAGCGCCCGCATCGGAGAGAAAATCCCTGAATGAAGAGGGTTGTTTGAGATGTCATGCAGATGTGAGGGATTACATAAATGGAAATTTAAAAAACATTATCCCCAAAATACCTGATTGGATGTCCAATGCCGTTTCTTGCACAGACTGCCATAAATTGGAATTAAACGGGTATTCATTTAAAACCGTCAGGGAATATTGTATAGAATGCCATAATCCCGATTACGGATTATTGTACGATGCGTGGAAAGAAACACTCGACAGCAAAGCCAAACAGTTTCGTAAAAATAATATCAACAGAAACATACAAGACCTTTTAAAGCAGGTTCAATCGCATGGTATGCACAACTTTCGGTTATCACAAATGTTTTTAAGGTCAATGGAACAATAGTATATTTGAAATATGATAGAGGAACACATACATTTTTCGTCTGATGGTCTGAAGCTGGAAGGTATCCTGACATACCATGAAGATTCTCTGTCGTCTTCAGCAATTCTATTATGTGCACCACATCCCAATTTGGGTGGCAATATGGATAACAATATTATTGTGAACCTCGCACGGATATCAACCCACAGAGGGTTTACATCTCTCCGGTTTAACTATCGGGGTGTAGAGAATAGCGAAAGCCATGAAACGGATATTGCACAAAAATACCAGTACTGGGAAGAATCTTTACACAGGAGGGATTACACTGATGCCGTTATCGATGCGCAGGCTGCATTAAATTTCTTAACTTCTCAAGTTAATAGAGATAAAATCTTCATCGCCGGATATTCATTTGGTGCTGTAGTCGGTATGAAGGTCAGCAAGGAGAATAATCATGTGGGAGCCTTTGCATCCATCTCGACGCCATTTGGCCAGTATAATCTGGATTTTTTACAGCGCTGTAAGAAGGCAAAGTTGTTTCTTTATAGTGAAAATGATTTTGCAGCAACGACAGAAGAGACATTAAAGAGTTTTTCAAAAGTGTCTCCTCCAAAAATCCTGGAATTAGTGCAGAATACTGACCATTTTTACCGGAGACACGAAGAGCATGTCGCACAAAAAGTCTGTAATTTTTTCCATGATTTGAATTTCCTTAACGTTCAACTCAAATAAAAGCACCCTCACATTTCAACGTTTTAGATTAGTCACAACTACGCTGCTTCAGAATATTATCTTCGGTGCTCATGTTGGCATAAGGTCTCTGCCTGCTATTTTTGATCCTAATTTCCAGGACATTCTGGTTTGTCTTCTTTCAAGTTTTGTCAACTCCGTATAGAGTACAAGTGCATGAACACCCGATTCAATGCCCTTGCTTATTGCCTCTGCCGCAAGTATGCCTGTTGATAACGCACAGGAAATTCCCTCCCCAAATGCATTCAAAAATCCTGCAGCCTCCCCAACCAAAAGAACATTTCCTTTCCCCAGGTAAAATTTATCTGTTGTACACATATCGTTACCAATACAGCTAGCCTTTCTCACGAGTTTTTTAAGTTTTAATCCGAATCTCTTTTCTAACATCTCACGGTATTTCCTGAGATAAGGGTATATTTTTGATCCCTTTTTTACTGCAGTACCAAAAACTTGCAGGCCGTCCTTTACATTGTACCATGCGTAGACTTCACCATACTGTGACTCCAGGAACCCATGATAGAAACAGGGATCTAAATCGCAATTCCCTTCATAATAATTTTGGTATGCAATAAACCATGTAAGGGTCTTTTCGGTTTCCGGCGCAAGCTTTTCTCTGATTATTGACCTACTCCCTTCTGCACTTATGAGGTATTTGCAGGTAACTCGTATTGTTTTGTGGCTGAGAACTTCACTGCATTCTAATGCTACATAATCACCATAATCTTTAAACTCTTTTAAACTGCAATGATCCCAAACTTCGGCCCCTGAATTTTTTATTAGCCAATGGTCATATTCAGAACGCCATACATTGGGTGCACCAGCACTGCCATCCTTGTGAAATGACCAGTCAGTAAAGTGTTCACCTTTAGTCCACAATCTTACTCCCTTTAAAAGTCCCGGTGTGACATAGACCGTTTCAGGGATTTGTCCAAAATATTTTTCTGTTATATCCTGAGATTTTTTAAAGATAATGCCAGAACAAATCTTGTATCTCGGAAGTCTCTTTTTCTCCAGGATAAGAACTTTTAGACCTTCGTTTACCAAGCCTCTGGCAACTGCTGCCCCAGAAGGACCTGCTCCTATAACGACTGCATCATAATCTCCTTTTAAGCCATTTTTCATTGCTCTTTAGTATAATCTTTTCAGGCCTATTGTCAACCATCTCGAATGATACTACATTGAGGATATGCTTTCATCCTTGAAATTATATGATTTCTGATATAGCATTAAGTCGATATCTAAATCTTATCAGAGCTTCTTCACAAGGAGGTATAAAATGATTGCTGAAATTAGTGTGGTTCCTATTGGTGAGGGGGTCGATCTAGCTCATCATATTGCCCGGGTTGTTAAAGTTATAGACGAGAGCGGATTAGATTATAAGCTTAATGCTATGGGCACCATTGTGGAGGGAGATAGCGACCGTGTATTTGACTTAATTAAGAAATGCCACAACACAGCACTGGAAACGGCACAAAGGGTATACATGGCAGTAAAAATTGACGAAAGGAAGGATAAGAAGATAAAGATGATTGAGCATAAAGTACAAGTTGTAGAGAAGGAACTTGGAAAGAGTTTAAAAAAATAAATACGTGGTACAGTGGAGCCACAACCAAAATTCCTGCGCAATAATAGAAAATTATGAAAAAACATATCGTATTAACAGGAAAACCCGGCGTGGGTAAGACATCTATCATTAAAAAAGTCATACCGAGTTTGGGACCTGCTGCGGGTGGATTCTATACAGAAGAAATCCGCATCATGGGTAAACGCACGGGCTTTAGGGTAGTAACGCTGGACGGAGAGGATGGTATCCTGGCCCATGTAGATTGCAAGAGTAACTATAGAGTCGGCAAATATCGGGTTGATCTGGATTCCTTTGAGAAAGTGTCCATTCCGGCATTAGAAAAAGCGATAAAGGATAAATCAATTATCGTTATTGACGAAATTGGGAAAATGGAACTTTTTTCAATGAAGTTTAGAGATATAGCGCGTGATCTCTTTGATGGTGAAAAGTCCCTTCTTTGTGTTATAAAAGAAAATGGTGACCCCTTTACTGAAAATATAAAAAAACGGAAAGATGTTAACGTTATAACGGTAAATTACGAAAATAGAGATAGTCTACCAGAAAAAATTATCGAGATACTGAAAACAATGAAAAAACTTTAATAACAGAAATAGGTTCTGGGATAACTTTTAAAATTTCTCCCGAAGCTGTCCTAAGCAAAAGATTCCTCGTCACTTTGTTCATCGAGATGACAAAAAGCGAGAAGATCGAAATGACACAGAGAGTATATAACTTTGAAATTCCTATACATAAACTTATCGCCTTTGGCGAACCCAGGGTTGGTTCAATCTTGCAGATTGAACCACACGTTTTGGCATTGGCCTGCACGCTTTTGATTTGTATAAAGCATAGGGAAACAAGACCAAAAAGTTTCGGTTCAATCGTAGACGATTGAACCAACCATGAACCAACTATGAGGACACGGGCAAACAAAGTTTGTCCGTGCCACTTAGAAACCCACTTATATAAAATGAAAATTCCTATACCATCAAGTTGTCAGGTTTAAGATTCACAATTTATGGTGGGCTATTTTTCTTTCTTCAAACCCTTCAGTCTCTATCTCTCCCTAACCGCGAATTCTGAATCTTAAACCTGAACAGTTATGAAACTCCTTCATCGGGGCTGTAGCGAAAATTCCCCAATATCAGCAAACTAATGAATCCTTTATCACTCCTTTTTTTACCAATCCTATAAACATTTGTCCCAAGAAACCATGATTTTTGTGTGGAATTGTTACATATTCCCCGTGTTACCATAAGTAACACTTTTGTTTATACCATTTCACAGGTATTTAGCAAAATTAAACAATCAGTACTCAAAAAGATGTCACAATTAGTTATACATTTTGTTACACATTCCTGCGACAGCAAACATTTTACATTGTATTGCAATGCCATATCAACATACACGTTATGACTTTCCAAGAATATAAAACTTTTTTATAGAGTGATGGCACATCATCTGCGCAATAAATGAGCGTCATTTAAAGCTTTCCAAGTATTCTGCATTATCAGAGCTAACACAACAACATCGGGTTACTTTCTGCAAGAGTGAATAGATTAATTTAAGCAGATAGTATCTTTTTATTTATTGGTAAATTTTTCATAGGTAGATCCCTTCTTTCTCTATTCTTTAGGGATCTATTGCTTCAGGAATATCAGGAGAAAAAAGCATATTTTCACCAGCATTTCTGGGCAAATAAGAAAAAAATAACGGAGGTAATGGATGGAATTTTCACTTCAGATTTACATTAAAGATTTAAAAAAAATTTCCCCCCTTACAGCAGAAGAAGAAAGGAGATTATTTGAAAAAGTTTCTCAAGGAGACCAAGAGGCAAAAGAACAAATTGTGACAGCCTATCTTCCCCTTGTTATAAAGATTGCTAAGAGATTTACTTACTATGGAACAAGTATTTCAGATTTGATCAGCGAAGGAAATATTGGGCTTATGCGAGCAGCAGAGAGGTTTGACTATACCATGGGTCAACGGTTCGGTAAGTATGCCTCGTGGTGGGTTAAATGGACAATAAGACGTGCGCTTATTATTAACTCAAAAACCGTCCATATTCCTATCTATATGGCCGAGAGAGTTTCTAAATGGAAAAAAACATCTTCAAGCTTAACGAATACCTTACACAGATTACCAGACCGGGAAGAAATTGCCCAGGAATTACAGGTCAATGAGAAACAGGCTCGATGGATAGAAACTGCGATAAGACATTCCCATATTATAAAGGATGTGTATTTACAAGAGGGTGATTCAATGGAATTGAGCGAATACATAGCTGACGGCCGTACCAAAATGCCGGAAGAGGAGTTAATAGAATCTTATGATAAGAAAGAATTAAGGAGATTACTGGAAACAATCGATTGCCGAGAAGCATGCGTATTGAAAATGCGTTATGGATTTGACAACACAGAACCAATGACACTTCGAGAGGTAAGCAAGAAGCTGAACATTAGCCGGGAATGGGCGAGAAAAATTGAGAAAAAGGCGTTATCCAAGCTTAACCAATTGATGACTTCGCCTAGGTAACCTGTTAACTGCCCTCTATAGTACTACTTTGCAAAACATTCTTTTCCCCATTTTCATGAGGACAAGTTTTAGGGAGTTTTCCTATTTACGGAAGGCAAGAGAAATATTTTTAAAAGAGGTTGAGGTAAGGAAACCTCAACCTCGACCTTATGGTATTATGCCTTGTACGTTGTATTTCTCATTGATCTGAGGTGTTGCTTTCCTAGAAATTTAGTTCGTACCCTGCCGTTGGAATCCAGTCTGCTCTGAGACCATCATCATTGAGAGGTATCTGTACATTGAAAAACAAGAGCATTCCTGAACGGGGGCTCCACTTAAATCCCGTTGAGAAGTCTACAATATCATTACCAATACTTGTCCTTTCTGTTTTATGGTTGCCAATAATATCAAGTGCAAGAGCAAAATGGTTACTCCCTTTGCCAAATCCATAATCGGTACCGGCAATATATGTAATCCTGTCTTTTCCCTCACTTCCACTATTAAACTCATATCCTAAATTAAGATGTGGTGTGAAGCGGCCAATATTTTTTGAGAGGATAAAAAATGGCTCTATGCTGGTCCTTCCCGTTCCTAACAGTTCGTCTTCATTTCCCGTTGGAAGCTTTATCTCGAGTGCTGAAGAAATATCTATCCACTCCGATGTAAACAGATTATATTTACTTCTCAGGAAGATGTCTCCTATACCTGTTGAGGCGCCAGAAACTGCATCGCCTGTTACATCCTTAGAATCAAAACTGTAACCGAGAATTGTACCGTTTTTTCCCCTTTTTCTTGTCCGGTTGAGTAATCTCGCGGTACTTTCAATATCAAACTGAACTTGCATTATGGGTATAAGTACGGAAATATCCCAGCGGTCTGTTATTCCATAAACACCGTAAAAGGAAAATAAATGGCTAGAGATGTCCATATCAAAGTCCAATTGGAGCAAATCCCTATCTTTCCGCTTTTTATCAAGCGGTACAACAGAGCTTAAATTATGTAAATCTCTCCCTTCAAGGCTGGAAAAATCAATATAGGTATAAGAAAAACCTAGATTTAATTTCCCTTTCCCAAGGGTATGAGCCCTTTCAGCGAAAACAGGTCCAAGACTATCCGTAGTTCTTATAAACACCTCCAATTCTTTATCATACTGAAAAGTGAATCCACCACTTGTTGAACTGATGGGAAACAATCCCTTTTCAGCGTTTAGCTCTGAATTAAGACTTTGAATTACCAGAAACGAATCTAACGGCACTTGAAGGGTAGTAATTACGTCCACCCCTCCTGTGGGTCTTTCCTTCTCAAACACCTTTGTCACAGGAACACCATTTCCACCATATAATGAAGTTATCAGATCAGATAAACTACTGGCAAAACAGTTTCTTATAAAAAGAAAAACAGCAAAAAAAATAACTGCCGTAACTACTTTAAATTTCGATATCATGAGTATCACTATAGGCAAATCCTGTTGGTTTTGAATAATTACCCATTTACGATATTTGCCACCTGTAGCCGCCATAGGCAAAACTGCTTGTGAGATAAATATTCTTTTTTACCAGTATTTTAGGGCTTTTCAAGTAAATTCTTGTTTTTGGCTGGTTCGGATTGTTAATAAACTCTACACGAAGAAGGGGAAAGAGAGGTGATTATTATACCTGGTCCCACATGCAAAATAATATAGAATTCTGAAACCATGAGAAGATGCAAGACGTAAAATATTTGAATATAAGAAATGAATTACAGGACAGAACCACCAAATCTCAGTATCGCCGAGGAGATGTATATGACAGGGACATATTGACAAAAGCTATCGGGGCCATAGGTAAAACAACTAACGGTATCGAGTTTCTCGTTTTAAACAAATTGTTCTTTTGAGGGAAGAGAGTAGACTTGCCTATTTGCAAGAAGGTATTCCATAAACTTTCCATTCAAAAATAATGGGATTAGATTGTTGCCCTTTGCATTTTGAAGAAGGTAAAATTTTCTTGATAAGTAAAGCCTTTGTAGTTATCAGGTCTGAAAACGAATACTCAATGTTTCCTGTTTCTTCAGCAAACTCGCCGTCTCTTATCCACTGAGATCCATTTCTATCTAAATATTGGACAATTCCATTACCAACGTTTCTGCCTGGATCAATATAAAAGGGGCCATCCGGATCTTCACCGCAACTCCCACCGCAACCGGTTGTCTGAATAAGCATCCTGGATATAGTGACATCTTTATCCCAATCAAGTCGGATCCATCCCACCTTCTTTTGCCCAAACTCTTTTCGTGTTCTAACCCAATGATAAGAACAATCTGTTTCTTCTATACCGTCGTTCATCACTTCGGGCCCAAACGCATCAATGCCACCGCCACTACTAGAAGCCCTTGCACAGGGCGCAATGTTTGAGACAACAGTAACAGGAACAGAGTCTGATAAGATACTTGTATCGAAGATTACGGTTGCGGTTCCATTCGACACACCGGTCACAGTAAACAAGATTTGCCCATTGGAATCTGTCAATCCTATATTAGGCACAACTGCTGCAACATTCTCATTGCTACTTTTTGCGGTAACGGGTATACCATTTATAGGACTATTTTGGCGATTAAGAATTTTTATTGTTGCTGTACCAGAACTCTGGATATCGATGATAAATAACTTAGGCTTAACGTTTATACTATCCGAAAATGCCGTTTGGCAAAATATCTGGATACATATAAACACTGCTGCAAGGATAGGATATTTTTTTGTCGATAACATGGGCAGTGATATCTATTGGTTTATTTTATAATTCTCCACACATCATTTTTTTTACAAAGAATTTTCCTTGTTCTTGGTAAATCTTCTTTATGCCGTTCACCACGTTCATCAATCCATTCATCCGTCCTATCAAAGCTAACAGTAATTTTGTTATTATCACTACTATCTATTTCTATCACTTCGTTGTAAATAGAAACCTTAACATTATAAACATACAAATAGTGCTGGCGAAGCTTATCTTCATCTTTTTCAGAGGATATATGTCCAAGTATCTTTAATTTTGTGATATCCCCTTTTTCCCACGCCTGTTCATATTCCTGGAGCCAAGTCTTTATCTCTTCTTTTAGTATTTTTTCTGGATCAGATTTTGTTATGGTATAGTTTATTTCCTTATTAATATCACTTTTTTTAATATTGGCAACAACTTTACTATTATATTTATCTGTATTAATTATTTTTTTATCATCGTTACGTGCTGCATCCGTGTCTTTTGAATTATTTTTCACCAGGGCAGGGAAGGTATTCTTGATATGCTCTTGTTTCTCATGTGGCTGATGCTCTGGCTTATTGATGTTTTTCAAAGATTCTTCCGGAGAAGTATTTTGACTTATAGATTCATTATCATTGGAAATTATTTGTTTGCTGCTGTCTTTATGAGAATCAGCAATTTCTGGTAAATACAAAAGTTCATCTTTTGGGATAACATTTCCATGGTTATTTGTGTCACTCCGGGACACATGTATTTCTTTGACATGATGAAAAGGAATGGGATCACTTACCGCTGCACTACTTTTATATTTTTTTGATAAATGGAAGAAATAAATTATCAATGGGACTGTCAGGATCGTTGAGATAACAAGTACATTGCTCTTTTGAGGGCGTGTAAGTTTAATATGAGGATTTTTGACCTTCTGGAGTAATAATTTTAACTCATCCACTGATTGAGGCCTTTTGCCCCTGTTTTTTTCCAAACATGAGAATATAACGTTTTCAATATATTTCGGGATCAGTAATTTTTTATTTAACTTTCGGAAAGGCAGTGGTTTTTCGTTTAGGTGTTTGTTCATAAGGGTAAATTGATCGCCTTTAAACGGAGGTTCACCAGCAAGCATTTCATACATGACTACCCCTAAAGAGTATATATCAGTTCTCTCATCGCATTCGCTCTTCCATTGCTCAGGTGCCATATAAAGAGGAGTTCCTACGATACTTCCCGTTAAAGATACATCATCATGTATCCGTAACTTTGCAATTCCAAAATCTAAAACTTTTACGAAATCACCTGTCTCTCCAACTCTGGTTAACATGATATTTTGAGGGGTAATGTCTCGATGTATAATCCTTTTGGGATGCTTGTGTGCTACGGAAATTACATCACAAATCTGGAAAATGATATGGAGCATTCTTGTGAGATCGAATGGCCCTGTTTCTTTTATTACTTCTTTCAAATTCCTGCCATGGATAAATTCCATAGACATGTAAATTGTACCATTTTCATCCCGGTCAAAATCGTATAAGTGAATTGCATTGGGGTGATGCAATTCTCGAATAGCGGCTGCTTCATTATAAAATCTTTTAATGTCTTTAGGATTATCGCTTAAATTCACATGAAGTATTTTTATTGCAACAATATCGTCCATATCCAGCAGCGTTCTTTTTGCTTTATATATAGTACTCCAGCCGCCTGTAGCAACCTTCTCGATAATTTTGTATTTTTCCCCTAATAACTTACCGAGATATGAATCTTGCATTTGCCGTAATGGTCTCAGTGTTTTATCGCACATAGAAGTCGTTTTGTATGCGGTTAATTCAGACGTTTCTTCATACTCAAACTTTTTCTTACAATATTTACAAATAACAGTCTTCCCAAAATCAGCACTTTCCTCCTTAAATCTTTTATTGCAATGTGGACACAGAATAGCTGTAATACCTAACATTTTCAAGAGATGTGCCCATTGTCCATGGGTGATATAACCTCGGTCAGCCATAATGATATCAAGACTTTTTCTTGGGTCTTTATCCTCAAAGGCATCAACAACACGTTGGCAGATACTTAATTGTTCAAGCGTTGCAAACCCTTCCGAGATGACAAGATTCCCAAACTCTCTATCTAATCTGTTACTCATAATCTTTACTGTATCTGTAAAAAATCCAGATGAGACAACGAAATTAAAAATCTCTTATCAAGATACGAGACTTATCTAGCAATGGGGTTGAAGCTATTTTGAGTATCTACCGATATGATTGCCCGGCGTGAGGATTTTCTACTTCTTAACTTTCTGTCGTAGATACTTACAACAATAATGGTTACTATGAAGAAAATAAACCCACAAAATACCATTCTTATATCTTGTGAGTTTGGAAAGATACAATGAATTTTTTGACCTATAAGACTGCCTATCAGCAAATTGAGGATAGGCAAAACGAAAAGGAATATCATACTTTTGTAGGGAGAACCTTCCGCTACTTGTACCGTTACCTGCTGCCCAACATATATATTAGGGGTTATTTCTGCTTCTAGAAGATATGGTTTATTCTCAATACCGGCACAAACACCACAGCTTTTGCACTCTTCAGAATTCGGCCTTACTATTTCTATTGCCGCACGATTACCGTTTATGTACCTTACGATTCCACTTTCAGTAATTTGTTTTTGTTTAAACATACTAAATAACTAGCTAAAAGTATTATGCCGATATCTTAAAACCTCCTCAAATCATTGAGCAAAAATTGATTGTTACACGCGTTCAGTATCTTGAGGAGGCTGTTGAGTTTGGGTTGCATTCCCAACCTTTTCTCGCATCAACTTGCCAACCTTAAACACTACTACGTTTTTAGCAGGTACAAAAGCTACTTCTCCTGTTCTGGGATTTCTGGCCTTCCTTGCAGCACGTTGGCGTATTTCGAATACGCCAAAGTCGCGTAATTCAATGCGGTTGCCCTGTGCAAGCTCTCCGATAATCTCATCCAAAAACATCTGGATTGTCTTTTTTACAATCATATGTGTATTATCCGTTCTTCTTGCAATCTTTTCACACAGATCCCTTTTTGTCGTTGTCTGCATTACCATCCTCCTTATTTTTTAAAACGATTAGTTAATCAGAGATAACCCATGTAAATAGTCCACAATAATATCACCTCTTGCTAACCGTAGAACAGAAAAACAGCTTCTTTGTCTTAACTAATTTCTGCACATAGTAGTTATGATTAATTCGGATCATATTATCAATTCAAAAGATCAATGTCAATACGATTTTAATACTTTTAAAAATCAAAATTTCAATTATAAGTATCTGAAACTTGTAATTCAATTATTCTTTTAAAATAACTTGCAAAATGCAAAACAATATGATATTTTCACTAGGTTGTTGAAAGATTTAGAATAAAAAGGTCTGGAAATTATCCCTGATTATTTGTTTATTTATTTGAAACGTTTTAAGGAGATAGAATTATGAAAGTTAAAATCAGAAGGAGTTCTATAAAACATAAGAGGATGTGCGGTTTTCGAAAGAGAATGCGAACAAAAGGTGGGCGTGCGATCATTAAAAGGAGAAGAAGGATCGGCAGAAAGCCATTGCTCGATGTTTAATATTATTATATAGTCATATATAAAAAAAGGCCTTAAATATCATTCTTCAGATATTTAAGGCCTTCTTATTTTACGATTTTTAACTCATTGAAATTGCCTCTACCGGACACTCTTCAGCCGCTTGCCTGCACGTATCTTCTATTTCAGGCGGTACATCGATATCCTTTGCCTCGGCAACATCACCATTCATGTAAAATATCTCAGGACACGTTTGTGTACAAAGTTCACAGCCAGTACAAATATCCGGATCGACATGTGCGCGCATAATAAACCTCCTTGTATGAATATTTTTTTAATGATGTACTACAATAAGAAATCATGCATTCAGTAAAATCTTGATAGTTTATCTTGTGTATCTCCTTTCTTTATATGAGAGTTTATTGTTAAAGCTTGCTACAATTTTATGTTATAAAACCCGCGATATTATCAAGCTTAACACCCTGGACAGCAATTTCAGGTGCTATCACAACTTCTTCACCTCCCCATACAATCGTTTGTTTTGTATCCTTTGATACAGCAATAATATTATGTAATATATCCATGATATTACTATTAATCCTTACGGTATTAGGTCTCAGGGGTTTAACAATTTTACCCCCTTTTACGAGATAAGAATCAGCAATGATGGTACTCGTGAAATCACCTGCAGCAAGTCCATTTATTGGGTATGTATACCAGATTCTACCAATGTAAATACCGTCATTGATTTTTGATAAGAGTGTCCGGCTGTCCACTTTCTCTTTACTTTCTATGATGATGTTTGTTGGACATATCCTTGGTTGTACGGTATGGCTCCTGATACCTTTTGAATAACGAAATCCATTTCGTGGTATAAATGTAGCAAAAACATTTCCCAGTTTTTTGGAAAGATAATTATTTGAGAGAAAACCTACAAGAAGTCCCTGATGAATGAGGTCTGTCCTCCCTGTTGGAATTCCTTCACATGAAATTTTTTTACTGCCGATGGCACCCTTTATTATACCATCATCGTAGACGGTTAATAAATCCGATGCAATCTTTTTCCCCAATTTACCCAAAAAGGGTGTATCCGATGCATTTACAGAAGAAAGACTTAATGCAGGAATTATAATATTAATAAATAAATCTGTCAAAGGTTGTCTTCCAAAGATAACGTTGTACGTTCCGGAAGATATCCTCTCTCCGCCGATGGTTTTTATAGCACTTTCAGCCGATTCATGTCCTGCCTCTTCAGGATTAAACTGAGATACATGGGTACTTGTATTCCAACCCGCTCCTTTTACTTTCTCCTTCTCAACCATAGCGGTCATGTTTGCTGTAAGAATGGTGGATTCATCGAAGTCATCAATACCTTTTGTACTTGCGATGGCCATGCGCTCTTTCCGAATAGTAATGTCACCGCCGATGATAATTGATTTATCAAAATATTTTTGATTAAATTCAGTTAGCGCTCCCTTTAGACCTCGCCAGCCTAGATCAACAATTGTTTCATCGCTAATGTCCATTACCGCAGGATCATGATAATTTTCTAATACTGGTTTTCCCGCAGATTCTGGAAGAGATTTAAAATCCGGATCATGTATCTTGTTTCTTTTTGCCTTTTGAAATGCCTCTGCAACACCCTTTGGGCTCATGGTATTGGAGACACTGCCAAACCCCACCTTTATTTCTTTCCCTGTTTTAAAAACGGCAAACAAACCGATACCGTTAACTTGGGTTGATTTAGGTTCCTGGACGCCATTACAGAGGATATCAGATGTATAATTGAGCCGCACTGTTATATGCTCGTTCCATGATGCAAAGATCTCAACATCGGCAATGTCCTTTTGGCTTTTGACGAAATCTATCCCGTTCCGAACACAGGTTCTCAAATCTTCCACGCTTATCATAATTCCTTCCGTCCTGTTAATCTCGCCTTGGAACGTAATGTGGGACCACCATTTCCAACACGCATTATCTGCATAGGCTGTCCCTTTCCGCAGTTGGGTACTGGAAAGATCTCAAAATCATTTCCAACGGCGTCGATATTCATAAAAAAATCTTTTGAATCCGCAGTGATACCACCTTGCCTGTATAACCCCGTAATTTTCCCATTTTCTATCTGATATACCTTTTGTGCAGAAATACGAAAATTCTCTCTTGATTCGCTGATGGATGGAGTCCGGTGGTTGACGATATAATATCCCTCTTTGACTTCAGCGATTATTTCCCCGGGTGGTTTATTTCCATTAGCAAAAACAGTATTGGTCATTCGGACAAGAGGAACAAGCTCTGATTCTGTCGCCCGCATAGAACCGTTTGGAGACTGATTTAAAACTTCGGCATATTCACGCCCATTCATAAACCCCTTGAATATTCCATTTTCAATGATATTTACCCGTTTAGCAGGGGTACCTTCCATATCATATTTATAATGTCCGTATCCGTCCATAGCCGGGTCTGAATATGCAGTTAATAAGGAAGATGCAATCTGTTTTCCCAATTCATTATCCTGAAAATCCCTGAATAACCAGGATCGGCCTGCGTATGCAGTTTCGAGTTTTAATGCCCTGTCCGCTTCAGCAGGATGACCTACAATTTCATGGACTAGGAGCGCATTAAAGTGTGGATTTGTTACAACCACGACTGGTTCGCTGGTAGCAGGAAGAAATTCTGACTCAATAAGTTCCAAAGTCTCGCGTGTTCGTAATAATGCAAAGACATCAAATGGTTGTTTGTAAACATTTTTACCTTTTAAAACTTCCCATCCACGGAGACCACCTACATAATCATTACATACCTCAGGAATCCCTCCGGCCTTTTGTGCCACCACAGTTACCAGTCCCTGAGTAAGTGTGCATGATTGATCAATGCAAGCGCCTTCCGTACTGCAAAAAAGTTCCCTACTTATCCCTGTTTGGATATCAATATAGGTGTACCGGACATCCTTGGAGACACTTCGCATGTCCCGAGACGTACTTGTACAAAGGGCAAGGATATTTTTAAGTAATACATCCCTTGGATCCTCATCAAAGGTGGCATGAACGGTATCACTGCAAATATCGATTTTAGCAAGATTTACTCCGGTTAATGAAGGGGCAATAAGTTTGAATTCAGCTTTTTTATTTGCGTTGGCAACCGCCCTTGCATACGCCTTATTTATGCCTAAAGTGAGTGTTTTATAAATACTTTTTGCGTTCGATTCATCCTCTCCAAGGGTTTGACCGTAAAATCCCCATGCACTCATTTCGCCAGCCAGCATCCTGATTCCAAAGGAAATTGAGGCATCTGCATTCACACCTCTGGCATTACCGTCTTCGGCACTGGCACACTTTATTTCATGAATACCGAGCCTGATATCTGCATATTTACAACCCTTAAATGAACCAGCTTGCTGAATTACCCTCGTAACCGTTTCTTTTATCGTATCAATAAGTCCGATCTTTATACGACTTGCGATGGGAATTCTCCTTAAAATGATGGAACAACAGATTCTATTACGATTCGATGAGGAGGTATAAATTGAATTTATCGTTTCCCGTTAGTTGGGTCTATTTAACAACAAACTTCTCATTTTTTCCATAAAAATCTACACTTTGCAGGCGGAGTTGACCACATGCGGCACCTATGCCATCGCCCTTTTTCTTTCGCACGGTAACTGTATATCCATGTTTTTCCAGTATCTTACAGAACGTTATAATTGCTTCCTTGGAGGGAGGTTTGAAGTTGGATTCTTCAACAGGATTTAAGGGAAGAAGATTCATATTACATTGAATACCTTTCAGCAGTCTCGCTAGTAACTCTGCATCCTGCTTCGATGTGTTAACACCATCAATTAAAATATATTCAAAACTAATATCTCGCCTTGTAACGCTAAAATATTCTTTAGCCGCGGCGACGATTTTTGAAATACCTGTTTTTTTATTCGACGGTATTATCTTCGACCGAATAATGTCATTCGGTGCATGAAGGGATATCGCAAGATTGATCTGAAGTCCTTCGTGGGCTAATCGGCGAATTCCATCAATAATCCCGACCGTTGAGATGGTAATATGGCGCGCTCCTATCCCAAATCCCCATTCAGCATTAATAATCCTGACAGCCTTAATAGTATTATCGTAATTGATAAGAGGTTCACCAATTCCCATAAAAACAACGTTAGTAAGGTGTTCATCAGAAAGAAGGTGCCTTTTGATATGGAGTACTTGCTCAACAATTTCACCAGCACTCAAATCTCTTTCTAGCCCAGATAAACCGCTTGCGCAGAATTGGCATGCCATAGCACAACCCACCTGTGTAGAGATACATGCTGTAATTCTTTTACCATCTCTTAAGAGAACACACTCTATCACATTTCCATCAGATAACCGGATCAGAAACTTCTCCGTTCCATCAGCAGTTTGTATAATAGTATCCACTTTTGTTTGAAAGACCCGGTATCCCTTATCCATGTGCCTTCTGAATTCCTTTGGCAGGTTAGACATTTGGTCAAAAGTATTTGCACCTTTATTATAAACCCAGGAGAGTAATTGCTTCGCCCGGTAGACAGGTTCATTCATCGACGTACACAATGTCTCAAGCTCAGCGAAAGATATATCAGTAATTGATGAAATTTCTATTTTATACATAAGTATTGTATTTTTAATTGTATAATGCTTTATTTGTCTCTATGTAACACCTTATTTGATTGCGGCTATCCGCCCTAGGTAATTAGTATCTGAACGAAAATCCATACTTTTGTCATTTTGACCCCTTCGCTTTCAGTCATTTCGAGGAGTGGAGCAACGAGAAATCTTTTGCTCAGGGCAGGTTTCGGGAGAAATCTCGAAACCTCGGAATTTAGCTATCGACTATCTGTTGAGCGCTGACAGCTTTTTTCATGATCAAAGATCTCTCGCTCTGCTCGAGACGACATTTTTTGCAAGTTTTCATTCAAATACTAATTATACCCAGCCTTGTTATACTTCTCAAGTACGACCAGTGAATTTTCCTTGATTAATCCACTCTACAGAAACTTAAAATCTACCGGATAGATAAAAGCACCATGCATGACATTGGAAGGGTTGAGATGTGTAATCTCAAATAATATTAATGTTTTTATTAGTTCACATGATAGTCATATCTCAATGAACCAACTTCAAGATATAGCGCATCACCTCAGGTAACATTCCAATAACTTCCTTAAAGTTAGCATACAATCCGCCAAATGACCAATGTGCTTTATTCTTGACATACATTTTCTGTAGTATTAATATAACTGAATTAATAAGGTTTTTTAAGTCCAATACTTAGCTAATATTGTAGATTACATTTTATATGCAAAAACGGCACAGTATCCTTATCATCGATGATGATAAGCTCATGTGTGTATCGCTGAAAGGCCTGCTGGAGGAAAATGGATATTATGTTTACACAGTATCGAACAGTAATGACGCAGTTCGAACTCTCAGTAAACAAGGTGTAGATTTAATTTTGTTTGACCTTCGGTTACAAGATGTTCGTGAGCTTTCGTTAGTAAACAAGATTAAAGAGGTTTCAGTAAACACAATCATACTCGTTATGATTGACCAAGGTAAAATAAAGACCGTAGTTAACACCCTGTGCTTAGATACGGTTGATTATATCCTGAAGCCTTTTGACCCCGATTATCTAAAAAAGACCATCGAAAAAGCCCTTTACAAGCAACAGTTAGAAGCAAGCCTCAAAAAAACCCTCACAGACAAAGAAATTATTGGCAACATCAATAAAACCATTGCTACAAGTTTAGATATTCGTGAAAGTTTTTCAACCGTGTGTAGTGAGTTAAAAAGGGTTATGCCTTTTGATCGTGCCTGCATAATCATTTCCAATGAACAGGGACAATGGTTTCAGGTATTTGCACTGACAAAGACATATAATTTCAGCGAGATAAAAGAGGGTGAATCCTTTCCAATGTCCGGAAGCCTTTTAGGAGAGATTATCAAAACAGGTGAACCAGTCATTGTTGATAATACAGAAAAAGGCCGTTTTTGGACTGACAAGGTATTGTATAGAGAAGGAATACACTCTCGCCTCGGTTTTCCTCTTACCTATAAAGGAGAAGTACTTGGTGCCATTACCTTTGGCAGTGAAAGGACAAATTGTTTTAGTGAGCAGTGTTACTATTATCTCTGGCAAATAGCTCCGCAATTGGCTATTGCCATCGAGAACACCAAGCTATTTAACCGTATCAAAGCCTCAGAAGAACGTTACAAGACATTGTTTAATCATGCCGCGGATTCTATGCTGATGATAGATCTTAACGGAAAAATTCTTACCGTAAACCAACGTGAAGAGGAGATCATTGGCTATAAAATGGAAGAACTTTTAGGCAAGTATATTTATGATTTCTTACCAGAGACATCAAAAAAATTTGTTGCGGAACTTCTTGCAATGGCAGTTAACAGGAAAGTCCCGACAACAGAAATTGAAGTCATTAGTAAAAATCAGCAAACCCTGGTCATGGAATTGGATATTATCGTAGTAAGAGAATGGAATAACATTTTATACTTACTGGTACATTTTCGGGATATAACCAAAAGGAAAAACCTCGAGATCGAATTAACAGAAGAAAAGAAGAAACTGGATAATATTGTAAGTGAAATAGGAGCGGACCTTCTTGTTATTGATAGAAATAATAAGATATGCTGGGTAAATAAAAGACTAATAGAGAATCATCCATTAGGCAAAAATATCGTGAATCATACCTGTTTTGAAACTTATTGTCACTTTCAGTCTGTTCCCGCAGACTATCCTTCTATCAAAGTGTTCGAAACAGGAAGAATAAACCAGGTAGAACGGGTAATTTACAATCACCATAAAAAGAAATTCTGCAATGTTATCAGTTCTCCAATCCTCGATAAAGATGGAAAAGTTGTGCAGGTATTGGAGTTGATTCAGGATATTACAGTAAGGAAGCAAGAAGAAGAGGAACAGAAAAAGCTTCAGCAACAACTGATGCATTCTGATAGATTAATTTCTATTGGGAGACTTGCTTCCGGTGTTGCCCATGAAATCAATACACCCCTTGCGATTCTTTCAGGAATGATACAGGGATTTCTAGAAAGGAACGATACCTTTACAAAGGAAACTATAAAAGAATTTAAAACTATGCAAAAGGTAACGAAACGCATTGAAAAAACAGTCGATTCCTTGCTGGATTTGTCTCACTTCGAAGGAAACGAACAACCCAAACCTGTCCATATTAATGAATTAATTAAAAATACCGTTGCCCTTATTATCGAACAGTTTACTGCAAAAAATAAAAGCATTATCTTGAAACTATCACCTTCTTTACCAAAGATTCATGGTTTTGCAGAGCAATTACAACAGGTACTTATGAATTTATTAATTAATGCCGATGACGCGACTGAGAGCGGAGATACCATCTCAATAACTACGGCACAGAGGGACAAGAAGACAATTAGTATTAATTTTAAAGATACGGGTACAGGTATTCCTGAAGATTATTTATCGAAAATCTTCGACCCCTTCTTCACAACAAAAGAAGTGGGAAAAGGAACAGGCCTTGGATTGTCTATTACTTATGGAATTATAGAGAGGCATCATGGTAAAATCTATGTAAAAAGTAAAGTAGGTAGGGGTACTACCTTTGATATTATTTTACCTGTAGATTTTGGAAAGGCAATAGTTCATGGATAGAGGAATAAAAATATTAGTTGTAGATGATGATAAAGACTATAACTTGTATTTAACAAAATTTCTGTCTGATGAAGGATATATTACAAAAGGCATAACAAAACCAATGGATACCTTACCCACTTTGGAACAGGAAAAATTTCATATTATTATCCTGGATTTGAAAATGCCACAAATAAGTGGTACAGAATTACTCAAGGAAATAAAGTCAAGATACAGTAATATTTGTGTCATTATATTGACAGGCTATCCTTCTTTTAAAACAGCAGTTGAGACGATGAAGCTTGATGCGTTTGATTACCTAAAGAAGCCTTTTGATTTAAATGACCTCCGAAAGGCACTCAATAATGCACAAAAAACATACTGCCTTATTGGGAATTCAAAAGATAAGCTCAAAAGTTCTATAGGGAAAAAACTAAAATCGATAAGAAAAAGTAAGAAAATTACCCAAAAGCAACTGGCAAGCCGGACGGGTTTATCGCCGAGTTTGCTATCTCAGATTGAAAATGGACAAATTGCAGCCTCCCTTACAACACTAGATAAATTGTCCTCATCACTTAATATTAAGATATCATATTTCCTCGACGAGGCGGATGAGCTCGTTTTAGAGAATAACCAAAATACTAAATTTTAAAAAACACTATTTTCCCCCGGAGTCTTAATCAATGGATAAATTATTCAATATTATCTCAAACCTGGGTTCTCCAAAAATTCTGGTCATTGGCGATTTAATGCTTGACAAATATGTATGGGGTGAGGTTAAACGCATTTCACAAGAGGCTCCCATCCCAGTTATTAATGTTTCTTCGGAAGATGTTCGGCCTGGCGGTGCCGGAAGTGTTATAAATAATTTGCAGACATTAGGTGCACGGGTATTTACTTGTGGTATCATTGGTGATGATATACATGGCCAAACTCTTTTGAATACTTTTAAAGATATGGGAGTTGACGGAACCGGAATAATTTTTGATAAAACCCGTCCGACTACCTTAAAGATGCGATTGATGGGACATTTACAAACCGCTGGAAAAGGAATACAGCAGTTACTACGGGTTGATTATGAAAAAACACACGCTATTTCTCCGGAAATAGAAGCGCAACTAAACGACTACCTGTGCAAGACTATACCAATATGTGATATTGTTTTAGTTTCTGACATGAACAAAGGACTACTCTCTCTTTCATTTTTAAAGAAAATTGTAACCCTCTGTAAAGAATATCAAAAGACGGTAATTGTGGACCCTAAAATGATGAGCGATTATACCTGTTATAAAGATTTTACCGCAATGACTCCTAACAGATTTGAAACTGAACTTGCAACGGGAATAAAAATTACAGATATCAACAGTCTGAACCGTGCCGGAAAGAAACTTGTTTCTGATCTTTTACTGGAATATTGTATAATTACTATTGATAAAGATGGTATGTTCTTATATCACAAGAGTGGATTTGGAAAAATTATACCAACGGTTCCGCGGGCGGTATTTGATGTAACAGGTGCAGGCGACATGGTGCTTAGCATATTTGGTATGGTGGTTGGAAGTGGCTACAGTTTTGAGGAAGCCGCTCCACTGGCCAATATTGCAGCAGGAATTGAAGTTGGGAAAATTGGCGCAACTCCTGTCAGCAAAGGAGAAATTTTGCACGAGCTCATGAGTGGAAAAAATCAGTTGTCAAGTAAGATTAAAGATCCTGATGTGCTTAGGGCTATTGTACGTGAACATAGAAAGAAAAATGATAAGATTGTCTTCACGAATGGTTGTTTTGATATATTACATATCGGACATGTTGATTACCTTAAATTTGCCAGAGAGCAGGGTGATTTACTTATCGTAGGATTAAATAGCGATCGTTCCGTCAATACCCTGAAAGGACCTACCCGCCCTTTTATCTCTGAGATAGAACGTGCCAAAATGCTTTCTGCATTAGAGGACGTAACTTACGTAGTCCTTTTTAATGAAACAACACCTTTGAATTTAATTAAAGCTATAAAACCTGATGTATTGGTAAAGGGAGAAGACTGGAAAGATGCTGGAGTAGTTGGTAAGGAATTTATTGAGTCCTATGGGGGAAAAGTAGTATTCGCACCCTTTGTAGAGGGTGTTTCAACGACAAATATTGTTTCCCGGATAATAAAAAGACATAATCAGACAGAATCCATGAAAAGTACAATTAGCTAGCGAGGCACAAGGCCTCAGACCAAGAAAAGCAATATACAGGATTCAGGATATAAAGATACCATGCATCGTGCATCATACATCATGTACCAGACATTAAAAACTTGACTCATTTGTGAAGATAAATTGCATATAAGGTATTTAAAAAGAAAGGAATGTAATAGTTCCGGTTGCTAGTATCATGGAACAAAATAAGATAAAGGATAGAGATTATTACGAAAGTGATATTTTATGGATGATATTGTAATACAATTGCAAGAAAGTATAGATGTAAAAAAAACATTGTTAACCCATCTCGATGTAGTTAGAAGAATAGTGGATGTTATTGTTAAAGCGTTTAAGGATAATCATCGCGTCTACCTCATAGGCAATGGTGGAAGTGCAGCAGATGCACAACATATCGCAGGGGAATTGATTGGAAGGTTCAAAATGAACCGGCGTCCACTTCCTGCAATCGCTCTAACAACCGATACTTCTGTAATAACCGCACTTGCAAACGATTTTGGTTATGATACTTGTTTTACCAGGCAAATAGAGGCATTAGCTTCACCAGGCGATGTAGTTCTTGCTTTTAGTACCAGTGGAAACTCAAGAGGCATTTTGGATGCAGCCCGGACAGCAAAAAAACTTGGATCAATCACGGTTGGGTTTACAGGAAAGGACGGTGGTCTTTTAAAAGATGTTGTTGATGTCTGCCTAAAAGTCCCTTCATCAAACACACCTCGCATACAGGAATGTCATATCACGGTTGGACATATTATATGCTCTTTAGTCGAAAAAGAACTTTTTGGGGCAGGCAGTAAATGAAAAAGAAGAAGGCCGTATTTCTTGATCGTGATGGCACCATTATTGTCCACAAGCCTTACCTGGATTCTCCAGACCAACTCAAATTACTCCCTAATACCATAGAAGGAATCCGTCTTTTTAAAGAACATGGATATCTCGTTATTGTTGTAACAAACCAGTCTGGTATTGCTAGGGGGTTCTTTGATGAAGAGCGTTTAATGCTCATTCACAAAAAATTAAAAAGCATGTTGGAAGATGAACATGCCGGGATTGATGACATCTATTATTGTCCACACTATAAAGAAGGAATCATAGAACGATACAAGGTAGATTGTAACTGTAGAAAACCAGCACCACAGATGATTCTTAACGCTGCGAGACAACACCACATAGACCTGGCACAATCCGTAATGATTGGTGATTCACAAATAGATATGCAGGCTGGTAAGAATGCAGGATGTACATGTGTATTCATACAGAATGGTTATACTGATAATAAAAACATTGCTTCTCCCGCAGGTATGGACTATATCGCGAAGGATTTATTAGAGGCTGCAAGGCTTTTACTTCATAGCAGGTTGGGTTGAGGAACAAAACCCAATCTAAGGAGGTTATTCAGATGCTTGATCTTGTTTCTTTTTCTATCCAATCGAGATAACTCTTCGACCCCTGTGTAATTGGGACCGCAATAATCTCCGGGACCTCATAACTATGGAGTTCTTTAACACGTTTTTCTACTTCACTGAACATATCTTCTCTTGTCTTAAGTACCATCAATACCTCACCCTCAATATGTAATTTGCCTTGCCATTTGAAAATAGACTCAATAGGTTGAATAATATTACAACAAGCAGCAAGACATTCTTCCACAAGGGTACGGCCAATCTTTCTTGCCTCATGCATTGAACTGGTTGTTATAAAAATTACAATAGTATTCGACATGTTCAGTAAACACCTTTTTCTTATGAGGCAAGTTCTCTCTCAATTGTTTGTCTGTCGCAGATACCACCGTGTCTTTTTAAAAGAGACTCTATTTTTCTGCTATCTTCTTCATCTTGAGTCACATATACTAATGTACAACGGCAACCCTTGTAACTTTTACAATTTATGTGGGGTGGCTTTATGCTTTGGAGTATTTTGTGACTTGGCAAAAGATGCTTCCCATCTAATTCCATACACACATTGCAGGTATTGTGGTCCTTAGCTGCTGAATAATAAATATAGGATATCTCTTTAATTTGCGTATTAACTACATCAACTTTTTTATTTTCATGTTTTTGTACACCATCTCTTGCTGTATTACTTTTTAAACTATTTTTCATGTAATAGTAAATAATGAATGCAATTATAAGAAGTGCGAGAAAACGTGTCATTGATTATGTTGGACCTTCGGTTTTCTTATCATAAATAAAAATAATCCTCCAACAACCAAAATTGCCTGTGTTAGTATGATACTCTTGATCCATATGGCAAAACACCTCCACAGGAGATCAGTCCCACGCACTTGTTCGATTGCACTGGATATACGAATAAAGGCATAGATAGAGATAAATGAGATAAGCACTGCCATTGTTATTATAATAAATGTTTTCAGTTTTTGTTTCATGGCTCTTTGTCTTTCAACCTTTGCGTTTATCGAATGTAACAATTACACTTTCGGATTCTTTCTGTTCGTTAACTGTTTCTACGCCATTTTCTTTTTGCTTATTTAAATTTACCTTCATGGCCTTTTTATACTCTGCAACTGCTTCATCTATCATACCTTTTCTCTCGAAGGCATGCGCCAGATTATAATGTGCATCTAAATTCTCAGGATTGGTTTCAACTGTTTTTTTGAATTCATTTATAGCCTCGTCCACCATGTCTTTCCTTAAATATGCCAATCCCAAATTAAAATGGACATTTGCAAAATTTGGACTTAATTCTAAAAACTTTTTCCACGCAGAAATTGCTTCATCATATAAACCTTCTTGCAGATAAACAGCACCAAGCTTGTTGTATACCTCAGGAAAATTAGGATTGGATACTATTGCCTTATTATACATCATAATGGACTTATCCAACATTCCTCTCTCAGCATAAACTTCTCCAAGTTTATACAGAGCACGGGTATTGTCCGGATTAGTCTTTATAATACTCTCAAATTCTGATATTGCTTCATTACAGAGTCTTTTTTCAAAATATGCTTCGCCAAGGTTTAACCGTATCAGAATATTGGAAGGTTCTTTAGCAAGGATTCCTTTGTATACAAGAATAGCCTCATCAAGCATTCCCTTCATGATATAGGTGTGCCCAAGGTAGCAAGATGCCATCATGTCATTAGGGTCTTCATTCAGAACCTTTTTGAACGAAGCTATAGCTTCATCGAAAAAACCCTTTGTATACAACTTATACCCGGTAAGACTTCCAGGGGCAATTTCCTTGTTAGCAGTCTGATATGCCTTTATTTTTTCATATATTTTTTTTTCTTCTTTGGCCACCTCTAAGTTATTCAGTGCTTCCATATCTTTAGAATTTATTCTTATTGCCAAATTGTGTTCTGCTATGGCTTCATCAAACATATTTTTATTTCTATATGCAAACCCTAAATTATCATGTGCTTTAGAATAGTCCGGGTTGATCTTAATTGCTAATTTAAACTCTCCTACCGCATCATCAAAATTTTTTTGCCGGCAATAAGCAACACCTAAATTGTTGTGTGCTTCAGCAAAATCAGGTTTGATGATAAGTGCCTTTTTGAATTGTACAATTGCGTCATCAATCATGTCTTTACTTACATACTTTGCGCCGAAATTATTATACTGCATTGCTAGCTGGTATCGGTCGGCTCCACTATTATTTGCGGTGCGTTTTTTGCTACTATAAGAACATCCTAAAAAACTTACTATTAGGAAGATACATATCAACGTTTTTTTCATTTCCACACTGTTCCCTTAAATATAAATGCATCAGGTAAGTCACTCACCGTATTACTCATTTCCCTTTTTGATTCTCGACAGGCCCTTCTAACTTTATAATCAGAATCAATATGGTTTTGTGGCTCACGAAGTTCATTGCGAGACAAATTCCCTAACATTTTCAAGACTTCTTCTTTAACTCTAACTTTTTCGGGTCCTCATAATTATACAAACTTTCAGAGTTAATTTATTTTAACATATTATTACAAATCAAAGTTAAAAAGACAACTTTTTTATTTGCTTGCACCTGTTCATATCCTTTATACCTGAAGTAAATTAAGTACCTCTTTCTGTAACTTATCTGTTACGTAAATAGTATACTCTCGGTCTGTTCGTGACCTGTCGAAAGACAAAGGTTTTCCAAAAGATATTCTGACATATCTTTTTTCTGGATGAGATAGCCATCCGCGTTTGGGCATAAATTGGTTACTGCCACGAATGGCCATAGGCACAACCCTCCTTCCTGACTTCAGGACAATTAATGAGATACCTCTTTTAAATGTGCCCAACTGACCATCATCACTTCTTGTCCCCTCGGGAAATATCACAAGCGACTTTTTTTTCGCTGTTAAGTTATTAATGGCAGCCAAAAGAGAGGCATAAGCCTTCCTATCTTCACTTCTTTGAATGGGAATATGACCCGACGCCGTCATATATGCCCCTAAAATTGGAACATGAAAAATCGTATCCTTTGATATAAAGCTAAAGTTTTCAGGTATACAAGCAAGGGATAATTTGATATCCATCATACTTTGATGATTTGAGATAAAAATAACGGGCTCATCCTGAGGTATGTTCTCCACACCTTTTATTTCTATCTTCATCCCCATAAGGATAAATGCAATGCGGCTAAAAAGTCTCTCCACGGTGTTAAATACATATTCTTTATCTCTTGTATCCATGCTTAAAATTACTGCCATGAATGTAGAAAAGATCCAAAGTGAGACGAACAATGTCCATGAGTATAAGGTAAACACTATTTGATAGAGTTTATGCATAATGCTAAGCCTCGCTCCACGAAAGGATATTCCAAACTAAGCATATATTTAAATCTTAAACTTACAAATCCACAAAAATTAAATATTACAACCTTCACGTAAAAAAACCTCCGTGTTATTTGGATAAGATTTTCTATTTACGAATGTTATTCTAGCCTTAAATTACTATTTTTCAACAAGAAGATTTTCGTTGACAAATAAGTACTTAAGACATAACCTTAAACATAACACTGGAGGAGGTGACGTTATGCCCTTAAAAGTATTCAAATTTATGAAGGAAATAGCTTTTCAATCAAGTCGTGCCTTAAAAGATTTTATTGATTTTATTATCCTTCTCAATTTCAGAAATAACGAGGTAAAAAATAACCAAAGCATTATAAATTCATCTTTACGGACAGTCGGCAAGGACGTTATTGTAAATAGGATTTATGGTGGAATGGCTCTGTTACTTTCCGCAGGCCTATTCCTGTTTATGCTAGGAACCGGCAGTATTTATGTCCTTTTACAATTTCCATTTGGCCTTATTATTTTCTCTATAGCAAGCCTCATTACCCTATCCTTTATTTTCGTAAAAGTACTCCTTCTTCCCCTCCTATCTTTGCTGAATGCAGAAAAGATCGCTATATTAATTGAAAAAAAATATCCTTCCTTAAATAATTCCCTTATCAGCTCAATTCAACTGGCAAGGAGCAAGCAACACAAGAAGAAGGTGGAATACTCCGAACAAATGGTCTCCATGCTCATAGATACGACAGCAAATCAACTAAAGAATTTAGATATTAGCCGTGTAATCAGCAAAAAACTTCTCAGATTAAGCAATATGGCCTTGATCGTATCTGTACTTATCTTTGGCATTATCTGTATATCTCACCATTCATATTTTCATAAAAATATACCACTTTTTTTCCGTTACCTTATTCATGAAAAGGGTATTGGGGAAAATGGGATAGATGCTCACTCAGGTCCTATTATTGGAGATATTACGATTCACTACCGATATCCCTTATATTCTGGATTACAACCAAAGACTATATACAATTCTGGCGGAGATATCAAGGCATTAAGGGGCAGTGAGGTGCAAATTAGCGCAATAAGTGATCGGCCATTACTATCTGCACAGATTATATTCAATAATACAACGAAAGTTCCCCTTACTTTAGAAAATGGAAAGGTAATGAATGGCATATTATTGCTGCTTGAAAGCGGGATATATACTTTCGAAACCACTGATTCCGGGGGTAGAATTTTTAAGGATACAGTTCTTCATAAAGTTCAAATTGATTCGGACGAGTTCCCTGAAATAGTCATAAACACTCCCGCAAAAGATATTACTGTTAATGAAAAGGATACTGTAGAACTTAAATATACAGCGAAGGATGATTTTAGCGTAAATGAAATCCTCCTTGTTTTTGAAGAGGAAAATGAAAGAAAAACCAAAACACTTGCAACCTTTAACAAAAAACAAACTCAATACAGCGGTGCCTATCTGTGGTCGTTAAGTGAATTGAGCCTACAACCCGAAGATAAGATCGCATATCATATAGAAGTAAAGGATAATGATACAATATCAGGCCCAAAAGTCAACAGATCAAAGACCTACTATTTAGAGACATACAGTTCAAAAAAAAGGCATCAAGAACTTGTTCACTTGCAAGAGGCGCTTCTTCGGGAAACACTCCATATGTTATCTGATGATTTCATGAAGAGAATTGATGATGAAAAATGTACATCTAAAGATTATTTAATTATGACACAGGATGGTATACGGGAGCGTGTAGAAAATATCAACCGCCTTTTTACCGATATTTTGGCGAGTATGCAGGAGGATACCCTGGCAAATTATAGTATCTATTATTCTCTCCAAAATTTGGAAGATAAGTTCCACCGCATTACAGAAAAAAAACGAACAAACATCCTACAATCAATTCAAAATATAACAGAAAATTATATGCCAATTACGGTATTGAACGAGTTACAAAAAGCACAGGATGAAGAAGTGATTGAAGTGGAGAATATTATCCTCTTCTTGAATGAGATCATTCAAAAACAAAAGATGGATGACGTCCTTGATACAGGGAAAAACCTGATTCAATCTCAAAATAATATTGAAAACTTGCTTGATAAGTTGCGTGATGGAGAAGATGCAAAACTCAGTGAAAAGGCGCTTGCAGAACTGAAGCATATTGAAGAGACTATCCAGCAGATGATGGAAAAACTTATGGAAATGGCACAGGGAGAGCACATGGACGAATTTTTAAATGCAGATGCACTGAAAAAGATTGAACAATATGACCTTATGAAAGAACTGAATACCATAAGAGATGCAATCAATAAGGGGGATTTAAATGAAGCCTTACAGGCCGCACAGAGAATGTTCTCTGCCCTTCAGGAAATGATGAATCAAATGAAATCTTCTGCACAAAATTTTGCAGATTCATCCTTTGCTGATATACTGAAAAATACAGACCAATTGTTAGGTAAAATATCCGAAATAGAGAAGAAAGAAAGGGAACTCACGGAAGATACAGAAAAACTCAAAAAAGATATCCAGAAGCGTACCTCGGAGTCAATAAACCAAACCTTAAAATCATTTTTTGAAACACAGGAAAAAAGGTTGGAAATGATAAAAAACGACCTTGCTGAAACAAAGGAGATTCTTGCTAAAAATGAATTGTTGCAAGAATATATTCAGATAAACCGTGACCTGAAACGTACGGCAGAGGAAAGAGACGCAATGGCAAGTCGATTGGGAGAATTCCTCGGCAGTGATGAAGAGGTGGAATTATTTCAAAGGGAATCCCGTAAACTAGCAGAGCTGTTCGGGAGAAATGCTGAGCTGAATCGGGAAATTAACCAGGATTCAATGCAGAAGAATTTTCTTAATCTCTCAAGAGAACTACCTCAGACAGAAGAAACCCTTTCCCACTTAGGAGAAATGCTCAAGGGATGGGACTTGAAGGAATCATTTGACTTAGCAAAAGATATGTCACAAAACCTGAATCAATGGAATAGCCGTATGCAGAATACCTTAGAACAAAAAGCTGGCAGAAATGAGACGGCACCGAAAAGGGATATTCAGGTGGCAGAGAAGGTACAAGATGCCACTCATTTAAACCAACAGATTATTAAGGATCTAGAGTCCATGATGCAGTCCCTTGAAGAACAGCAGATTGCCAGTATGACAGAAGAAGAGCAGGGAAATTTACAAAAATACGCTGAAAAACAAAAGGGGCTCCAGGAAGAATCAGAAGACCTTATGGAGATGACAGATAAACTTTCTGAGCAAAATCCATTTATGGACGAGACGGCAGATCAACAACTTGATATGGCATCAAAATCCATGGGAAAAGCAAAAGAGAAATTAGACAAACATGATGCACAGGGTGCTGTAATCGATGAAAGAGAGTCGTTATACCGTCTTGCTGAGGCCAAAAAGGGTATAGAGATGACAAAAGAGCGTATCGGTAAGGGAATGATGGGCAGTGGTATACCTATGCCGATGCAGAGACCTTTCCGCGGCCGAATGGACGAGGGACAGTTTGGTGCTTCTACCGAAAAAGTTGAAATACCACCGGAAGAAGCATATAAGGTACCAAAGGAATTTAGAGAAGATATTTTGAATGCCATGAAAGAAGGACTGCCTGAAAAGTATAAAGAACTCAATAAGGATTATTATCAGAGATTGGTAGATTAACACTGTCATGATAGTTGATGGTGAATGGGAAATAGTAGTTAGTTATCAACCACTATTCACTGTCAGTTATTCACTATTTACAAGGATGATTAAATTTTGAAAAAAATCGTTATTTTGCTCATAGTTACCTTTGTAACCTTGATTTTACCTGGACTTACAGTTTTTGCCCATGAAGAAAAATTCTTCGATGTTATCGGTGAAATAACCTATGGAGAGGAATGTCTGAATACCTGGCAGATCAAAGAAGCCTCTTTGGTTGCCGATAGATTACTTTCGGCTTCCCCGGATAACCCCTATGTATCTTTCTTTATCGGCGAAGTGCGTTTCTACGAAGGGAACTACAAAGAATCATTGTCTTTTTTAAAAGAAGCACTAAAAGAACCTGATCTTGCACAAAGAGGACAGAATTTTTATGATTTTGTAAATAAAACCTATCAAACGGCAAGCAAGTTTAAAGAGATACAAACTGAACACTTTTTATTCCGATATATGGAAGAAAAAGATGCCATTTTAGCCGATTATGCTGTAGATACGCTTGAAAAGGCTTATCATGCCATTGGAAATGATCTGAATTACTTCCCAAGAGAACCTATTCTTGTTGAAGTATTTCCTGATGCAGAAAGCTTTTGTACAATCTCAACACTATCAAAAGAAGAGATAGAGACCTCCGGTACTGTAGCGATCTGCTTATTTAATCGTGTAATTATCACGAGCCCACGTATCCAGCCAAGGGGATACCAATGGCTGGATACGCTCACCCATGAGTATGTACATTATGTAATAATGAAAAAGGCGTATAATCGGGTACCGATTTGGCTTCATGAGGGTATTGCCAAGTATGAAGAAAAACGCTGGCTTGAGAATACACCGCCTGCACTTCCCACTTCTCTAGAAAGTCTGCTTGCGGAGGCGGTAGAAAAAGATTACTTTATCACATTTGAGCAAATGCATCCCTCTCTTGCGAAATTAAAAAAGAAAGAGGATACAGCCCTTGCCTTTGCCGAAGTATTTACCGTAATTAACTATCTCTATAACCAGGGCGGTTATCCTTTCCTTACATCCATTCTGGATGGCATTAAAAACGGGAAGGCAACAGAAGATGCAGTGTCATCGGTAACAGGAATTCCATTTGGTGAATTTGAAAAGAACTGGTTACAGGACCTGAAACAGAAGAAGCTCAAAAGGGTACATGGTATTCAAGTACTCCCTACACAGCTTAAGGAGTCATCAACAATCATAGATGATGTAGAAAGCATTGCGGATATAGAGGTAAAAGATGCCAGGAAATACGCTATTCTGGGCGATCTTTTACGCAGGGAGGGATTACATAGCGCAGCTATTGTTGAATATGAAAAGGCATTTAAAAAGGCCGGTACTATCTCCCCACAAATTCAGAATAAATTAGCAATGGCCTATATCATGGATACACAATATCATAAGGCTAAAGAAATCCTGGAAACCGCCCTTGGGTATTATCCGGAATATACTACTACCTACATCTCCCTCGGTGAACTTTATCAGAGAGAAGGTAAATATGACGCAGCCATAGAGATCCTGTCACGAGCTAATCATACCAATCCTTTTAATCCTATCATTCATAAAAACCTCGCACTGCTTTACGATAAGCTGGGGAAAAAAGAAGAGGCTATGGTTGAGTTAAAAAGACTTGCCTTAGTAGCAAGATAAGCGTTCAGCGATTAGTTTTTTAATAAGAACAAATCGGGGATTTTTCGGATATCCAAATTCTGGTCACAGGAGATGTTTGCGAGTGCGGACGATATCAATTGTAAGTTGAAAGTTTTAAGTCAAATATAGGGTGAAGAGGCTCTTTGCCTTATAACCATAACTTTGAAATTCCTATATGATAAATTTAAATCTTACAACTTTTCGATTGGTCGCAGTTACGTTGAATTAAGCAATTTTCCTGTATTTTTGTGCCAATAATGGTGTTTCACCACGTACAACTGCAGGCGTAACTAAGAACGAGGAGTCCCCTTTGTTAGAAGGTAAATGGTACATTGCGTCAAGCATGAAGCTCTCAAATATTGATCTTAAGGCCCTTGCACCAGTCCTTCTTTCATGCGCAATTTTACTGATCTCCACCAATGCCTCATGGGAAAATTCCAATTTTGCATCTTCCATCTCAAAGAATTTTTGATATTGTTTGACGATGGCATTCTTGGGTTCTACCATAACTTTGATCAGATCCTCTTGTGTAAGTGGCATTAAAGGAGCGATAATGGGAAGCCGCCCCACAAATTCTACGATCATTCCAAAATTAATAATATCATCAACTTCTACTCTGCTCAGAACGTCACCAAGGGATTCGTTACTGTTATCGTTGTCTCGATTTTGGGCATCAAATCCAATATTTCTTTTTCCGATCCTTCTCCTAATAATCTCTTCTATCCCGGTAAAAGTGCCTCCACAGATAAAGAGGATGTCTTTTGTATTCATTTGAATGTACTGTTGTTCAGGATGTTTTCTTCCACCCTGAGGAGGTATGTTTGCCACAGTACCTTCCAGCATCTTCAATAACGCCTGCTGAACACCTTCACCAGAGACATCTCGTGTGATGGAGGGATTAGCGCTTTTTCTTGCAATTTTGTCAATTTCATCAATATAAATAATCCCCTGCTGAGCTCGCTGGAGGTTAAAATCCGCATTCCTAAGCAGGGCTAACAATACGTTCTCTACATCTTCCCCCACATAACCAGCTTCAGTAAGAGTAGTCGCATCTGCAATTGCGAATGGAACATCAAGTATCTTTGCAAGGGTACGCGCCAAAAGAGTCTTTCCGGAACCAGTAGTACCGATGAGTAATATATTACTCTTCTCTACTTCAACCCCTTCATCACTGGAGGATGTTATGAGACGCTTATAATGGTTGTAAACTGCAACAGCAAGCGTCTTTTTCGCTCTCTCCTGCCCTATAATATATTCATCTAACGTTGCTTTGATTTGTTCAGGGATATGTACTTTCCCTAAAGGTTTAACCGGAACATGCTTTTGGTCTTTTTTGAGAAGCATGTGGCAAGCCTCTACACACTCGTTGCATATGAAAATATTTGTGTTTCCCTGGATTAAACGGCTTACAGCCTCATAGTTTCTCCCACAAAAGGAGCAACCCATTTTGTCTCCGTTGGCCTTTTTAGCCATATTACTTATACCTCATAAAATGAGTATGTTGTAGAATATAGAACACCAAAGTAATGGTAACAAAGGATTTAATAAGATGCAAACTTTTTTTAGCACATATAAGGTATTGTTAAATCGATCTTACTGATAAAAGAGATCGTTCCCAATGGCACCGTCATCCTCCAAAAAGGAGAGGATGGTTCCGGCCTCTTTATTACACTTTCTGGCAGGTGTAATCCCTGCTTCGTGAGGATAGACGAGAAATTATTCACGATGTTTTTGGGGAATTTGGTAATTGCTCAAAATTAAGTTGAGTGACCATCCTATTTATATTGAATTTTACTTATATTATTGGTAATATTGCATAGTTTGAATTATATTTTAAACTATATTGGAGGATTATATGGCGAACGGATTTAGTGGAAAGAAAAAACACAGACTAAACAGGAAAAAATATCTTTTAAAAAGACGCAGAAGAAAACATGAACATGCGTAATATCAAATCGCGAGGCAGGGCTTCAGACTGATAAAAACAAGATGCATGATGTATGATGCAAGAGATATCGTGCATCATACATCGAAAATTTAACTCATCAGTAAAGATAAACCTATTATAAAGTTTTTATGACAAGTTTTTAAGTCTTGCAACTCTCAGAAAGAACCTGAGATTAGGTTCTCGATTAATTGATGTCCTTCCTTTATGTAGAGACCAGAAACATTGGCATTAGCCTCGGTATACGGAAGGCCTACTCCTTTCTCTATACCGGTACCATACGCGACAAAAGGAACAGGTTCCGGGGTATGGGTTCGTTTAACAATAGGCGTATAGTGGTCTGGAAGGACCATTATACGCAGATCACAGAATTTATCCTTCGCAGCAAGAACGGGACCTATTATCTTGTTGTCTATCTGTTCAATGGCTGTTATCTTCTCATGAACTTTGCCCTCGTGTCCGGCTTCATCGGGTGCCTCAATGTGGATAAGCACAACATCGTGATTTTCCAAAGCCTCGATCGCATACTGGCCCTTGTTGGTGTAATTAGTGTCAAGATAACCTGTGGTGCCTGGTACATGTATGATATCCCATCCAAGATAGCAGGCAACACCCTTAATCAAATCTACAGCAGTAATAACGGCACCTGTGAGCTGAAATCGCTCTTGAAATGTAGGCATACAAGGGCGGTGGCCCTGTCCCCACAACCAGATCATATTCGCAGGGTTCTCTTCCAAGTCTAAACGAACCTTATTTACCTCGTGGTTGGCAAGAAGTACGCGGGAACGACTCATAATATCAATAAGGATTTCACTCCCATTCCCCCTTGGAAGATGTTTTCTGATTGACTGGCCCATAATATCATGGGGTGGAAAACACTTGGCATCCATCTTTTGAGTACCTTTATATACCATAATATGCCGGTAACTCTTTCCTGTATAAAACTGAATAATGTCATTGCCCAATTTTTCATTCAGGAGTTTCACGAGAACATTGGCTTCATCGGTTTTTATATGCCCTGCACAAAAGTCCTCTAGGGTATCTTCGTTAGCAGTAACAAGGTTACACCGGAATGCCCAATCCTCATTATCCAGCTTAATACCAATACTGGCAGCCTCTAATGGTGCACGTCCCGAATAGTATTCTTTAGGACTATAACCTACTATGGTAAGATTAGCCACATCGCTTCCAGGTGGAAATCCACTTGGAATCGTCCGAACAGTACCTAATTGGCCATTTTGTGCAAGAAAATCAAGATATGGGGTACGGGCTGCTTCCACAGGTGTTCTGCCGTTCAGTTTATCTACAGGATAATCAGCCATACCATCAGGAATAATGATACAGTACTTCAAGAATCCTCCTTAGGTTATATATAGTATTCATCTGTACAAACTTCTTTTCCCCATTCCCCGTTTTCACGAAGGCAAGTTTTTGTAAGTTTCTTACCTTCCCTTTATTCCCTCTTTGTAAAGAAAGGGAAAGAGGGGTGGTTGTCTTTGGTTGCGGCTACGCTGCGCCAGGATTTGAATTTACAAATCTCGAATTACAAATTCAAATAAATTCTAAATACGCGGAATTTATTATTTGGTGTTTTTTACATATTATTCTTCTACCCGTAAAAGTTTTGTATGATCCTTTATTACCTCTAATCGTTTAATCTCAGTAAGGGCCTTCTGCAAGTTGCCCTCTTCTGCAAGATGTGTCATCATCACGAGGGGAACATAGCCGTTTTCCTTTGCTTTATGTTGTATAACTGAAGCGATACTGATCTTATAATTTCCCAAAATACCTGATATCCCCGCAAGCACGCCAGGTTTATCTATAACAGAGAACCGTAAATAATAACGTGTTTTGATACGTAGGATATCGGCAATGGGAATACGTTCACAGCACTCAGAAAAAGTTTTCATGGCATGAAACGTAATACCTGCTCTTCCAAGCCCTACATCCACAATATCTGCAACTACAGCACTTGCGGTCGGCATCTCACCAGCCCCCCTGCCATAAAGCATGGTCTCCCCTACGGCACTCCCGTTGATACAGATGGCATTGAAAACACCATGTACCGAGGAAAGAGGGTGATCATGGGGAAGAAGTGTTGGATGGACACGCAGTTCAATGGTGTTCCCTGCCTTTTTTGCAATCGCCAGAAGTTTCAAAGTATACCCCAATTCATGGGCATACCATATATCAGATAAATCAATCCCACGAATGCCTTCGTGATAAATTGATTGGTAATCAAAGTCAACACCAAAACCAATTCTTGCTAAGATAGCGAGTTTGTGAGATGAATCTATCCCTTCCACATCCATAGTAGGGTCTTTTTCTGCATAACCCATTTTTTGTGCTTCTGCAAGGGCATCGCTATATTTTACATCCTCTCTGGTCATTTTTGTTAAAATATAATTCGTCGTACCATTTACGATACCAAAAATAGTTTCAATCCTATTTGCTATAAAACCATCCCTCAATGCGGCAATAATAGGTATACCACCTCCAACACTTGCTTCAAAAGAGATGCTCTTACCATGCTTTCGTGCCTTATGAAAAAGTTCTGAACCGTGAAGGGCTAAAAGCATTTTATTTGCCGTTACGACATCTTTACCTTTTTCAAGGGCAGTTAGGATAATCTCTTTTGCAGGATGTAAACCGCCAATAAGTTCTACGATAATCTGAATATCTGGATCATTTAATAATACCTCTGCATTATCAGTAAAGAGAACATGCGATGGTAAATTTAATTTCTTTTTTGTATCAGGATTGCGATCGGCGATGCCCTTTAAAACAGGTACACAATCGAGTTTTTCAAAGAGGGGAGAATTTTTTTCCAAAAGAATTTTTGTAACGCCCGTTCCTACTGTCCCCATACCTACAAGGCCAATACGAAATGTCTTCATAAATTTTATCCCTATGATTTGAAAGAACGTAAGATGTTCAAAACAAAGAAAATTTACTATAACGAATGCATTTGTTCATTGTCAATAGAATTTGTAAACGATACGGGATAATCTTACGCCCTTTGCTCATCGCTAATTTTCCTTGTAATGTTTGAAAATGCTTGTTAAGATTATTTCGAAATCTTCATTTTTATTTGGTTTTACATATATGTTCGGTAGGGAAAATATGGGAAGCTTTAAGCAAAGAGATATTATTTCTATCCGACATTTTCATAAAGAAGAGTTATTGTATATCCTTGATTTAGCAAGGCAAATGGAGCAGGCCGATTATTCGGATATACTTAAGGGCAAGGTACTAGCCTCATTGTTCTTTGAGCCATCAACGAGGACGAGATTGAGCTTTGAATCAGCCATGAAACGCCTGGGAGGACTGGTAATTGGCTTCTCGGAGCCGGGTATTACGTCTGCAGCCAAGGGGGAATCCTTGAGCGATTCTATAAAAACCATAGAAGGATATTGCGACATTGTCGTCTTGAGGCATTACCTTGAGGGCTCTGCACAGTTAGCAGCTGATGTTGTTGACATACCAATAATTAACGCAGGGGACGGTGCAAACCAGCATCCAACACAAACATTTTTGGATCTCTATACAATTCAGAAGACAAAGGGGACACTGGAAGGACTTACTATTGGATTTTTAGGTGATCTAAAATATGGCAGGACGGTACATTCTCTTGCCTATGCTTTATCATATTTTGCTACCGAAATGTTCTTTATCTCACCAGCCAGTTTACGAATGCCAAGAGACTGTATGGAAGAACTCAGGGATCGAAAGGTTAGATGCCATGAGAATGAATCACTCGCAGGCATAAGCAAAAAATTAGATGTAATTTATTGTACGAGAATACAAAAGGAACGATTCGCTGATCCAGTTGAATTCGAAAAGGTCCGTGGAATATACAGGCTCAGTAAAGCAATGCTTGAGGAATTAGGAATTAAAAATGACTTAAAAATATTGCATCCTTTACCACGGGTTGATGAAATGGATGGAAGTTTGGACAAAACCAGTTTTGCCGTCTATTTCCACCAGGCACGCAATGGTGTACCAGTAAGGAAGGCCATATTAGCAGCAGTCTTAGGGGTACTGGAATGAAACATCTAGACGTATCTGCAATTAAAGATGGATCAGTAATTGATCATATTGATAACAAAAGCACTTTAAAGGTTGCTGATATCTTAAATATTCACAATGAAGAACAGGTTGTGCTTGTAGGTATGAATCTAACAAGCAAACTTCTTGGGAAAAAAGGAATTATAAAGATCGGGGGGAAAATTATTGATAAAAAAGAGGTAAATAAAATTGCCCTTATTGCACCTAATGCAACAGTCAATATTATCAAGGATTATGAAGTTGTTAAGAAGTTTAAGGTTGCGGTACCTGAACTTATTGAAGGTATCGTCAGATGCTTCAACCCGAATTGTGTTAGCAATCACCATAACATAGAATCTAAATTACATGTAATCAACAAAAACCCCATAAAGCTAAGGTGTCATTATTGTGAACGTATTATGAGCGCAAAAGATATAGTATTAATTTAGATCCAAAAATAAATAGCCTTGCATACCAAAACAAGCTATGCAGGGCTATTTGTTTGTTTCTCTATATGTTGCCACTTCTGCACCAATATTATATTTATTATGATAAACAGTAGCGATATAGGCTCAACGCTCTTTATTCTTTCATAATATTTTGCTACGTGTGGCCATTTTATCGCCACTGATGCTCTTCATAAATTGGAGATTGGGAAGGTCGCTATACTTTGGTATATCGGGTATGTTCATGGTGTTAACGTATATACCTATCGCCTTAGGGGACGTTTAACCCTAAACACACTTCCCAATCTCCATAACAATTATACCACAAAAATAAATTCCTTCAAATCGCTTTTAAAAAGCCGGAGATGGAAGAAAAGGAGACCAGCGTTGGGGCGCTAGTAGGGAAAAAACCCTGAAACCATCTCCGGCTTTAATCATTATAGCATATTTTAAAAATAATTACAAATTTTTGAGCAATTTATTTTGATCTATAATTACCTTTATTTAAAACACTTACAAAAAATCGACATTTTTCTCTTCAAACAAAAAAACATCGTAAGCTAGCTCAAATAATACACTTACAACAATCAACCTATCCATGGCTAATATACTAGCCTAGTCCGGCTCTGGATGAAATTCTCATAATTTTTATTTTGACAATTTTTATGATTGCAAAAACCTATTCTTCCTCTACCCTCAAGTAACTTGTTTAAAAACGCAGTCCCTTTTATCCATCAAAATACAACTATACCGATACAATATTACCAATCACTATATTGTATCAAAAATTTCCATTTATATGTATTGGCACTATTTTTAAGTTATGCCATATTCAAGTACCTATACAATCGCGAAGACCTTCAAAGGCAAGGACAAAAATTGCTTGTCCTATAAACGTAAATAATATATCATTCACTAGTTTTAAAGGTCAACCTTATCAAAAGATGGAGCTTGTTTTGTTACCTATTATTACATCAGTAGAAGATATTAGACAGAAAGTTAAGGCTTTTAAGGAAGGCCGGTTAACCATTGGTTTTGTTCCCACAATGGGTTCTTTACATGAAGGGCACTTAAGTTTAGTAAGACAGGCCAAAAAAGAGAACGATAAAGTAATTGTTAGTATCTTTGTAAATCCATTACAGTTCGGAAAGACCGAAGATTTTAGTCAGTACCCAAGAACTTTTGACAATGATTGCATACTCCTTTCTCAAGAGGGTGTCGATATAGTTTTTCATCCAACAGTATCGGAAATGTACCCTGAAGGATTTTGCACATCGGTAATCCTTGAACGCCTTGAAGATAAGCTCTGCGGTAAATCACGCCCAGGACATTTCAGAGGGGTAGCTGTAGTTATAGTAAAGCTTTTTAATCTTGCAAGACCTAATTGTGCCTATTTTGGACAAAAAGACTTTCAACAGACAGTAGTAATCAAGAGAATGGTTTCTGATTTACATATTGATATTAATATAAAAGTACTTCCAACAAAAAGAGATAAGGAAGGATTAGCATTAAGTTCCAGAAATACCTACCTAACCGAAGCAGAAAAGAAAGATGCCCTTTGTTTACATAGGGCACTAACAATGGCACAATCCATGGTCAATGCCGGTATAGTAGAGACAAAGAAAGTTATCCAGGAAATGGAAAAAGTTGTCCACGGTTATAAAACAGCTCATATTGATTATATTTCAGTAGTTAATCCAGAAACGCTTGAGGAAGTACCAAAAATCCGCCGTGGCGACGTCGCTGCTCTGGCGGTTAGGATAGGCAAGACACGACTCATTGATAATATAGTTCTATCATAAAACAATAGGTATGCATAAGTAGTCTTTTGCAGTTATTTTTATAGGAATTTTAAAGAATGTCCAAAGAATTTGATTGCCGTTTCTTCGCTTCAGAGAAACCCTGCCGGTTTAAACTTGACTGTGGTATCAGTACCACTTGTCTAAAATATCAGCCCATGGGGACACGAATATTAATCATTAAATTGGCCGCTATTGGAGACGTATTGAGAACCACACCAATCCTTCCCGTCCTGAAGAAAAAATATCCACAATCCCATATCACATGGATTACCGATAAATCTTCCTCACAGGTACTGGAAGAGAATCCGTATATTGATTGCCTATTGATCGCAAATTATGAAAATACCCTGCGTCTTCAAGTTGAAAAATTTGACATCCTTATATGCCTCGATAAGGATACCCTGGCTTCAAGCCTTGCATCCCTAGTAAAAGCAGACCAAAAACTTGGTTTTGCTCTCTCCGAGAAAGGACTCCTTTATCCCCTGAACAGAGAGGCCGATTATTTGTTCCGATTAGGGGTTTCTGATGAACTTAAGTTTCGACAAAACAAAAAAACCTATCAACAACTTATTTTTGAAACACTTAAATTAGAAGAAGGTTACGGAGAGTACGTAATTAACCTCTCAGAGAAATACGTATTGTACGGCAGGCAGTTGGCAAAACAATGGGGAATTCATAATGGCAGACCCGTTATTGGCTTAAATACCGGTTCGGGAAAAAGATTTGCCACAAAACGATGGGATGTTGGAAGTTTTATTGAACTTGCAGACAAACTATCAAAAGACCTAAATGTCCATGTTGTACTTCTTGGGGGACCCGAAGAAACAGAACGGAACAAAGAAATTACAACCAAAACAGCGTCCCATGTAATAGATACAGGGTGCCATCACAGCCTAAAAGAATTTATGGGGTTAATAAATCAATGTCACTTGATCGTTACGGGAGATACCCTTGCTCTCCATCTCGCTATTGCCTTAAAGAAATTGGTTGTCACCTTTTTTGGTTCTACATGCCATCAGGAAATAGACCTTTATGGCCGGGGGAGAAAATTAGTAACCAATATGGATTGTGCCCCTTGTTATCGAGGAAATTGCGATACCATGGCATGTATGAAAAGTATAAGCGTTACCGACGTATTCCATGCCTGTAAAGAGACACTAGGGCCAAACTTTCTGCCGTAATGAGGACGAAGGCCACCTTTTTATGCTCTTTTATGAAAAATTAACATGAGGAAACATTTCATACAAAGGTTTATTTTATTTCTCTGTTCTGTTTTTATACCTTTTCATGTAGCCTTCTCTGAAGAAAACGAGTCTGTAATATTACCAAAATATCTTATAAAAACAGAAAAGGAGATAAAAAAGAATCGCGAAATAAAGAAAAAGATCAGTGGTTTACTACAAGTACAAATTCAATTAAGAAATAGTTATAGAGAAAGGCCTACACCTGAAAGACTAAAGACCATGAGAAAAATGGGCATGAGGGTAGAAGAAATAGATAAACAGTTAGTTTACCTTCATGCAAAAAGAAGATTAAGTACATCGAGAATTGCCTCTTTAAAAAAGATGGGGGTAATAGTATATGAAGACTCATGGATACCACCTCTCAAAAATCATCCAACCGGATATGTCATTGCCAGTATACCCATCGATCAGCTCTATAACGTATTAAAAAAAACTTTCATAGTCAGACTTGACACCGCTGAACAAGCATTGTTACCAAAAAATAATGACGCATCAAAGGATATCCAGACAGGCAAAGTTTGGGATTACGGATATACTGGCAAAGGAGTTAAAATTGCCATACTGGATTCTGGTTTAGATACCTCTCATAAAGATATTCCAGCAGTAATAGCAAGCAAGGATTATTCAAACTATCCTTCTCTGAATGATACGATTGAAAACCTCGTATCAGAGCATGGAACCCATGTAACCGCTAGTGCTTTAGGGAGAGGCACACAATCTCAGGGAAAATATCAGGGAATAGCTTATGGTGCGGATCTCATTTTTTTAAAAATCGGAGATAACCATTCTGCAAATGCATCAAGTGCAGCAATTTCATCAGCCATAAAGGCGTCCATAGATATCTACGATGCCGATATCATAACCATGAGCTATGGCGGCTTTACTGAATATAATGATGGCAGTGATGAAATGAGTAATGCAGTCGATTATGCGTTTAGCAAAGGCGCTTTAGTATTTGTATCAGCAGGAAATGAGGCTAACGATGACTTACATTATTCAGGCACAGTTACCGCTTATAGTACGACAGATTATATTAAGGTTACCGTGGAACCATGGACACAATCGGCTTTCTATTTTTATCTAAATTGGTTTGATGGCAAGGGAATAAGCAACAATCTAGATATAAACTTATACGGGTCCGATAAAAAAGAAATTTCTTCGAATATCTTCCAATTTCAAGAGGCAGAAAGCACAAGAGGTACCGAAGCAAAGCTGATGTATTACAATTTTTATGTTTCTGGGCCGGCCACGTATTATCTAAAGGTAAAAAACAATACGAACAGGGATCAGTTTTTCCATATCTATTCTTTTTATAATAGTGTAACCTTTCAGAATGCAGATCCTCACTATACTATCGGATCACCGGCAACGGCAGACAACGCTATAGCAGTTGCATCTTACGTAACCCGATCATCATGGACTAATTATAAAGGAGAATTCCAGTATTATACGAGTAATCCTGGAATTGGTAATACTTCCTCATTTAGCAGCCGCGGTCCACGAATCGATGGCGTAAAAAAACCCGATATCGCCGCACCGGGACAAGGAATTATTTCTGCAAGGGACAAAATCATCGCTTGGCCCGGGAGCGATGATCCTTATATAATCGACAACGATGAAATTAACGATGGTAATGGTCCGGCTGACTACCTGATCCTCCAAGGGACAAGCATGGCCTGTCCTATTGCAGCAGGAACAGCGGCATTGTTAATGCAGGCACAACCTTCATTAAAGAAAAATCCATCCAGTACAAAAAATGCCTTATTCCAAACTGCAAGCAACTCCGGAGAGCATACTACTACAAACGGGTACGGTAAAATACATGCACTATCTGCGCTGAATTTCGTAATAGATATAACACCAATACCAATCACACCAGTAACTTCAACATCAACACCACTGGTAACTCCTCTATCATCTCCACTGCCATCAATAATTCCAGCACCATCACCTTTACCAACACAATCGCCTACCCCATATGCCAGAAACCTCGTTTCCGGTTATATAACAGATCAGAATGGCAATGCCTTATCCGAAGTCCTGGTAACTATTCAGGGTATCAACCTCTCAGATGATACAATAACAGATGAATCGGGTTTTTTCTTATTTATAAACCTTCCTGCGGGAAATTATACACTCACTTATGAGAAAGAGGGTTACAGAGTCCAAACCCAAGACATAAAACTTGAAGAGGGAGCAGGAATGAACCTTGGACTAATTACTATAGTAAAAGTGATCAATGGGGGCAGGATATATGGTTATGTCAGGAACACAAAGGGCAAGCTCCTTAAATTTGCAAAGTTAAACCTTAAAGGGGAAAAAACGGGCGTTTTATATACTTTGTTCCCCGTCACAAACGGTTATTTCGAATTTACCGATTTAGAGGCGGACACTTATATAATTGCTGCAAAAAAAACCGGCTACGAAAGAAAGAGGAAAAAGTTAAGATTAAAAGAAGGGGAAGAGAAAAAAATTAAAATATTGATGAAAAAAATAAATCGGTCCCACACAATAGCACCTGTAGGAGATATGAAAGGTACGTTATTGTTGCAAGGCAAATAGCAATATGTTTATCTTATCGTGGCCTGGCATAGCCAAAATTTTTATTCATGAAGAGCAGGAATCCCTTTCATCAATTAACAGAAATTATCGATGCGATAAAATTTTATTGTATTTCAAATAACAAATCTTTACATTAAACACATGATGGACCGATACCTTAAACATAGTAAAGCATTTTGGGTATTTGCAATAATTACTGCAGGTATATGTTAGCATCTCTGCCAGTGAAGATACAAAGAGCAAGAGAGTCCAAGCAAGCTTCTTAGCCTTTCAAAAATACCATTACTTGAATATTTATGACGTGGTTCTTGGAAAAGCGATACATCTCTGTTTCCATCCCAATACTTTTTCGTATTTTCTCCATCTAACGAATAAGGAGAAAAACCATGAAATTATTAAATCGAAATGTTTTGTTCTTTTGCCTGAATTGTCTTGGTATCTTTTTCATAAATTCTTGTGCACAAACCCCATCTTACGAAGAAATGCGTATTATCGTATCTCCTCACAAGCTTAATGTCCATTCCGGTTCCGAAGATAAAGTATTTGTCCAATTATTAGATAAGCAGGGAAGACCCCTATCCGGAGTAAAAATTGAAGCAAGAAGCACTTCTCCAACAGTTGCAACCGTTACACCTGAATCTTTAACTAATAGGGGAGGCAAGGCAATCTTTATCGTAAAGGGTATTTCTCCAGGCACTACCAATGTCATCATTTCTGCCATGGAACATAGAACTACTGTGGAAGTGGTTTTTGTAGAGCATTAAGAAATAGCTTTTCTGTTAAATCATATCGTGGATAATTGAACCAACTCCAAGGGTATGGACAAACTCCGTTATAAATCAAAGGGCTTCTAAAAAGAACCATCCTCTATATGCCAATTGAGGACGATTTTTTCTGTTAGTAAGGGGTTCAGAAATATAAAATACACTTCTTAGAAGCCCGATATTTTCATAAAAGTACCAGACGTACTTTTATGAATTTCAGAAATTTTGAATTTATCTGATCTTTGGTTTTGGAATTTAAAATTTTCTATATCTCTCTTTTACCACAATATATTTGAAAATGCATCAGCTACCTGCACCGATGAAGCATATCCTGAAGTTTTTGGAAAATTCCCTGGATGATTGCGACATTATTGAAATACAGCTCCCACGAAGGATGTACATCACCTAATGATTCTGGAGTTCCCTGGTTTTTGTTGGGAAAAAACATTGCGATCGTTCCGTCTGCTACCTGATTTACCTGATTATGCCTCAACATCAATGTTGGTATACGTTTTTCTTTCCCATTCATCATTTCTGCAGGAATAATACCATTCCACTCTTTTGAGAAACCCTCCACGATATAAGGTCTGCCACGCTTATCAAACAATTGATACCATACATGAGCAAAGGCAATTGAATTATCCTTATCCACAACCCAGCCCCAGACAATATCTCCATCAATATTGAACTCAGATAACTGAGAGAAGAAAAGAAAGACAGAGTCTTCACAATCACCCTGTTTGCTTTGTACGGTTTCTTCCGGTGTTTGCCAATAATCTATTTTTGGTGGCTCAGCACGATAGTCGATATCAAATGCTATTTCCTTATATGCTTTATAAATTTGCTCACCATTATTGAAAGTATTAATACACCATTCTCTGTACCGATAATTATCGGATGCATGCATTCCTTCTGAAAGGTTTACCCCAGAGGATCCTAACGACCATTTATCTTCAACTGGTTTGTAACCTCTTCCGCTGAGAAATAAGTCTGCATACGAAACATCTGCAAATAATTCAACGTAATATGTACTTGATAATATAATAGAGATTACAACGGTCAGTAAATGTCTCATATCAGATTTTTGAAAACTTAAACGATTATGGAAGGAATTTTTTTTCAAAAAACCGATGTTTTTCAGCTATTACATTTGCTCAACGGAACCGGGCATACCTATTACCATAAATTTTGTCTCTTCCGGCTTGCCCGGCTCAGAAGGTTTTTAACACTATAACATCTTGTTTTACCTTCGTATTTCCACGCTCTTCAATAGTTTTGATCAATTTTTCTCTCGTTGTCCATCCCCGATAATAAACGACATTCACCTCACTCGTATCAACGTTTACATCAGAATTACATACTCCAAAAACCCCCAAAAGGTATGCCCGTACATCATGAGCCTCTACTTCCTCCATACCATCCGTTTTAAAGGTTAACGCATCCACGGGTATAACAACCCTAAACCCATTATCTTCTAATGTCTTAATGATCTTTTTGGCAAACCTGATCCATCCTTCATAATAGTTAATGGTAACCTCTCTTGTGCCAAAATCAATATTGCCCGTTGTAACACCCGGAAGGTCATCCAGGCTTTGCCTTAACTTCTCTCCATCCGACTCACTGACAAGATTATCAATCTTAAAGGTAAGGCAATCAGGTAGTGAGGCAGTAAAGCCTGCATCTCTTATAGCTTTTATAATTTCTTCTTCCGTAATTGCACCAGGACAAAGCGTGGAGATGCATATCTCTGTCCTGTCCGGGCTAACGTTTGCACATTTGATTGACTCATTCTTCTGCAGCGTAGCCTTTAGTTTAATAGCCTCAGCAAGGTTATTCACTCCTTGTAATTTCAGAGTTATACCATCAGGTGATGAGCCACCACCTCCACAAGGATACCCCCTGGTTGAAACAATGCATATCAAGATAAGACTTATGAGGAAAGATATTACTGCTTTGTTTATATACCTAAATGAGATTTTCATTATATATCCTCTATGATTAAATGGACCACGAATTAACATGGATAAGATATTCGTATGAAAAGGCATCCTGAAAACCCGCATGAATAGAATGAAAATTCCTATGCTATTCCGTATGAAACGAATGGCCCGCCAAATTGGCGGGCCATTCGTTAAGAATCTTATAACGCCTTCATGAACTCTACGATATCTTCTAATTCCTGTTGAGACAAGTGTGATGTCCTCCCATGCATGTCCTTCTCTGTCACACTGTTGTTGATCGTATCCATCAGCGTCCTTGCACTCCCATCATGGAAATACGTACCTGATGCATAGA
>JBDIVL010000008.1:0-102622 GCA_039794405.1 Candidatus Jinrextremum sp. | reverse complement strand
AGATATGGACGTAATCCGTGCTGCGGAGATAGCTGCTGAAGCGATAAAGTGCAGGGTTGATCCCTATGAGGCAATCATGGATGGACTTGCAAAGGGGATGGATAAGGTTAATGAATTATTTGAGAATGAGGAGTATTTCGTTCCGGAAATACTTCTCTGTGCTGATGCCATGTATGCAGGGATCGAGGTGCTCAGGCCTTACTTGTCCAAAGAGGCTGCGTGGAATAGAAAGAAGGTGGTTATTGGAGTCGTTAAGGGTGATACCCATGATATTGGGAAAAATCTGGTAAAGATCATGCTGGATAATGCCGGGTTTGAAATGCACGACTTGGGCAGAAACGTCCCCTATGCACAGTTTATTGATACTGCCGGAGAGTTGCAGGCTGATTTGATTTGTCTTTCTACTCTTATGACGACAACCATGGATGGCATGCAGGTTGTCATTGAAGATCTCAGGAAGGCTGGCATAGCATCGAAGGTTATGGTTGGTGGTGGGCCGATATCTTCCGGATTTGCAAAAAGTATTGGTGCAGACGGGTATGCGAAGAATGCATCGGAAGCGGTCAGAGTTGCCAGGGACATCGTACAGGGTATTCCTTTCGATTTCCTGTTGCTTAAAACACCAGAACTCGTAAGAATAAAAAGAAATCAAGAGGGTATAAGATGAACCATACCGATGAGATGACACCAAAAGAAAGGTTTCTGGCAATTTTGCAAGGGAAGAAAATTGACAGACTCCTTGTCAGCCCTTTAATTCTTAATTTTGCATCCAGAAGCCTGAACTTAAAGGTGAGGGATTTCTGTACTAACGGTAAAAATATGGGGGATGCCAATATCGCCTGCTTTAAAAAATACCGCCATGATGTTGTTTACATCTTTTCCACGACTTCTACATTGGCAGAGGCCATGGGTACCAGAATGAGCTTTCCGGAGGACGATGCCCCGCAGGTGGAGACCCCGTATATACAAACAAGAGAAGATATCAAGAAACTGAAACCGGTCGATCCGGAGAAAGACGGCAGGATACCTGTGTACCTCGAAGCAATAAAACGATGTGTAGATGCAATTGGAGATGAGGTTTTTATCGTGCCTGTCATAGGTGCACCTTTTACCACTTCGGCGGCTTTGCGGGGGACGGAAACCTTTATAAAGGAACTTTATACAGACCCTGAATTGATCCATACCCTGATGAGGGTTGCTACCCAGTCAGTCAAGAACCTTATAGATGCTTATGTAAAGGCCGGTGGTGTACCAGTTACTGTAGAACCCATAGCAACAGGTTCTATGATAAGCGAAAAACATTTCAGGGAATTTGTCTTACCATATTTGAAAGAGGTATATGCACGGATCCATTCTTACAACATTCCAGGTGTACTTCATATCTGCGGGAAGACAAAAAGGGTGATACAGTGTATGGCAGAAAGCGGAGCCGATATCTTAAGTATAGATAACATTGACCTTCTGGAAGCCAAGAAACTGGTTGGAGAAAAGGTTTGTTTAATGGGAAATGTAAGCCCTGCAGAGGGTATGCTTAAGGGAAATCCGGAGATTATAACGGGGATGATTAAGGATTGTGTAATGAAGGCATCTGATAATCCCGGAGGATTTGTCGTTGCCACGGGCTGTGAAGTGCCCATTCATACACCGCATGAGAATATTGTCGCCTTTCTCGATGCGGGGAGGAGATATGCACGACTCCCCATCAATTTGAACTAATTTTCATATATGATGACAGAAAAAGAAAGACTTCTTAACGTTCTTTATGGGAAAAGGGTTGACAGGCCGCCCATCGTCTGCCCCGGTGGCATGATGACCATGGCCAGCAGGGAAGTTATGGTACGAACGGGCTGCCGTTGGCCGAAAGTACATAGGGATGCAGAGAAAATGGCTATGCTTGCAATTGCCATGCACAAGGAGACCGGGGTTGAAAATCTCGGTATTCCTTTTTGTATGACCGTTGAAGCAGAAGCCCTGGGAGGAGAAGTTGAAGATGGAGATGAGATTACCAGTCCCCATATGGTAAACTACCCGCTCTCATCGGTTCAAGAATGGAAAAATTTAAAAGAACTTAACCCCTATGAGGACGGCCGCCTTCCTGTAATCCTTACCTGTACCGGGATATTAAAGAAAACGATGCCTGATACTGCTGTAATAGGCAATTTGGTAGGCCCGTTAAGCCTTGCTGGTTCCCTGGTCGATGCAGCACTGCTCCTGAAGGCATTGAAAAGGGATCCCAAAGAGGTTCATGATTTTTTTGTGTTCTTAACAGACAATAGTATCAGGTATGGTGAAGCCCTTATAAAGAGTGGTGCGGATGTTATCATGATATCCGATCCTTCTGCAACTGGTGAAATACTTGGTCCAAAAATGTTCAGGGAATTTGCACTTCCGTATTTAAATAAAATGATAACTTATATGCATGCATTAAGCAGACCGGTCATTGTGCATATCTGTGGAAATGTAAATTCTATTTACGAACCCCTCAAATGGATTACTTCCGAATGCATCAGTGTAGATTCAATCGCAAACATAAGAGATGTGAAAGTTAAACTTCCAGAAAAGAGGTTAATGGGCAATGTATGTACGAGACTTTTACAGAATGGCCCTTCACATACAATACATAAGGTATCGAAGAATCTTTTAAATTTTGGTATCGATATCCTTGCCCCCGCATGTGGCCTGAGCGCCAAAACACCGGTTAAACATATAAAGGCTATGGCAGAAGTAGTAAAGACTGGTATGCTATGACAAACTTTGAAATTTCTTAACAATTTAGTCTTTTGAAAACGTATTATCTATAAGTTTCGTAGGAGCGACCTGTTTATCCATTAGTCATATACAGGCCGCTTCAACAGAGCTATTTACCCTATTGAATTTTATTTGGCTACAAACAAATCGCCCCTAACGGGCTACATTATTTTTTATGTCCATTGGATTTTTAAAAAGTTAAATTATTACAAAATCCCTGATTTATTAATTAAAAATATAAATGGAGGCTGGCATTACGTGGAGTATGTAAGAGTAACCTTTTATCCTTCAAGAACCGCAGGGATGATACCAAAAGGTATTACTATTCTGGAAGCAGCAAGGATACTTGGCATCCACATCGAAGGTCCATGCAATGGTGTGGGTAGATGCGGAAAAGATCTCGTACAGGTAAAGGCAAATAATGCACTTAATACGGTACTTGCCTGCAGGACACCTGTAGAGACCGATACTGAGGTGCTTATTCCTTCACATGAGAAACAGACCTTAAAAATAGTTGAAGGTTTTTATGCAAAAAGTGCTGGGGTGACCGATATTGATCCGGTGATAAGAAAAGAGGTAATTGAGGATGGTCAGGGATTCTGTTCTACAAGGGTTTCTATTGGTGACAAGGTTGTTTCAATCGAGGATGGTGATACAAGGACACAATCTTATGGGATAGCTCTTGATATTGGCACAACAACGCTGGTTGCATCGTTGGTCGATTTCCATTGTGGAGAAGTGCTGGGTAATTCCTCGTTACTTAATCCCCTTGTATATTACGGCCATGATGTCATGTCGCGGATAAAATACTCTGCATCACGACGGGACGGACTCCAGACGATGCACAAGGAACTTATCGCCAGTGTCAATCTGCTGATAAAAGCTCTGTGTAGTAAGTGTGATGTGAAGCCTGAGAATATCTGCCAACTTACGGGTGCAGGCAACACTACGATGCAGCATATATTCTTGAATAAGGAGATAAAAAAGATAGGCGAGTATCCCTATAAGGCCGAGGTGCTTGATACCTGCACAACGACAGCAGAAAGGCTTGCCATTGGTATTGCAAAGTATGCCCCTGTGACGACATTTCCCTGTATCTCTGCCTATATTGGTGGAGACATAGTTTCCGGGCTCCTGGTGACCGGCCCCGAATCCACAGAAACACCTGCCCTTTTTCTGGATATAGGTACTAATGGTGAATTAGTTCTTTTGCTCGACGGCAGGATGGTAGCTTCCTCTACTGCCGCAGGCCCCTGTTTCGAGGGAATGACTATAAGCTCTGGCATGAGGGCGTCCGAAGGTGCGATTGAGCATGTGAGCCTGGGAGATGAGCTTTCTTTGGAAATCATAGGTAATGGTCAGCCGAGGGGCATATGCGGGAGCGGGCTTTTGGATTTAGTATCAGAACTTGTAAGAACCGGGCTTGTCAATTCCAGGGGTCGTTTACAGAATAGTGATGGTGAGGTTTCCACGGGCTATAAAAAATATTTGTTTGAAAAAAGCGGGAAACGGCATTTCCAATTAGCAGCCGGTGTATCCGTATCGCAGGAAGATATACGGCAAGTCCAATTGGCGAAGGCAGCCATTAGGGCAGGAATAGAGATTTTGTTTACTACGTGCAATATAAAACCGGAAGACGTTAAAACGGTTATTGTTGCAGGGGCATTTGGCTATCACCTGAAGGAAGAGGGGCTTTTTATGATAGGCTTTTTCCCGGCATTAAAAAATGCAAGGATTTTCTTCGTTGGCAATTCAAGTTTAGAAGGGGCAATAAGGATGACCCTGAACAAAAAACTGCTGAATAAAGCAGATCACATTGCTAGGACTGCTGAGGTTCTGGAATTGTCCCGGATTCCTGAATTTGAAAGCACTTTTATCAGGGAAATGTATTTTCCTAAAATGGAAAAGCTATAGTACTCAAGAGATGAGACCGAACAGTATTTTAGATCGGGTGGCACGGACAAACTCGTTTGTCCGTGATGGTTTAATCAAATCGTGGTTCATTTTGTTTTATTATGTGATGTTCGGTTTCATCTGTTGGATGCTATAGCGCCATATCCTTAACCATTATGTCTTTCTTCTCTTCGTTTTGTTGGGTTAGGAGGGAGATGACCGGAACAGGAGTCCTTTTTTGTGGAGTTGTTTTAGCTTCAAAACCATGAGTAAGGTTTTTATGAGGATTATGGAGTTTAATTTCGTTTGGCCGTGTACTCGGTCCATAAATTCAATTGGTATTTCCGTAATTGAGAATCCTTTCAAATGTGTCCTGTAGAAAACCTCTGACACAATAGATGGACCTGTAGAAACCATGGAGTCTAGTTCGATCGCCTCTAATACTTTCCTTTTAAAACATCGGTAACCGGAAGATACATCTCTAATTTTTAGTCCCAGTAAAATTTTTACATATATACCTGCGAGAAGTGTGATGATCCTGCGGAAAATACCCCTGTTAACATCTTTGCCTCCATTCACAAACCGGGAACCAATAACCATATCCGCATCCTGTATCGCCTTCAATAGGTATGGAATATATTTTGGATGGTGGGAAAAATCCGCATCCATTTCTACCACATAATCCGCTCCATGTTCCAAAGCATATCGGAAACCGGCAATACCGGCAGAACCCCTTCCCTTTCCCGTTGTTCTGAGAAAAAGTTCAACCTCGCGATGTTCTTTTGATAATTCTTTCACAATCTCAGAAGTGCCATCAGGTGAATTGTCATCTACAACAACGATGTGAAGACTTGGAATCTTCAGGCTTAAGATTTCCCGGATTAGGTTTCCTATATTTTCTTTTTCATTATAAGTAGGAATCATTACGTATGTCTTCATGCTTGCATACTTTTTTGCTTTGGTTTCTCCGTGCCAGTTGCTTGCGTGTATTTAGTCCTTCGTTAACATATCAAGGGCAATTAAAGTCATGATTTTTGCAAAATCAATAAGTTCCTTAATGCTGATTGATTCGTGTGTCGCATGTGCCTCCGCCTCGTCGCCCGGACCAAATCCGACTGCGGTAATCCCCTTTTGTATGAGCTGCTTTGTTACCGTAGCGCCCGATAATCCTTTGGGCTGAGGAGGTGTTCCCAGGATAGAAACCGTATGTTTTGAGATGAGCTCTACCAACGGGTTATCGACAGGTACAGTAGTCGGAGGCTGATCGGAGATGATTTTCAGATCGAAACGTGCCGGATATTCTCCCTCAACTTTTTTGATAATGTTTTTTATATCGTTAATAATAGTGTCCGAAGAATCTCCGGGCAAATAGCGGATGTCTAATTGTGCCTTACAGAGTGCTGGTACGATATTCGGGGCCGTTCCGCTGTGGATAGAGCCAAGATTTATTGTAGGTGGTGTATGAAGCGGGTGGGAGGTATATCTGAATTTTAATCGTTTTATGCCTTCTAATAAAAGAATCATGTTCCCTATAGCATTGATTCCCATTTCCGGTCTTGAGCCGTGGGCTTGTTTGCCATGCGAGATTATTTCTAAAAATAGGGTACCTTTTTCCGTTACATCGATTATTTGCATATTATGAGCGACATCAGGAATGATAGCAAAGTCTGCGCTGATGTCACATTCATTAAGTAAGTATTCCAGTCCCAGGGTGGATCCCCGTTCTTCATCGGCAACGCCCGCTAAGAGGAATTGGCCTTTTAATGCATGCTCATTCTCTTTAAGAAATTTTGCAACAGCCATTAACGAAGCCAATTGTCCCTTATTATCCGATGCACCCCTACCGTAGATACGTCCGTTTTCTACCCATGCCTCAAATGGGTTCCTTTTCCAGTCATCACCGGCAGGTACTACATCTAAATGGCATGCAACCAGCAGGGTAGGGGCTTTATATGTTTGGTCTCTTTTGCCTATGTATCCGATAATATTTGATCTTCCCTTTATTTTTTCAAAGATTGTATAGGGAATTTGTAAAGATTGAAAAAAATTTTCAACAATGTGGGTGGCGAGAACTTCGTTTCCCGGGGGATTTTCGGTTTTTGTATTGATTAATTTGCACGAAAAATCGACAATATCCTTTTCCTCATTTTGCATGTATTTTTTTACATGGTCTACAAGGTTATCTGAAGGGAATCTCTGGATTGTTTCCATACTGTACCTTTGTTTACAAAGTAATTTTTAATCTCTGCGGTGGGGCTCGACAATGACTTTGACGGACTCCTTTGCCTCAGTAACCAATTTAAAACCCAGGGCGGTTTCGGCAAGGCTTATTCTATGAGTGATCAGATCACGTACTGCTACCCTGCCTGTACGGATCAGCTCGATTGATGCTGCCATATCATCCGGGGGACCAGCGTATGACATGATAATTGAATTACAATCACGCCAAAGGTCCCAGAGCTTAACCGGGACGGTTACGTTCGGCTCTGTAGGGGCAAAAAAAAGAATTGCTCCACCCCTATCTACTGAGCTTAATGCTTGCTGTATGGCTGAATTAGCCCCTGTGCATACGATAACAAGATCAGCCAACCGCCCGTTGTTATTTTTGCGTATAGAGGCGGGAACGTCCTCTTTCGCATGCATTACAACATCTGCACCGAACCGTCTGGCCATATTCAAGCGATATTCAGTGATGTCTACTGCGTGTATCCGTCCTGCCCCTAACGTGCGTGCTAACTGGATATGAAGTAAACCGGAGATACCGCTGCCAATAACGAGGATTGTTTGTCCGGGACGCAGGCCCGCCTTCTTTTGTCCGAGAAGCGTGCAGGCCAGAGGTTCAACAAAGGTCCCTTCTTCAAAGGATACTTCCTCTGGCAGAAGAAAGGTACCGCGGTCTACATTGATTTGAGGAATACGAATATATTCTGCAAAACCACCCGGATAGAAGTTTGTTGTGCGCAGGGTGTCACATACTGAATAATGTCCGCTCAGACAGTAGTGGCAGGTATTGCAAGGAACATGATGGGCTACGGTTACACGATCTCCAACCTTGTACCGCTTAACTCCTTCTCCAACTGCAACTATCTCACCGGCAATTTCATGTCCTAAGACAAGGGGGGCCTTTTTTATACGGTACCATTCCATGACGTCGCTTCCGCAGATGCCACTGGCCATTACTTTTACCAGCAATTCTCCCGGACCAATTTGAGGGGTTTGCATTTCCTCAACCCGGATATCCCTGTTGTTATAATACATTGCCACACGCATAAATTTTTTAAACTCCTATTTTTTATTCTTTCCGGCATTAAAAATATCGTTTGCCTGTTTTGCTGTTGCATTCTCATGGATAATAGCGCGGAGTGCCTTGATCATGGCTACGGGGTGTTCGTTTTGCCAGATATTTCTACCTAGGTTTATACCGATAGCGCCCTTCTGCATTCCATCATGAACAAACTCAAATACCTCAAGGTCTGAATTTGTCTTTGGGCCACCTGCCATGACTACTGGAACAGGGCAGCCGTTGGTAACTTTTTCAAAATTTTCACACCAGTATGTTTTTACAACCCGGGCACCTAATTCCGCTGCGATACGACAGCATAAGGCGAGATAGCGTGCATCCCGTTTTTCCATCTCTCTTCCAACTGCTGTAACAGCCATTACTGGAATGCCATATCTTTCTGCCTCGTCAACAAGCTTTGAAAGGCTTGCTAACGTCTGGTGTTCATAGTCGCTGCCGATAAAAACAGAAATCCCTACGCCCGAGGCGTTCAAGCGGATAGCCTCTTCTATTGAGGTGGTAAGGCATTCATTTGCCAGATCTTTTCCTACCATACTGGTACCTCCGGATACCCTGAGAATGATAGGTTTACTATTTACGGGATTTATACTTGAGCGTAGTACCCCGCGGGTGCAAAAGAGGGCATCTGCATAGTCGATGATCGGTTTAATAGTTTCTCCTGGCCTTTCCAATTTTGAAGTGGGACCCTGAAAATATCCATGATCTATTGGTAAAAACATACAGCGGCCATTTGGTTTAATCAGTTGAGATAAACGATTTTTCATTCCCCAAGGCATAGTTTTCATTCCTCCTTTATCACCTTGTATCAGTGTTGACAATTTTCACCTGTCTTTTCAGGTCTAACAATTAAATATCCTTTTCCTATCAGCCAGTGATGGAATTGATATGCGTATATTTGCAAGCGGTTTTGCAAATGTCTCTAATCTTTTCGTATTCAGCTGAACCTTCCTTTTGATTGTTAAGGTTCACCTGTACTGAACATTTTATATCATTACAAAACTCTCTCCGTTTATAATCGGTATACCCTTTCATTGGCATACAGAACATTCCTTTTCATGAGGAAACTCAATAAGTTTTCGGTATATTGACAACGTTATTTTTTCAGACAGAAGTTTCATTCTTCCCGGAAGTTATCTTTTCTCCGTTGTGTGTATCAGTTTTGAAAGAGTAATAGCGTTTTTCACTGCGTAACCAGCCTCATCGTTATTAAAATACACAAACACAGTTTTCCTTTCTTTCAACCATAATTTTATTTTTTTCGCATCGATACGAAGTTCAGCGTCAGAATAGCAGTTTCTGTGAGGATGCCGTTCTGCCCTATGATGCCGGAGATATACAAAATCAGTCAGTACAGGAACGTTTTTAACAAACTCTGGCCAATCAGCAATACAAAGGGCCATGTTGGCATCCTTTAATATATGATATACATCTTCACAAAGCCATGTCTCATTTCGGAATTCAAACGCCTGTGAGGTTGTGCTTAACTTTCTTATGAGCGATACAAACTCTGATAACCTGTCGATATGTACTTTAAATATCGGCGGTAACTGCCACAGTACAATTGATAATTTTTCTTTGAGAAATTTTGTTCTGTTGAAAAATAATTCCAGTGATTTTTCTACATCGTGGAGCTTTTTTATATGAGTGATGAACCTGCTCCCTTTTACGGCAAATGAAAAATTGCCGGGTGTTTTCCGATACCAGTCTTTGAAAGCGTTTTCTGAAGGTAAATGGTAAAAGGAAACATTTAACTCCACGCTATTCAAACATTGTGCATAGTATCCAAGCCATTTCCCTTTTGGCAAGTCCTTAGGGTAAAATACCCCATTTCCCCAGTGCTCATACATGAAACCACTGGTACCTATAAATGCCCTGGCATTATTTCCAATAGGAGGTTCCTCTAAAAATCTTTAGAGAAGATTTATCTTTACAAATGAGGCAAGTTTCAAAAGTAACCAGAGTTTTAAAAGCAATCAGCCTGCAGCTTCTGCCCAATTGGTAACAATAGGGGGAGAGTAATGGGTAGACGGGTGCGTGTTCATTAATACTCGTCCCGGTAAGCTGACCGCTGACAGCTTACGCGACCCTATGTATTTCTGAAATCTATTGTCGATGATTAGGCGATAAGCTTCTAAATTCCTTCCCCGTCTCGATAATTTTTCATAAATATCGCTGCAATTTTTGATTCTTCTTCAGAAATATAATTATTATCTTCGCTGGGGAGATCTAAACTTTTTTCCAGTTTTTTGATACGATCTTTTAACTTGCGGTTCTCAATTAATACAATTTTCAGCGCCTCGGCAATGGGATCAGGTAGTTCTCCATGGTCTAACATTTCGTCATTCTTTTTCTTCTTTTGCTGCTCGATAATCCTACCCGGTACCCCGACTACCGTTGCATGCGGCGGTACGTCTTTGATTACAACAGAGCCGGAACCGATACGGACATAATCTCCGATGGTTATATTGCCCAATACGCAGGCATTTGATCCTACAATGACCCTTTTTCCCAGAGTTGGATGCCTTCTTGCCTTTTCCATAGTTGTACCTCCAAGGACAACTCCTTTATAGATGAGGCATCCGTCTCCAACTATTGCAGTTTCACCTATAACGACGCCCATACCGTGGTCGATGAAAACATTCCGACCTATTTCTGCAGCCGGATGTATTTCGACCCCTGTTAGGAACCGGTTGATGTGAGAAACGAAGCGTGCCAATGTGAACCATTTTTTCCTCCAAAGGAGATGAGATATCCGGTACATCCACAGGGCATGTACTCCCGGATAACAGAATAACACTTCCAGCTTGCTTCGTGCAGCCGGATCGTTTTGAAAGGCGGCATTGATATCCTCTTTTATACGTGCAAACATTAAAATTCATTAAATAAGACGGTGGACAGGTATCTTTCACCGGTATCTGGAAATACTACCACAATAAGTTTTCCTTTATTCTCGGACCTTGCCGCAACCTGTAGTGCTGCATACGCGGCAGCCCCTGAAGAAATGCCAACTAAAATTCCTTCCTGCCGTGCCAATTGACGGGATAATGCGAATGCCTGTTCATTTTTGACGGTGATAATTTCATCAATTACTCCCATATTGATAATATCCGGGATAAACCCTGCGCCAATTCCCTGGATTTTATGGGGACCCGGTTTTCCACCAGAAAGTACAGGAGAGTCTGAAGGTTCTACGGCAATCACCTTTAGCGAGGGTCTTCGTTTCTTGATGACCTCGCCGACACCGGTAATTGTTCCGCCTGTACCTACTCCCCCTATAAAAATGTCAATCTTTCCATCCGTATCATTCCATATTTCTTCAGCTGTTGTTTTGCGGTGGATTTCAGGGTTGGCTGGATTCTTGAATTGCTGCGGCATAAAAGAGTTTGGAGTGTTTTTTGTTAGTTCCTCTGCCCTGCTTACCGCACCCTTCATGCCTTCGGCACCCGGTGTTAATACGATTTCTGCGCCAAGTGCCTTCAAGAGTGACCGCCGTTCTATGCTCATCGTGTCCGGCATGGTTAAAACTAATTTATAACCTCTTGCAGCGGCTACAAAGGCTAATGCAATGCCGGTATTACCTGAGGTGGGCTCTATAATAATGGTGTCTTTCTCAATCAATCCAGCTTTTTCTGCCGCTTCAATCATTGCTATTCCAATACGATCTTTTACGCTGGCCATAGGATTAAATGACTCTAATTTGGCAACCACCGTAGATCCTAATCCCTTCGTTATCTGGTTTAACTTAACGAGCGGTGTATTGCCAATCGTCTTCGTTATATCCTCATATATCCTTGCCATATCTCCCTCTCACCAAAATTCATGGTATAAAGATACGTTCTTTACATGCAATATAAAGTGCATATATTATCACAGGTAAAAGTTATTTCTCAAGAAATTTTTACAGACTATTTTCTCTTGACAAAAAAGAGATTGAGTATACTATATACAGTTTTATAATATCATTATCGTATTTATTTCCAGTGTTCTTTCATAAAATTTTATCTTCAATCATAATTTTGGGAACATATATTTTACTATGAGTGTTAATGTAAACATTTATAAGAGTATCGATGAGTTTTCCGGTAAAGTTGGTGGTTCACTACGGCTTACGACATTGATTGTGAGCCGGGCAAGGCAAATTATAAAGAAGGCGCCTGTATTTGTAGACACAGAGATTGATGATCCTGTACAAATTGCATTTTTAGAGCTGATGGAAGGAAAGATCAAGTTGAAGGAAGGTGGCGCACAACCACCACAGGTTTCAGAGCCTAAAATACCGGAAGATACTAAGAAATCATAGTCTTATAAATTATCATTATTCTCCTAATATATATCCGTATATATATTAGGACAAAACGGATAACAAAAATAAAGATGTCATTGCAAGGGTGATAGCGATAACCAGGGCCAATCGCTAAAACAGCTCCTCTTTCTTTGCTGTGCTAGCGTCGTGGCTTACCTGCTTGCAATGAAGTATTCTTATGGTAATTTATAGATGCAAGGGGATGTCTAACATGAGGAAACATAGGTATCAATAGATATGGAATTCAATTGTAGCTAGGTAAGAAATCATGATGTATTAACAACATTCTCAATCACCCACCCAAGATATTGCATCACAATAAATACGATTTGGTTTTTCTTCAATTCATACATGTAAAGTAATATACGTTTTAGAGATAATCCAGAACAATAGGCCCTCAGCCCAAGTATCAGTGCTATAATTTTAAGGAATGGAGGATAAAAACTTGCTGAAAAAGAAATCTTTACAAGACAACACGATAAGGGGGGATTTCCTGATATGATTAAAGTTGACCATTTGGCAAAACGTTATGCAGATGTGTATGCAGTAAATGATATTTCGTTTGAAGTTCATCAGGGTGAAATCCTGGGGCTCTTAGGACCTAATGGGGCAGGTAAGACCACCACCATGCGTATCTTAACCGGCTATATGCCGGCAACTTCCGGTTCTGCTACAGTTGCAGGTTATGATGTCTTCCGTGATTCGATAGATGTGCGCAGGCAGATAGGTTATTTACCGGAAAACGTACCCCTCTATCCTGAAATGCGGGTTAGCGAATACCTCTCGTTCCGTGCGAAACTAAAAAAGGTACCATATCGTGAACGGAAAAAGAAGATTGGAGAATCGATTGAAAAATGCAGGATCGTTGAAGTAAAAGATCAGATTATTGGTACACTTTCCAAAGGGTACCGCCAGAGGGTTGGTTTGGCCGATACCCTTGTCCATGATCCGAAGATATTGATCCTTGATGAACCAACGATTGGACTCGATCCTAATCAGATACGGCAAGTCAGACAATTAATAAAAGAATTAGGTGAAAAACATACCATATTACTCTCCACCCATATCCTTCCTGAAGTTGAAATGATTTGTGGTCGTGTGATTATTATTAATAAAGGTAAGATTGTTGCTATGGACACTCCGTTGAATCTTGCCCATCAGCTTAGGTCCGGAAATAATATTCTCCTGGAAGTACGCGGAGACGGGGAAAAAATTAAAAACACTTTATCTACGATCAGAGGTGTGAAAAAAGTTGTGTGGCAGGGGAACGGTGGGGTTAATAATTATACTGTGGAGGCGGAAGGCGGTATGGATATTCGGGAAGATATCTTTTCAAATATTGTAAAAAATAGTGGAGTTATTCGAGAGATGAAACAGGCGCCTGTTACTTTAGAAGAAATATTCCACCAGATTACTACGCAAGAACAGGAGGTGACGATATAAATGACAAGCGTGTGCACTATATTTCAAAGAGAAATTAACAATTACTTCCTATCGCCAATTGCATATGTTGTAATTGCGGTATTTACGGTCTTTTCTGGTTATTTCTTTTCTGTGATGCTTGGAATAACTCAAGAGACTACGTTGCGATACAGTTTAGCTTATACACAATTTATCCTTTCCATCCTGACACCTGTTATTACGATGAGATTATTAGCTGAGGAGAACAAAACAGGTACTATTGAACCTCTTATGACTGCACCTATCACAGATTTCGAAGTGGTGTTTGGGAAGTTTTTATCGGCTTGGGCGTTATACAACATCATGGTTGTTCCAACAGCCTTTTATATCATATTCTTAGCCTGGGTTGGTTCTCCTGATTATGGTGCGATTATTGCCAGTTACGTCGGCATCATATTAATGGGCGGACTCTTTGTATCCATAGGGCTTCTGGTATCTGCCATTACGAAAAATCAAATTGTCGCTGCCGTTATTGGGATCGTTGCACTCCTTATATTACTGGTCATTGGTTTAGCCAGCTCAGGGAATGAAGGATGGTTTTATAGTAGTTTGAGATATATTGGTACCTATGATCATTGGGATACATTTACAAAGGGAATAATAGATACAAGAGATGTAATTTATTACGTTAGCTTTACCGCTTTACTCATATTTATAGTCGTGCGTATTGTTGAGAGCAGGAGATGGAGATGAGCACCTTGAACAAAAAAAAGAATAATTGGTTTGATCAATTTAGTGGATATATTATCCTGGCAGGTATTATTGCCGTTGTTGCTGGTTTCGGCGTATCAAGAATCTTTAATTCATGGGGACTATCTTCTCTTATCCCTATTGGTATCGGCGGAGGGGTTATTATTGGTTTTAGTCTGGCCACTGCCATTCGAAATAAATGGTTCTCATCTGAGGCATCGAAAAGGAAAGCATTAGTTGGTACCAACGTCGCAGTTATGTCTGTTTTTGCAGCTTGTATTTTTGCGGTTATCGGGTTTTTAAATAATCGGCATTACGAGCGTTTTGATCTTACTCTTACCGGGAAATACTCCCTTTCACAGAAAACGAAAAATATCATTAAAAGCCTCGATAAACCTGTTGTTGTTACTACCCTCTTTAATCCCGGTGAGTTGTTTTATGAACAGATTGTAGATATTTTAAAGGAGTATGCCTACCATTCGGATAAAGTTAAGGTAGAGAGTATTGATCCATTGAGAAATCGTACCAAGGTTGAGGAACTGGCGAAACGTCTTAGAATAGATGACCTCCAGATGAATACCGTTGTATTTGAGTGCGGAGACCACAGTAAACATGTACCGCAAAGTGAGGTTATCGAAAGACAATATCCTTTTAAATTTAAGGGTGAAGAGGCCTTTACGGAAGCCATTCTTAATGTGACCCAGGAGGAACAAACGGCTGTTTATTTTGTTACCGGTCATGGTGAGCGGCAATTTGAAGATTATGATCGCTCAGGAATTTCCGGTATTGCTAATGCCCTTAAACGTGATAACTGCCGTATAGCTCCTCTTGATATTTTAACGACAAAAAAGATTCCGGATGATTGTGAGGTGCTGGTAGTTGCCGGACCTACCAAGGCTTACCTGACAGAAGAATTAAATATTATCCGTAATTATCTCGAAGGCAGGGGAAAACTTCTCCTTATGCTGGAGCCGGCGGTTAATCCAAATGCCCCCACAGGGTTTAAGACCCTTATGGCGGAATACGGTATCATAGTACGTGATGATGTCGTCGTTTATAATAGGGTTAATATGCCTCTTTTTGGTATGCAGACCCTTGCTGAAATTTATGTAGGGAAGGACGAATATGCTGATCATAAGATTACTGATGATCTGAAGGGCTACAATACCATTCTCTTTGGTGCATGTTCCGTCGATGCGGCGCCTGCTAATGATCAGATGCCTTACCAGGCAGTCGTACTGATGCGTGCTCCTGAAGGGTCGTGGGGAGAGACTGACGTTGAAAATTTGAGGCAAACTAAACCCGAATTTAATATAGATGTTGATTTGCACGGGCCAGTTGCTATGGCTGTTGCTTCTGAGGTAAAGGAATTACCCAAGAGTGTTACCCAGTCGCATCCTGAGTTTGCCAATGATCCAAAGGCCAAACCCCAGGGCGCACGGTTGGTTGTCCTTGGAGATGTGAATTTTGCTACGAATGAATACATAGAAAATCCTGGAAATACAGATTTATTCCGTAATGCTATTAACTGGCTGGCCAAGAAGGAAAAACAATTGGGAATTTCCGCCAAGCCACCTGATTTCCGCAAGGCAACGATTAGTCCGGTTCAAATGAAGGTTATATTCTGGGCTTCAATTGCAGGAATCCCGGTAGTGCCGATCGTTGTCGGCAGTATCGTTTGGTGGAAGAGGCGTCGATAATATTGAGGTACATGTTAAGGAATTCTGATGTAGGGGCACGTTGCTGCGTGCCCCTAACTGAATTACATTCTTTTTGTAGGAAAATAAACCGTTGTTGAAGACTCAATGTATTTATATAACAATGAAGGTTGACCATATTATACTCTACGTCGGAGGAAAGAATTAAGTTATGAAACTGAAAACAACCATTATCCTTTTAGTTGTAGCTATTATCGGTATCTCATATATCTTCCTTTATGAAAAGAAACAATTACCCCGGGAAGAATGGGACAGGCTGCAGAAAAAGGTAATTCCGGATTTCAAGTCATCTATAGTTAAGAAGATCGAATTGAATAACGAAAATGGCAAGATTGTTTTGGAAAAGGCAGAAAATGACTTTTGGCATATTGTTGAACCGTTAAAACTCCGCGCAGACAATTCTGAGGTAAATAGTATACTCTCGGACTTTGAGTTTATGAGTAAAATAGGTTCCTTTAAAGAAGAGGAGGATAAGCCATTCGACCTCAAGGATTACGGGTTAGATACCCCGAAGACCTCAATCACCATGTATACAGATATCCCGGCAAAACGTGATAAGATACAGATAACCGGACCAAAAGATAAATATACCGTATTGGTTGGACAAAAACTTGCTGCAGGTAATAACGTGTACATCAAGCTTGATACGAGCGATGAGGTTATTGTCGTACCGGGGACCCTTTACGATAAAGCAAACAAAAGCATCATAGATTTACGAAGCAAATGGGTCTTTGCCTTTGATAAAGAAGCTGTGGAGAGTTTGCAGATCAAGACTGGTGAACATAATATTGTTTGTAATAAAAAGGGGAAGTTCTGGCGACTCGTTGAACCGGTAAATGATTTGGCAGATATGGAAAAGATAAAAGACCTCCTCGGTAAACTGAAGAGTTTGCAGGTTGAAAAAACGGACTTCATTACAGAAGAGTCAACGGATTTGGTTAAATATGGATTGAATACCCCTCTTTTTACCGTTTCTCTTAGTGAAAAAGGTGTTACTCAATCGGTTATGTTTGGTCATTCATTGGATAATAAGGTCTATGTGAAGCGCGGAGACGAACCCACGATTTTCTTTCTGAAAGATACCATTCTTATGGATTTAAGCAAGAAGCCTAATGACTTGAGGGATAAGAAGGTTGTCAGGTTCGATTCTATCGGAATGTATGGTATAAATAAATTGGAAATCAAAACTCCCTCTGATGTAATAGTTATCGAAAAGTCTTTAGACCTGGATTGGGTAATCACGAAGCCGGTTAATCTTTACGCAGACCAGGACACTGTTAAGAATTTTATTGAAAAGATTAAGACCCTTGAAATTGATGATTTTGTTTCAGATAAACCAACAGGTTTATCCAAATATGGTTTGGAAAATCCCATTTTTGAGATTTCTGTTACAAAAGAGGAAGATAAGGAGTTAGCCAAGTTTTATGTTGGTAATGAACTACCGGAAGGTAATAAATGTTATGTGAAACGTGTTAATGAAGAACCGGTCTATACTGTTCCCACAACCGAATTTTACGATAAAATTAGTGATGCACTTTTGGCTTTCCGGGACAAACTTGTGTGTGACTTCAACAGAGACCTTGTCAACAGGATCGTTATTGAAAAGCCTGATCGGACTTTTGTATGTGATGTGACCAAGAGAAGAGATGCAGAAGGTCAGTTTGAATGGGAGCTTTCTCAACCTATCCAAACTGTGGCAGATACGGAAGTTGTTAATCAGATTATTTGGGACTTATCCTTTTTAAAGGCAGAAAGATATATTACGAAAGCACCAAAAGATCTCAAGCCATTTGGGTTGGTTAACCCTGAAATCAAAGTTTCTGTAACTTACGAGAAGGTTATAGAACAGGTACCCAGTGAACAGGACAGAAAGAAGTATGAGCCTCCCGGACAAACGTTGAAACCAAAGGAACCTTCGGAAAAAACTATTGAAACGAGGACTTTGCTTATTGGTAAAAAAGTTAGTGATGGTGATAAGGTAAGTTCATATGGTATGTTTAGCGATAGTGACCTTGTGTTTGAACTTTCCTGGCCTAAAGTGAAGAATTTCAATGCTGAACTGGTGCCAACGAGAATACTCAGTTTTGAAAGGACGGATGTAAAGACCCTTTCATTAAACTACACTGATAAAGTTATCCAGTTGGAGAAAATCAATAATGTCTGGAAGATGAAAAACTATGATCAGAAAGACGTTCAAGGAAGAGAAGTGGATTCCTTTATCCGTGATCTTTTCGAATTGAAAGGCAGTTATATCGAACAATATAAAACGAATGATTTGACACCATTTTCCCTGGACAAACCCCAACTGATTATTACTCTTGGCACAGAGAGCGGAGACATTGTCCTTTCTATTGGCAAGAAGAAGGATGCACAAAATTACTATGTGAAAAATAGGGATTCAGATTATATTTATGTTGTTCATAATGAAGCAGTCACTAGTCTTATGAAAAAGGAAGAGGACTTTACTACGATTGTTGCTGAGGCAGAAATGAAGGTACCTATGAATACGGGAAAATCACCAATGAAAGAAGCGCCATTGGGTTCCAGTCCGCATGGAAAACCGTTTGGAAGTTCTCCGCATGGGGGGTTCCACTAAAAAATTACTGTAATGGTTTACTGCAAAGGAGTTCAGAGTTAGGGAGTTTAAGGGCTTGCGGTTTTTGTAACTCCTAAGCTCTCAGGCTCCTTTGCGGTGGGCTGATCTGATATTTTTTAGAGATATGAGAGTCGTAAGATGGAAGCTGTCGCCTGATAGCTGAAAACTGACAGCAATTTTAAACCTTACAACTTCGTTGGGAATGAGGAAATATGTCGTTTTTTCAAAATAAACACCTTTTTAAGTTATCTACCTTAAAGGTACTCATTTTCCTGTCAATGTTTGTCCCTCTTATTTGTACCCCCCTGATACATAGTAAGGTATCTGCACTAGAATCTAAGTCGAACCGCAGGACACCAATTGTTGAAGCGATTGAGAAGGTAGGGCCGGCTGTTGCCAATATAAGGACAGAACGGCTTATTACTCAGAGGCATGTAGACCCTTTTTTTGGGTCAAGAAGCGAGCTGTTTGACCAATTTTTCAATGATTTTTTCGGTCAAAGCCAAAAACAAATGGTTGAAAGGCCGCTAGGCTCTGGCGTTATTATTGATGAAGACGGCTATATTGTTACGAACGAGCATGTTGTAAGCCGTGCATCTAAGATTAAAGTACGGTTATCAGATGGTAAAGATTATGAGGCGACGATGATCAGTTCTGATCCTGCCAGCGACCTTGCCGTGTTAAAAATAAGCTCACCTACACCACTTCCGTATGTAAAAATGGGCACATCAAAGGATCTTATGATAGGGGAAACCGTTATCGCACTAGGGAATCCTTTTGGCTTGGAAAATTCAGTTACGACAGGTGTATTGAGCGCAAAGAATCGTACAATTACTTTCAATAGCGAATATGGAGAGATAAAGTACGATGGTCTTGTTCAGACCGATGCTTTGATAAATCCGGGGAATAGCGGTGGTCCCCTTATTAATATCGATGGAGAACTTATCGGTATTAACGCTGCAATTGTGAATCAAGCCCAAGGTATTGGATTTGCAATTCCTGTCGATAAAGTAAAACGTGCCCTTGTTTCGCTTTTCAATTTCCGGGAGCTTAACAGGATATGGTTTGGTGCTCAGGTTGAGGAACAGGGTGATGATGCTAAGGGAATCATCGTTACTTCTGTTGAAACTGACAGCCCTGCCTACAAGGCACAAATTAAAGTTGGTGATTATATTACAAAAATAGATTCAAAGGTAATCCTGGATATCCTCGATTTTGAAAAATATATACTCAAGAAAAATGCCGGAGACAAGCTGTATATCTATATTAACCGTAATGGCCGTGAACATAGGGTAGATGTTACTCTGGAAAAGGCCCCGATCCCCTTAGTAGAGAAGCTTGCACTGGAAAAGTTGGGATTGTATGTGCAGGATTTAACCCCACAGCTTGCGAAGCAATTAAAATTGTGGTGGGTAAAGAGTGGTGTGCTTGTTTCTGAAGTACAAAAAAATAGTCCGGCTGCGACTGTTGGTATCGAGGCAGGTCATGTACTTGTGTATGTGGGCCAATATCGAATTAATAACATTGAAGAATTGGGTGCTTTACTCAAGGTTATGCAAAAAGGGGATGTTTGGGATATTGGCATAGTTTGGTCAGATAGATTTGGCGAACATCAAGGATATGCCAGGCTAAAAGTACGTTAAAGATTTTAAAAACTTTAATTAAAATACAAATTGAAAAATGCGAGCTGCAAAGATAATTTTTCAATAATTTTTTTCTCCCTTCTATAGTCAATTCATTTTCCTTTCTTTTCTTCAAATCTTTTAATCTTCATTTTTCTCTAGCCCTGTACCGTAAACCGTGAGCTTAAGTAATTACGAATTTTTATTGGTTAAAGCTATATACTCAAGAGATTTATCCTGGCACATGTGACATTTTATGTTATACACATCCTGGTGAAATATTCTCTAAGGAAGGTGTGCGTTCTGATAATAATTGAAAAGACATTTTGCGAAAACATAGAAAATATACAAAAAAAGAAACGAGGTTAATGAATTTGGTCTGAAAGTCTAAAGAAATGGATTTTTGGTCTAAGATTCTTGATAAAAGCTTTTATTGATTCGAATTTTTTGTCTCTAAAAGTTTTGTAATTGAGTATAGTAACCATGATTAGGATATATTTATGTGATGTTTTGAAAGATTACTGTTTTGGTATGATAATTGAGGTAAAAGGATAAAGGTTTGCCGTAAAAAATTTTTGTAATTATTAATTATCGGGGAATATTATGAACCGGTATTTTACTATTTAGAAAATTCAGGGAAGTAGATAGTAGGAGTTAAAATGAGCGGGATGGTGAAAGATATAAAATCAATTGCTCTCCGGATGGAGATGGAAGGAATAACATTTTATACCGATTTGGCGAATAAGACTTTCCATCCTTTGGGAAAGGCCATGTTTAAATCTTTTGTAGAAGATGAAAAATTGCATGCCAAAAGGCTTCGATTATTGTTATCTTCCCGTAATGAGCCGGTTCATTTAAAAGAAAAGAATACGGGTAATCCCAGGGAGAGATTATTGAGTATTTTTCAGAAAATGGGGGAAGAACTAAAAAAGGAAGTTCATGCTAACATGAATGATATAGAGGCCGTGAAGTTGGCCATAGGGATAGAGGAAAATGGGATTAAGTTTTATGAGGAGGCTGCCGGGAAGTCTGTCGATAAAAGGGATAAAGAGGTGTATCATTTTCTCGCTGGTGAAGAAAAAACGCATTATAGTATATTAAAAAATACCTTAGAATACCTGGAGAATATGGAATTATGGCAGGCGGAAAACGAAGGGCGTATCTATGATATATGGATGAGTATCATAAAGAATAACAGTTCAGTTCACCGCAGGGAATGTTGAGATTGCAGAACCATTAGAAGCAGGAAATCAGAAGCATAATGTCTGATTCACGGCTTCCAATCTTTTGGTCTTGGCTTTTTGCATAGATATTTTCTCCATGTTAGCCGAGCTCTTTGTAATAGATTATAACAATAGGTGAAAAAATAAAACTATGGTATACGGTGTAATAACCACAAAGACTTCAACAAATTCATTTCGTATAGAAAAAGATTACTTGGGAGAGATGCGGGTTCCTGCGGAATGCTACTATGGCATTCAGACTGCCAGGGCACTTGATAATTTTCCTATCAGTGGTCAAACATCATTGCCAATATTTACTATGGCAATTGTCAATATTAAAAAAGCAGCCGCTATGGTCAATGTGGAGCTTGACTGCCTGGATAGCAGGATTGGCAATATGATTATTTTGGCCTGTGATCGTATATTAAACGGCGAGTTTCAGGATCAATTCCTTGTTGATGTTTATCAGGCCGGGGCAGGGACATCTCATCATATGAATATAAATGAGGTTATTGCTAATATTGTAATTGAAATGCTTGGAGGGGAGAAGGGGGATTATTCTGTAGTGCACCCGAACGATCATGTGAATTATGGGCAGTCTACAAATGATGTTTATCCTACTGCCATGCGTATTGCAGCCTTACAGTTGTCCAAGAAGCTTACGAAAAATTTGCATCTCCTGATAGAAGCTTTTAGTCAGAAGGCAAGATGCTTTGATTCTCTGGTAAAGTCTGGACGCACGCATCTTCAGGACGCAGTGCCTATTCGTGTTGGTCAGGAGTTTTCTGGTTATTCAACATCTCTGCTTAAGGCAACGAGGGGAATTGAAAAGTCGAGTGAATCTTTGAAAGAATTGGGAATCGGAGGTACCGCTGTAGGTACAGGAATCAATACCCACCCAGATTACCCGAACAGGGTTATTGAAAAACTGCGGAAAATGACAAACCTGGATCTCCGAGAATCGAAGAACCGATTTGAGGCCATGCAGAGCAATGCACCGTTTGTAGAACTTTCTGGTGCCCTGCGTACATTGGCTGTAGAATTTATCCGCATTGTCAATGACCTCAGGCTGATGAATTCAGGACCAAATACCGGATTGGCAGAGATTGAATTGCCACCCGTGCAGCCGGGTTCATCTATTATGCCGGGGAAAGTCAATCCTGTTATCCCTGAGATGGTAAATATGGTATGTTTTTCGGTTTTAGGAAATGATGTATCAATTGCATTTGCTGCCCAGGCAGGGCAGTTTGAGCTGAATGTTATGATGCCGTTGATCCAATACAAGCTCCTTGATTCTATTCTTATCCTTACCAATGCGATAAAGATATTTCATGAGAAATGTATTAGCGGTTTGACCGTGAATGCCACGAAGTGCTGGGAGTATGCTACGAAAAGTTTGGGGATTGCCACGGTACTGAATCCTATTATTGGTTATTCAAAAGCGGCTGAGGTAGTTAAAGAGTCTATGCGAACAGGAAAATCTGTGAAGGAGATTATTCTGGGACAAGGACTTCTCTCTGAAGGTCAATTGAATCAGATATTATCGCCCGTCTCTATGACCGAGCCACAAATAAAAGATATTTATGCATGATAAAATTGTTAATCTTCTGTAATTTATTTTTTACAACGATAATTTTGGAAAGGAGGTTGGGGATGTAGGCCGTATTATTGTATAGAATGTGTTCTTTTGGAATTTGTTGTGAGCAGGAAAGGAGATTTCATATGAAGAGGATACTGTCTTTAAGTATAGGTATATTAGGTTTGGTTGGACTGGTAGAAACGGCGAACATCGTTTGTTCCCCATCGTCAGCCCTTGCTGAGAAAGGACAAATGGGGGAAGGGCAGATATTGTATCAAGATTATAAATCAATGTTGCATAAAGACATTAAGCTGCCTCTTAGAAACATGGCATTGGAGATAGGAGAACGGGTAGACAAATTACTCGAGGCGATATTGCAAAACAATTTTGAAGCGGTTAAACAGAATGCCACCGCTGTTTCTGAAAAAGGGCGTCAGATCATCAACACGTATTTTCCTCAAAGCCTCGATATAGAAGCTTATAAAACAAAGCCTGAAACTTCCCATTTAAGGCCGGAAGTTTTAGAAGAATTTACAAAATTGCGAGAAGATTTTTTAAATTATTTTAAGAAGATAGATACATCATTACAAGAAATTCAGAAAGCTGCTGATTCGAAGGACTCCGAAACAGCATTTGACGCTTTTTCAAACTTATTAAAAAATACCTGTATCGAATGTCATAAGAAGATGCGTTAATACCCCTGAAATGGGAAGGAAAGTGCAGATTATTTCGCAATCTGCACTTTCTTAATTTCCAGGATTAGCAAAGCAGAAGAAATTTGTGGTTTCTGTTGTTACAGGGAAAAATTTGATCGTACAGGAATTCCTATTTTATGTACGCAGCTTTTAGGAAATCTTTTCATTATCTTTAATAGAAGAAAGGAGATATTACCTTGAAACGGGAGGGATTTTTTCACACGAGTTTGTTAAGTTTAGGCTTAGTAGGAATTATGTATCTTATTCATCCGGCTGTTTCTGTGGCTTTCGGAGAAGAGGAAAAGGTGGCTTCCCATGAAAAAGTTGTAGAACCTACCAAGGTATTGATGAATAGTATTGCAGACCGGATGAATAATATTCTTGAGGGAATATTAGGAGGAAATTTTAAATATGTCGCACAAGAAGCGGGTGCCATTGTAGACCAAAGCTACCAAATAATCGATACGTTCTTTACTTCAGAACCAAAGGCAAATGAGTGGTTTAAAAGGGCCCAAATAGATCCGCAGGATTCAAAGAAGATTGATAAACTAAAAGAAGAATTTGATGAATATGTAAAAGGAATTGTGTCGTCGGCATTGAAAGTTCAAAAATCGGCAAATTCATACGATACAGAGCAAACCTTCAAATCCTTCACGAAGATGGTTGAAAATACATGTTTTGAATGCCATAAAAAGATTCGGGATAAACAAATACCTGTTGAAAATCGTTAAGTGGTATAACCCTGGAGTAGGCCATGAAAAAGAAAGTGCAGAAGAATTAATCGTTCTGCACTTTCTTTTATTTTAGAGGTTGATTACGTTGTGTAAGGTAAGGTAAAATATTTTACGCAAGGGTGTAATAAAAAGCAGATCGTAAATTCAGAAGTTGGTTTTGCATTGTTTTGTATCCTAAGCGAAACTTACTGCTTCTCGTTCACAAACAGGAAAAAGGGGCCGTAAGTAACTTTTTTAAAGAACAAACAACCCCTTATCTTCCTCTTTGATAAGGGGAATAATTTAGGAATAGGATCAATAACCTTTTGAGGAGGAAAATATGGCAAAGTGGGAATGTAGGGTATGTGGCTATGTCTATGACCCGGAAAAGGGAGATCCGGATAATGGTGTAAACCCGGGGACATCTTTTGAGAGCTTACCGGATGATTGGGTTTGCCCATCTTGTGGTGCAGGCAAAGATATGTTTGATAAGCTTGGTTAAAACGTTATCTTGGCATGTGTCTTTCTTAGGCCTGAATATTTCATTTAAAGGTCATATTTTATGATAAAATTATTATCTAAAAAATTCTTAAATAAAGTCTTTATCGCCGTTGTCGGTGCTTTTATATCTGTTCCTTATTCCGGAATATTTGCTTTGGCAAATGATAAACAAGAGAAGAAGGATGCACCGGGGGCTACGTATTCTAACCCTTATTTTAAAGGTACAAAGGAAGAGAAAGAGGCATTAATTAAAAGGATGACATCACTCCTGGAAGTTGATTGTAATTTTTGTCATAATGATGATTTAACAGTTTTTACTGAAGCAGGAGAAAAATCGAAGGAAATGATGAAGGCATCTGTTGCTTTAGGGGTTGAATGTGATTATTGTCACGTTGACCTGAAGCGTTTCAAAGCGAACGAGCAACAAGCGAGGAAGATGTTTGAGCTTTCTGAGATTATGGGAACGGAATGTGATTTTTGCCATGCAGGAAAAAACAAGCTTACTCCGAAGGGGGAAAAATCGAAAACTGCCTTTGTGACCCGTGATTGGGCTACAGAGGGAACGAAGCAATGTCTCAAATGTCATATTGAGAAAAAACAGTTTGCATTGAATTTTTATGGGTGGCAAGTTTTAAATACCCTGAAAGGACTGAAGGGGATGTGAATAGAGATTATGATATAATTGTTGTAGGAGGAGGCCCTGCAGCCCTTTCCGCTGCTATTTATACATGCCGTGCACTACTGAAAACCGTTATCTTTGAAAAAAAATATCTCGGCGGGCAATTAATAGGCACTGAGTTGATTGAAAATTATCCGGGGTTTCCTGATGTTATTACTGGTGTTGACCTGACACAACGAATGGAGGCCCAGGCCAAAAGGTTTGGTGCAGAGATACGATATGAAGAGGTGCTGAAATTAGGTGTAGAAGATAAGGTAAAAACCATAACAACCGATACGGATACCTATATGAGCCATATAGTCATTCTTGCCTCCGGTGCAGAGCCGAGAAAATTAGAAGTTTCCGGTGAAATGGAGTACTATGGGAAGGGTGTTAGCTACTGTGCGACATGTGATGGGGCTTTTTATAAGGGGAAAGATGTTATTGTCGTCGGCGGTGGTGATTCTGCCATAACGGAAGGTATATTCTTAACCAAATACGCAAAGACAGTACAAATAATACATAGAAGGGACCAGTTTAGGGCTACGAAAATTTATCTGGATGATGCCTTTTCGAATCCAAAGATACACATGATATTAAACACAGTGGTTGAGAGTATTCATGGGAATGGGAGTGTTGAAAAGGTTATTACCCGAAACGTCTTAACAAATGAAAAGAAAGAGATCCCATGCCAGGGGGTTTTTATTTTCATTGGGAGTGTGCCGAGCACCGAGTTCCTCGGCAACCTGCTTTGTGTGGATGCTGGTTGTCATATTGAGACAAACGTCCATATGGAAACGGCCATTGAAGGAATTTATGCGGTTGGCGATATTCGAAAAAATTCTTATCGGCAAATTGCAACTGCAGTTGGAGAAGGGGTTACGGCCGCTATTGCGGCAGAACACAAGTTGTCGGAATGGAAACTCCTGAATAAGATAAAAAAATAATCATTATTCATGTATAAAAAAACGAGTCAAATGTTGTAGAACAGTTTTGATTAGGCCAGACAATACTTTACAAAAGGAGGGGGGGAAATGGCAACAACAATGGAGGTAAAGGAAATTATTAAGCAGGCGGCACAGCAAGAAGACAGGGCATATAAATTTTATACAGATTCATTGAAGATTGTGAAGGATGCGGCTGCGAAGGTTTGGATTAAGGAACTTGCTGAAGAAGAGTTGAAACATAAGAAGATGTTGGAAAACTTTGATGCCTCGAAAATAAAAAGCTTTAAACCTGGTAAAGTTCAGGATCTTCATATTACAGAATATCTGGTAGACAAAGATATTTCAGAGGTTAAAGATTTTCAAGACTTGCTAATCGTTGCTATGAAGAAAGAGCAAAAGTCTTACAACTTTTATGTTGGCATGGCTAAATCCACCAGCGATGCAGACATAAAAAAATTATGCAAGATTTTAGCTCAGGAGGAACTAAAGCACAAGCACAAACTCGAACTGTATTATGACGATATAATCTTTAAAGAAGATTAACCCCTCATTGTATCTGTATATTGAAATTCTCAATAGATTTTCCTTAAGAACAAAAAGAGCCTTTACAGTTTAAAAGACCGTAAAGGCTTTTTTTGCTCATAGTAGAATTTTATACTGCAAAAATATATTTTAGCCACGCATGCTGGAGATTCTTACGGGAATCCTATTACCATTTTATATATTTTTTTCTATTCCCTCCCTAAGCAAAATCAGATATTATGAGACGCGCTAAACGTTTCGGTTTAATCGAAGAGGATTGAACCAGCCATGAAATATTTTTTGTAAAGAATTAACGAAATATGCCGGGGACAAATACAATCGATGAACTTGTTGAGTCATTTATAAACTACCTCATTGTTGAATGTGGTCTGTCCAAAAATACTATTCTGAGCTACAAAAGGGATTTGCTGACGTTTACAACATTCCTGCTTTCAAAAAAAATATCCGATCTTCACTGTGTCCGTCCTGATACCATTACCAGTTTTATCATTTCTGAGAAACAGCGGGGTCTTTCCATTAACTCTATTACCCGTGCCCTTGTGTCAATCCGTATGTTATATAAGTTTCTTTTATCTGAAGGTAAATTACAAAAAAATCCTCTTGCTTCAGTAGACTCACCAAAACTTTGGAAAAAATTGCCTGAGGTCTTTCCTCCCTATAAAATTGATAAGCTCCTTTCTGTCCCTAATATAAAAACAAAATTAGGGATAAGGAATAAGGCTATCCTTGAGGTTCTTTATGCTACTGGCGCTCGGGTATCAGAGGTTGCTGCAATCCATATTGATTGGATCAATCTCGAATACGGTTACGTCAAATGCCGAGGGAAGGGCTCAAAAGAGCGTATTGTACCCGTTGGGACAAAAGCAATTGAGGCTATTAAAACTTATATAAGTTTTGCCAGACCAAAGATAAAAAACTGCCATGACAGTACTTATTTATTTCTCTCGAAGTCAGGAAAACCACTTCGAAGGGAAAATATATGGGTCATTGTAAAGAACTGTGCCACCAAGGCAGGTATTCATGAGCATATCTCTCCTCACAAATTAAGGCACTCATTTGCTACTCATTTACTGGAGAACGGTGCCGATTTACGTTCAGTTCAGGAAATGTTGGGGCATATTAATATTTCTACTACTCAGATCTATACCCATGTTAGCAAACAATATCTGAAAACTATTCATCAGCAGTTCCATCCGAGGACATAAATTAACCATGGGTAAACATGGATAAAATATTAAGCTGTAGGTTGGGTGAACCAATCACAAAGCCGTTTAAACCGTTTAAACGGCTTTGTGATTGGTTCACTTCTCCTTTCGCTAGCTCAGGACAAACTTAACCTGTCTGTATGAAAATATGTTCTGGGGGTAAATATGGCAAGTTTAGTATCGCCCTTGCCTTATGTTTAATTATTTTGTAAAATTAAAAAAAATGTAAAAACTTCAGATCGATAAAAGATATTTGAAATCGTGGATTTGGCAGATAGTCAGTATTTAGGAGTTAGGAGGTAAATGTAAGCTTTTATTCTGTATCCTGACTTCTGATTTTCCAATTTAAAGCTAAATCTTTTTGACTTTTTTATAAATAGTTTTATAATGGCGCCTTCATGATAAACTATTTACCTATACTAATTTTATTTATCATAGTTGCAGGTTTTGCAATTACTAATATAGCAATTTCTGCTGTATTGGGAACATACAAGCCTACCAAGGAAAAACTTACACCCTATGAGTGTGGTATTGACCCGGTAGGGTCGGCGCATGAGCGTCTCTCGGTAAAGTTTTACCTTATTGCCATGCTGTTTGTCCTGTTTGATATTGAGGTTATTTTTCTTTACCCATGGGCAGTAGCATTTAAGTCATTAAAACTCTTTGGATTTATTGAGATGTTAATTTTTATCGGTATATTACTTGTCTGTTATGTATATATATGGAAGAGGGGAGGGTTAGAGTGGGAATAGAAAGTCATTTGGGCGATAACGTTCTAACTACAACCCTAAACACCATGGTAAATTGGGCTCGTAAGTCTTCTCTCTGGCCTATGCCATTCGGATTGGCCTGTTGTGCTTTAGAGATGATGGCAGCGATTGCACCCCGGTATGATCTTGCGCGGTTTGGGGCAGAGGTTTTTCGATTTTCTCCGAGGCAGTCAGATTTAATGATTGTTGCCGGGACGCTTACCTATAAGATGGCATCTGTAGCAAGGAAGATTTATGACCAGATGCCGGAACCTAAGTGGGTTATTGCTATGGGTGCTTGTGCCATTTCTGGTGGAGTATACAATACCTATAGTGTTGTTCAAGGTATTGATCAAATTATGCCAGTAGATGTATATTTACCGGGATGTCCGCCTCGACCGGAGGCGCTGATACATGCTATTATGGAGATCCAGAAGAAGATTGAGAAAGGTTCTTTAAAGTATGGATAACGAATCAATAATTACTCTGATAAAAAATAAATTTCCAGATGTAATTATAAGTTCTCAAATATTTCGTAATGAGTTGACGATTTCAATAAAAAAGGAATATGTTACTGAGATAGCAAGATTTTTGAAAGAAGACAAGGACCTTAATTTTAATTTTTTATCAGACCTTTGCGGTGTTGATCGGATTGAAACAGATGGTGTTTTTGAGGTGGTTTATCATCTCTATTCTTTCAAGAAAAATCATCGCCTGCGACTCAAGACTCCAGTTCCATCAGACGAACCATCCATATCAAGTATTGTTGGCGTGTGGAAAACTGCTGATTGGCATGAAAGAGAGACATATGATATGTTTGGAATTAAGTTTGAGGGTCACCCCGATTTACGGAAAATACTCACACCGGATGATTTTGAAGGGCATCCTTTAAGAAAGGATTATCCCGTCGATGGGAGGCAGCCACAGGAACTCTTTCATGTTTACAGAGAGGTTAGAGAGTAATGGCAGTCCCCGTGGAAACAACAACGCATGTGATGACTATCAATATGGGTCCGCAGCACCCCAGCACCCACGGCGTATTGAGATTGTTGCTGGAACTTGATGGAGAAATGATTGTCAAAGCAACACCTCATATCGGATTCCTCCACAGGGGTGTAGAAAAACTTGCCGAATCAAGAAACTATCACCAGATTATTCCGCTTACCGATCGGTTGGATTATGTAGCTCCTTTCTCAAATAACTTGGCATATGCCCTTGCCGTTGAGAAATTGCTTGGTATTGAGATTCCAGAAAGGGCACAGCATATCCGTGTACTTATGTGTGAGCTTACAAGGATCTCGTCACACTTGTTATGGTTAGCGACTCATGCACTTGATATCGGAGCCATGACAGTATTTTTTTACTGTTTTCGGGAACGTGAGGCAATTTATGATCTCTTTGAATTGGTTTCCGGCGCTCGATTGCATACGTCATATATCCGGGTAGGTGGTGTAGCAAAGGAATTACCTGCCGGATTTTTGGAAAAGACCAGAAAATTTGTTACTGAATTTCCTTCACGGCTTTATGAATATGAGACCCTCTTAACGGATAATCCTATATGGAAAAAACGAACCGTCGGTATTGGCGTTATTTCTGCTGAGGATGCTATCGACTACGGACTTAGCGGCCCAAGTTTAAGGGGTTCCGGGGTTGACTGGGATATAAGGAAATCAGAGCCCTATTCAAGATATGATAAGTATAACTTTACTGTTCCCCTGGGTAAGAATGGAGATGTCTATGACCGGTACCTCGTCCGTATTGAAGAAATGCGGCAGAGTAACAGTATTGTGCTTCAGGTATTGAACATGCTCCCTAAGGGAGATATTGTGGCTGACATACCAAATGTTACTTTGCCTCTAAAAGAGGATGTAGAGACAAAAATGGAGGCGATGATCCATCATTTTAAATTAATTATTCAGGGCATTCGTCCACCAAAGGGAGAGGTCTACACCAGTATTGAAGCACCGAAAGGGGAACTTGGCTTTTATATTATAAGTGATGGTTCCAGTCGCCCGTATCGCTTAAGAATCCGTCCACCTTCTTTTGTGAATCTTGAGGCGCTGCCGAAAATGGTAGAAGGAAGGCTACTCCCTGACGTAGTCGCCACAATCGGAAGTTTAGACATTGTTTTAGGGGAGATTGATCGGTAATAGTTCATATAGATTTTTGACGGTGAAGTGTTACATCGGTTGTCAAAATTCTCATGATAAAAAGTATGGTAAATTTTAAGACGCAACTATTTTACAAATGATTTAAATTACGGTACAATTTAGTAATGAAGATACTCAATGAAAACCCTGTACAGAATGAGGCAAATGAGACAGTTGATCTCTCGGGTGTTGAAAAAATACTAGAGAAATATAAGAACGTCCGGGGCTCTCTGATTCCTATTTTGCAAATGGTACAGGTTGAATATGGTTATTTGCCGCAAGCCGCTCTTAATCTTATTTCAGAAAGGCTTAATATCGGTGTAAGTGAAATAACAGGAGTCGCTACTTTTTATGCACAATTTCATTTAACACGGCGGGGTCAGCATATAATCAAGGTATGCTGCGGAACTGCCTGTCACGTGAAAGGTGCGAAAAAGATTACTGAAAAACTCAGTGAAGTGTTGGCTGTTTCCGTTGGCATGACTACAAAAGATAATGTATTTACCTTAGAGGAGGTAGCATGCCTGGGCGCTTGTTCATTGGCACCTGTTATGATGGTAGATGAGGATGTTCATGGGAAACTTGCATCCGATACGGTTGGTAATGTTATAAAAGAAATAAAAGAAACTGGAATTTCAAAATAATTATGATTGGTGTTCCTGAAGAAACAGAAACGATACAAAAAAATACGGCACAAAAACCGAAGATATTTATTGGTATGGCTACTTGTGGTTTGGGCGCTGGTGCTAAAGGCGTATTAGCTAGCATCGAACATGAATTAGAAAAGCAAAAATTACAAGCGGAGATTGTTCGCACCGGTTGTATTGGTATGTGTACGCATGAGGTGCTTGTAGATGTAGTCTTTCCAGGCCGTTCACGTGTTACCTATGGAAATGTAAAAAGTACAACGGTTCCACAGATTGTAGAAGAGCACATAGGAAAAGGCGAGGCCGTAAAGAAACTTGCTTTGTCACAGATGCAGGTAAGCAATGGAACCGATGTTCCTTATGAGGGTATATCTCTTTTTGAAGACCTGGAAATGAATAAGGGCCAGCAGAAATATATCTTGAGGAACTGTGGATATATTGATCCGGACAGCATTGAAGAATATATTGCAAGCGGGGGGTATACGGCGCTCAGGAAAGTGCTCGAAGCTATGGCTCCGAAAGAAGTAATCAGCGAGATAAGCAAATCAGGGCTCAGGGGCCGGGGCGGCGGTGGTTTCGCTACAGGTGAAAAATGGGCATCCTGTGCTAAGTACTCAGCCGACGAGAAATTTGTCCTTTGTAATGCAGATGAAGGTGATCCCGGTGCTTTTATGGATAGAAGTCTCCTGGAAGGCGATCCTCATGCCGTCCTGGAAGGTATGGTTATCGCTGGTTATGCCATTTATGCTACAAGCGGCTATATCTATGTTCGTGCTGAGTATCCGTTAGCCGTTAAAAGATTGAAGCACACGATTGAACAGGCAAAGAAATATGGTTTTCTTGGGAAAAACATCTTAAATAGTGGATACAGCCTGGACATCTACATAAAAGAAGGTGCCGGTGCCTTTGTTTGCGGTGAATCGACTGCGTTGCAAAACTCCATTGAAGGTAAGCGCGGGATGCCGCGCACCAGGCCTCCTCAATCGGTAGAGGCCGGGTTATGGGACAAGCCTACCGTACTGAATAATGTTGAGACCTTTGCTAATGTGCCGTTTATTATCAGTAGAGGCGCAGAATGGTATTCAAAGATAGGTACTGAGAAAAGTAAGGGAACGAAAATCTTTTCTTTAACGGGAAAGATAAAAAACGCAGGCCTTGTTGAAGTTCCTATGGGTGCAACAATCAGGCAAATCGTGTTTGATATGGGTGGCGGAATTCCTAAAAAGAAACGATTCAAGGCGGTGCAGATTGGAGGACCGTCCGGCGGATGTTTGCCGGAGTCGCTGCTGGATTCTCCCATAGATTACGAATCACTCGTTGGTGCCGGTGCTATGATGGGTTCCGGTAGTTTTGTTGTTGTCGATGAAACTACCTGTATGGTTGAGATGGCACGATTTTTTATGAACTTTTGCGCAAATGAATCATGCGGAAAATGTCCCCCCTGCCGGATTGGTAATACCCTTATGCTTGATATTCTTACCCGTATTACCCAGGGAAAAGGGGAGGAAAAAGATCTGGAAGTTCTTGAACAGATGTGTGACGAGATCAAGACTATGTCCCTCTGCGGCCTTGGGCAGTCTGCCCCTAATCCTGTAAAATCGACACTCCGGTATTTTAAAGACGAATATATTGCGCACATTCGTGATAAGAGTTGTCCTACCGCCATGTGCGTCGCCCTTCATAAATATGAGGTTACCCCGGAAAAATGTACAAAGTGTCAGGCATGCATTCGTAATTGTCCCGTTAAAGCAATTAGTGGCAGCACAAAAGAAGTTGCTTTTATCAATAAAGAAAAATGTATTAAATGTAATCTGTGTTACGAGAAATGTAATTTTATGGCAATAAAATGAAGACGATTAATTTTATTATTGATGACAAACCAATCGTTGCCCCGGAAGGTACGAATATATTCCAGGCAGCATTGGATAACAATATTTATATTCCAGGCCTGTGTTACCATCCAAAGCTCTCGCAGTTTGGGGGATGCAGGCTCTGTATGGTTGAAGTTACTGAAAAAAGAACAGGGCATCGATTTGCCTGCGCGCATCCTGTATCTGAAGGAATGATTGTAAAAGTAAATACACCAAAAGTGATTCGATACCGAAGGTCAGTTATGGAGTATTTATTGGCCCATCATGAACTTTCCTGTCCCGTTTGTGATAAGGCAGGTGAATGTGGTCTGCAGGATATTACCCACGAATTGAACCTGGCCCCGAGCCGGTTTAATGCAGTAAGGATGGACGCTCCTATCGTCCGGGATAATCCGGTTTTAGAGTTAAACCGGAATCGCTGTATTCTGTGCGGACGGTGTGTCAGCGCATGCAAAGAAATAGAAGGGATTGGGGCTATTGATTTTCAAAAACGAGGCATTCATACGTTTGTTGGTACTGCCTTTGATAAGCCGCTTGACTGTAGTTTTTGCGGTGGCTGTTTGGCGGTGTGTCCGACGGGATCATGGCAGGACAGGACGCTTGCTTTCAGGGGCAGGTCTTGGGAATTTAAGAAAACTCAAACGATTTGTCCGTACTGCTCTGTTGGGTGTACGATTGTTCTGAATACAAAGAAGGAAAGCGTAAGGCGTATAACATCAGATGATTACCTGGGAATCAATGAAGGCAATCTTTGTATAAAAGGCAGATTCGGTCACGAATTTATCCATTCGACAGAACGTGTAAAAACCCCGCTTGTGAAAAAGGATGGCGAATTCCATCCGGTATCATGGAGTGATGCACTTGAATATGTATCAAAAAAATTCCATCAGATTATCAGTGAGCGAGGGGGAAGTGCGATCGGTGGTATTGGTTCTGAAAAATGTACCAATGAGGATAATTATCTCTTCCAAAAATTCTGCAGGTCCGTATTAGGAACTAACAATATTGATAACCTGGCCAATATCAAGTCACCCTCCCTTAACAGCTTGATTTTAGACTCTGTTACCCATGGAATTACATCCACATCGCTGAAAGAGATAGGAAATGCAAATACCCTGTTCTTTTTCGGGGCAGATATAGCAGAAACCCTTCCCGTGGTAGGAAATATGGCCAGAAAAGCTATAAGGATGAACAGTGCTAATCTTATTATTGCTAATGTGAGAGGCATTCTGTTCAATAGCGCTGCTAAAAATGACGTTCGCTTAAAATATACTCTCGGCAGCCAGGTTATGTTGGTTCATGCCATAACGAAAGTTATCGTTGATGAAAAACTTATCGACTTGAAAAGGGCAGAACAATCAATCAATAACCTTCGGGAATTATATTCTCTATTAGAGAACTTTAGTATAGAGGAGGCTGTCCGGATAACTGGTATTTCTGAGGAAACAATAAGGAGTGTATCGCAGGTATTGATAAAACCGGGGAATTGTTATATTGTCTGTGGTAAGGATATAGAAGAGGATCCACTGGGGAATGAAACGATGCAGGCCTTAATGAATCTTTGTGGATTAATCAATGCAGCTTACAGCACAGATGCGGATCATGGGAAGATTTCACTGTTATTTTCAAGGTCGTACTGCAACTCCCAGGGTGTAAATGATATGGGGGTCGTTCCGGGATTCTTTCCGGGATATGTCGATATTGGCAATCCTTTACAGAGAGAAAAGATTGAAAAGACATGGGGTATAAAGCTAGCTGATAATGCTTGCAAGAAAGATCCTGTAAATGTTTTTGATCTCGCTCTCGATGGAAAGTTAAAGGCACTCTACATCATGGGTGAAAATCCTATAATAAATTATCCAAATGGCAAGAAAATACGTGAAGCGTTTCAAAAGGTAGGGTTTATTGTTGTTCAGGATGTTTTTCTAACAGAAACTGCACAACTGGCGGATGTTGTCCTTCCTACCGTTACATTTGCCGAAAAGGAAGGGACATTTACGAATATGGGGATGACGGTACAGCGGTTAAATAAGGCTATACAACCTGTGGTGGATGCAAGATCTGACTGGCAAATTATCTGTGACCTGGCAAAAAAGATGGGGCAACTATATCCGTATACGTCACCAAAAGATATTTTCCTGGAAATAGAAAATACTGTTCCCATCTATGCTGGAATCAATTACGACCGCTTGAAAAGAAAGGAATTTCATTGGGCATCTTCTGTCACGAATAGAAATAAACCGGATAAGTATACATTTCGTATTATTCAGTCTGAGTCTTCGGGTATAAAACAGAGGCAGGATTTTCCGTTTCTATTGCTTACCGGCGCCAGCCTGAATCATCAAGGTACCTTTTCCCGATATTCAAATTCCCTTACCAGGGTTGCCTCTGAATGTTTTATGGAAATAAATAGAAAAGATGCACAGAATCTGCAGGTTCACAACGGGGATATGGTTGAGCTTGAATCCAGTCAGAATAAGATAAAACTTAAGGTGAAGATTACGGATAAATCACCTGAAGGCATAGTATTTGTTTCTGAAGACTATGAGTGGGTGCCTATTAACATTATTCGGGATGGTGTATATACACCAGTAAGAATTGTTAAGACTTAACCGAAGAATCGGGAAAGATTAGGGTCGATATTAAAAAGTTGAGAACAGAGATAGAAAAGGGTAGAGTAGATATCATTAAATGGGTATTTGTTTTTGGATGGGTCAGACAGGTGTGCTTTCTGCAATAATATTTGCAATGCTGAGATTTTCGAAATAGGGATGTAGAAATTTCCACTTTCATGTTGAGGAATCTCAACATAACCTATCCTGTTTGGTGGTGAACTATATGGCGAAAAAAGGAAAAACATATTTTTGTGAAATTTGCAGACAAAAGATAGAAGTTCTCGAGGAAGGCTTTGGTGTGCTGGTCTGTTGTGGTAAGGAAATGAGCCTTATTAAGTCTAAGGGAATGATGGCGACCTGGACGACAGCCCATCATAAGCCTGAAGATGGAGAAACCTTTGTATGCGGTGTATGTAAACAGAAGGTAAGGGTTATTGTTGAAACAACAGGTATATTAGAGTGCTGTGGTCAAAGAATGCACCGTGAAGAGGCAATCGTTAGCTAGATGAACAAAGAACTTCTTATTTACCTTATTATTTCCTTTATTAAGATACTTCTTGTATTCGGCGCAGTCCAGCTTATGGTTATTTCCATGATCTGGATTGAAAGAAAGGTCCTTGCACACATGCAAGTCCGGCTTGGCCCGATGCGTGTGGGGCCTCATGGATTACTGCAGCCAATTGCCGATGCTATAAAACTCCTCTTTAAAGAGGATATTATCCCGGAAAGGGCAAATAAATTGCTCTTTTTGCTGGCACCTGTCATGTCTTTGGTTCCCGCCCTTATCACCTTTGCGGTTATCCCATTTGGGGATAAAGTAAAAATCTTCGGATATACCATAGACCTTGTAATCACGGATATTAATGTAGGCTTCCTTTATATATTTGCTGTATCGTCTTTAGGCATTTATGGAATCGTTATGGCTGGCTGGGCCTCGAATAACAAATACTCCTTATTGGGTGGTATACGATCTTCTGCTCAGATGATTAGTTATGAATTAACCCTTGGACTATCCCTCATAGGAGTTGTTATGCTAACAGGGTCATTGAGTCTTGTGGACATTGTAAATGCACAAGTAAAGCTCTGGAATGTCATATTGCAGCCTATCGGATTTTTTATTTATGCCACCAGTGCTATTGCGGAGGTTAACCGTACTCCGTTTGACATCCCGGAGGCAGAGTCTGAGCTTGTGGCCGGTTACCATACAGAATATAGCAGTATGAAGTTTGCAATGTTCTTTATGGCCGAATATGCTAATATGATTTCTGTGTCAGCCATCGCGGTAACTTTTTTCTTTGGCGGATGGCAAGGACCATTTTTACCCCCCGTAGTATGGTTTATGTTGAAACTCTCATGCTGCCTGTTTTTCTTTATTTGGCTGAGATCTACCTATCCAAGATTCAGGTATGACCAGTTAATGCACTTTGGTTGGAAATTTTTACTGCCCCTTTCTTTATTTAATATATTAATTACAGGCCTTGTTATGGTAATTAAAGGATGATATGATTCTACCGCTTATCAAAGGTCTATTGCTCACTCTGAAACGATTTTTTAATCCAAGTGCAGTTGTTACCTTACAGTATCCTGACGAACGGCCAGAACTTGCCCCGAGGTTCCGTGGATTACCCGAGTTGCAAATAGGAAAAGATGGCAGGGAGAGATGTATTGCCTGCGGACTCTGTGCGAAGGTTTGTCCCTCCAAATGTATTTATGTAGAGGGGGCTACAGATGAAACAACGAACAGAAGATATCCGAAAATTTATGAACTGGACGCCTTCCGCTGTATTTTCTGTGGGTTCTGCGAGGAGGCCTGTCCTGTAAGGGCTGTAATACTGAGGGATACCTTTGAATTGTCAACCTATCAAAGCAAAGATATTTTCGGAAAAAACCAGTTGCTAGACCTTACGAAGAAGAGAAATATTTATTTTTAAATCCTATGGAAGCATATCTATTTTATATTATGGCTGCCGTTTCTGTGGGTGCTGCGGTCTACCTTATCTTTGAAAAAAACCCTGTCCACAGTGCCTTATACCTTATCATGACACTGATAAGCATTGCAGTGCTCTATATCCTGCTTGAGGCACAGTTTATAGCTGCCGTCCAGATCATTGTATATGCAGGTGCTATTATGGTTCTTTTTCTCTTTGTGATTATGTTATTGAACCTGAATGTTCGTGAGGAGATAAAAGATGTTTTGCTATTTCAAAAAATACCTGCCATTATTATGGGAATCCTTTTGTTTTTGACTATTTGCCTAATCTTGAAATCGAGGTTTTTACAAGGGAAACAAGGAGAATATACCAGTACTTATATCAACACCATCGGAAACACAAAATTGATTGGTAATTTGTTATTTACCGATTATCTCTTACCGTTTGAGTTAACTTCCATTTTATTATTCGTAGCGGCTATTGGGGTTATCATACTAGCCAAGAGGAAATTATAACATGGTAACTTTGACCCATTATCTCGTACTGAGTGCAATCTTGTTTACCCTTGGTGTCGTTGGCGTAATGATACGGAGAAATGCCATCATAATATTTATGTGTATTGAGCTCATGCTCAATGCCGTTAATTTATCATTTGTATCATTTGCCCATTTTCTCAATTCTATGCACGGTCAGATGTTCGTATTTTTTACCATGACGGTTGCCGCAGCCGAAGCGGCTGTTGGTCTGGCGATTATCGTTGCTATATTCAGGAATAAAGAAACGGTAAATATTGATGATATGAATATTATGAAATGGTAGGAATCCTATGTTCAACCTCGTTGTGCTCGTCTTGCTATTTCCATTACTTGGCGCAGCCATAAATGGATTAATCGGTAAAAGGCTGCGAAAAGAAACTGTAGGATATATCGCCTGCGGTGCGATTGGTCTTGCCTTTTTTGTCTCAGTCCTTGTGTTTTGTAAACTTCTTTCACTTCCCCCGGATGGGCGTCTCTTCGAGAAACAGCTATTTAGCTGGATTGAATCCGGCTCTTTCCAATCTGCCCTTGGCCTACAGATAGATCCACTGTCAACCCTCATGATCCTTGTCGTTACCGGGGTTGGGCTTCTCATTCATATCTATTCCATTGGTTACATGCATGAAGACAAGGGGTTTCATCGTTATTTTTGTTACTTAAATCTATTTACCTTTTCGATGTTACTGCTTGTTTTGGGAAACAACTTTCTCCTCATGTTTGTCGGCTGGGAGGCTGTTGGACTGAGTTCTTATCTGCTTATCGGTTTTTGGTTCGAGAAAAAATCAGCCTCGGATGCAGCTAAGAAGGCCTTTATTGTTAACCGGGTAGGTGATTTTGGATTTGCCCTGGGTATTATGCTCGTCTTCTTAACTTTTCACAGTATTGACTTTACCGATGTATTTCGTTCCGCCTCGCAGGGAAATACCGCAATAGGAAGCTTTACGGTAACCATCATTACCCTCCTTTTGTTCATGGGCGCAACAGGTAAATCAGCCCAGATACCTCTCTATACCTGGTTGCCCGATGCTATGGAGGGGCCCACACCTGTTAGTGCACTCATCCATGCAGCGACTATGGTGACTGCAGGTGTCTATATGATTGCCCGCTGCAATGTCTTATTTCTGCTGTCTCCCTTTACTATGACTATCGTAGCCAGTATTGGCGCAGTTACAGCGCTCTTTGCAGCATCTATCGGTTTAGTGCAAAATGATATCAAACGTGTATTGGCATATTCCACAATAAGCCAGCTCGGTTATATGTTTTTGGCCTGTGGTGTAGGCGCTTTTACTGCTGGTGTTTTTCACCTTATGACACATGCATTTTTTAAAGCCTTGTTATTTTTGGGTTCTGGCAGCGTTATCCATGCCTTATCCGGGGAAATGGATATACGAAAGATGGGTGGATTAAGGCATCACATTCCTGTTACCTATAAGACCTTTTTGATTGGTACTGTTGCTATTGCAGGAATCCCACCTTTCGCCGGATTTTTCAGCAAGGACGAAATTTTATTGGAATCTCTCACCCACGGAAATTTTCTCTATTGGTCAATTGCGGCTGTTACGTCACTTCTTACGGCCTTCTATATGTTTCGCTTACTTTTCCTGACATTCTACGGGGAATCCAGGGGAGATCATCATGTAATGGAACACATCCATGAATCTCCCAGGAATATGACAATCCCGTTAATAATACTCGCGGGGCTTTCCGCTGTAGGAGGATTTTTCGGCATCCCGGGTGCAAATGTTATACACGGCTTTTTATCGCCCATCTTTGGCACACATGGCAATACGGAAATTTTAAAAGCAGGGGCCACGGTACATCACAGCGAAGGAAATCCTTACCTGATGATGGTTATTTCCACAGTCATTGCTCTGGCAGGTATATTTATGGCTTATCAGATGTATATAAAAAGACCGGAATTGCCGAAAAAACTAGCAGAACGGTTCCATATTATTTACAAAATCTTACTGAATAAATATTACGTAGATGAAATTTACGATATCCTTTTTGTAAAACTAACGAAGAAGATATCAGTTCTTTTGTGGAAACGTGTGGATGTTCAGATAATTGATGGTTCGGTAAACGGGATCGCACGCCTTATCGGGTGGCTTGGCAATGTCCTGCGCCTCACGCAAACAGGATATGTACGCAACTATGCCTTTTATATTGTGATTGGTTGTATCTGCATCATTCTATTTGCTGCATTTGGCAGATAAGAATGACAATTAAGTAGGATGGGTTAAGCGAAGCGAACCCATCAACAAAGCAGTTTAAACGGTTTAAATCGTTTAAACCGTTTTTGGTACGTTCCGATTAATCTACCTCTATAGAGAGGTAAAAGTACCCGTGTAAATCCATGATTATTCGTGGCTGAAGTTCGTAGCTGATCAGCCGAAAAATGTAATTCTGGAGCATTTGGATGTCAGTGCCTATTCTTTCATTTATAACTTTTCTCCCTATTATAGGGGTATTTTTTATCCTTTCGATTGATTCGAGACGGAGCGAGCTTGTCAGGATCACAGCCCTGTTAGTTTCGATCGTTGTATTTTTTCTTTCCCTTCCCCTCTACTTTCACTTCGATGCACGTACCTATGATATGCAATTTGTTGAGAAACTGCGATGGATACCTTCTTTTGGGATCAATTACCATGTTGGAATTGACGGGATCAGTCTCTTTCTCATACTCCTGACGACATTTATTACGCCCATCTCCATTCTCGCCTCTTGGCATATCACGAAGAGTGTAAAGGAATACATGATTGCTATGCTGGTGCTTGAAACGGCGATGGTCGGTGTATTTATTGCATTAGATTTATTTTTGTTCTTCGTATTCTGGGAACTTATGCTTATTCCTATGTATCTTCTCATTGGTATCTGGGGAGGTCCGAGGAGAATTTACGCAGCGATAAAATTCTTCATCTATACTACCGCTGGCAGTGTATTCATGTTCCTGGCTATTATTGCACTGTATTTTTTACATCACAGGGCAACGGGAGAATATACCTTTAATTTGTTAGAATTTTACCGGCTCGACATTTCTTTTGCCGTTCAATTTTGGCTATTCCTGGCCTTTTTTATTGCGTTTGCCATCAAAGTACCCATGTTTCCATTTCACACATGGCTGCCGGATGCCCATGTGGAAGCACCTACAGCAGGAAGCGTCATCCTGGCAGGTGTCCTCTTGAAAATGGGGACATATGGTTTCGTGCGGTTTTGCTTACCCCTGTTTCCTGAGGTAAGCCATGCCTTTATCCCAGTAATCTCCTGGATGGCCATTGCAGGCATTATTTATGGTGCGCTGGTCGCCATGGTGCAGGATGATTTGAAAAAACTTGTTGCTTATTCGAGTGTAAGCCATTTGGGCTTTGTCATGCTTGGAATCTTTGCCTTCAACATTCAGGGCATTGAAGGTAGTATTACCCAGATGATTAATCATGGTCTGAGCACGGGGGCACTTTTCCTTATCGTTGGAATGCTCTATGAACGCCGGCATACACGAATGATTGCTGACTTCGGAGGTTTAACCAAACAAATTCCTGTTTTTGCCGTTTTTTTCCTGATTGTAACCTTATCATCTATTGGATTGCCCGGACTAAACGGTTTTGTAGGAGAATTTCTTATCCTGGTAGGCATGTTTAAGTCGCGTATTCTCTACGCATCTCTTGCGGCAACGGGAATTATTCTCGCAGCCGTATATATGCTTTGGATGTTCCAGAGGGTTATGTTTCAGGAAATAACCCACGAAGAAAACAGGACATTAAAAGACATGAATAAAAGGGAACTGGCTACCCTGATTCCTATCGTCCTGCTGATCTTCTGGATAGGTATCTATCCGAACTCATTTCTCAGGAAGATGGATGCCTCGGTAAATCATCTCTTACAAAAGGTAGGAGGGAAGGCGAATGTTGTGTATAATGCACAAAGACAAGGAAAACTTGAACATTTACAGGAAAATACTACACCAAAAATTGATATAGTTCCTGAGTCAGAAGCAGAATGGTAGGAAAAGATAAATCCGAGACACGAAATTCGAAACAAATCCAAAATTCGAATGTTTTAATGCCCAAAGCATCTGATATTTTGAATTTTGTTTATTTGAATTTGTTTCGGATTTTGATATTCGAATTTTAGATTTACACGAAGTATTTTGGCGATTCGATAAAGGTAATACTCTATGACAAATGTTTCTGTAATGTCGTTTAATATTCTTAGTATCTTACCGATCCTGACCCTGGCAGGTTTCGGTATTATTGTGCTCATGGTAGATCTCTTATCCCCCAGAAGGCCAGGTGATAAAAATTTTCTTGCATATATTTCACTCATAGGGATTGTTGTCGCAGCTATCCTGACAAAAAACTCTACAGGGACAGCGTTATTCTCATTTCATGAGTCCTTTGCGATTGATAACTACTCTCTGTTTTTTAACTTTATCTTTCTTCTGAGTACCGGGCTTGTTATCTTAATTTCGCATAATTATATAAAACGTGAGGAGATTAATTATGGGGAGTATTATGCCCTAATCCTATTTTCAACAATAGGCATGATGCTTATGGCGTCAGGTGCGGATCTGTTAAATATCTACATCGGGCTCGAAATTATGTCTGTTAGTATTTACATCTTAACAGGCTTCAAACGGTCGAAAGTTACTTCAAATGAGGCATCCTTAAAATATTTCCTTCTCGGTGCGTTTGCAACCGGTTTTCTGCTCTATGGTATTTCTATTATCTATGGTTCGACTGGAGCTATCAACCTGAAGGAAATTGCCGGTTTTATAGCTGGTAAAGGTGGTACCGTAGACCCTTTGTTCCTTATGGGTATGGGATTGATAATTATTGGACTTGGATTTAAGGTCGCATCTGTACCATTTCATGCCTGGGTGCCGGATGTTTACGAGGGAGCACCTACAGCGATAACAGCTTTCATGTCTGTAGGACCTAAGGCGGCTGCATTTGCTGCTTTTTTCCGTGTTTTTTTGACCGCTTTTGGGTCAACTCATTACGAATGGCAGAAGATTATTTACATCATTGCCGTATTAACAATGACCGTTGGAAATGTCATTGCCCTTGCCCAGACAAACATCAAAAGGATGCTGGCATATTCAAGCATTGCCCATGCTGGCTATCTCCTCATAGCCCTGGTAGCTGCAAATAACTTAGGAGTATCGGGTGTATTATTCTATGTCCTGGCCTATACCTTTATGAATATTGGTGCATTTGCCATAGTCATCGTTTTGAGCCAAAAAGACGATACATTCATACAGATTAACGATTATGCTGGGCTAGGGTTCAAACACCCGTTTCTGGCCATAGCGATGACGTTTTTTCTGCTTTCCATGGCTGGTGTTCCACCAATGGCGGGGTTTGTGGGTAAATTTTACATCTTCAGTGCTGCCATAAAATCAGGTTATGTTGGTCTGGCCATCATTGGCGTAATAAATAGCGTTATTTCCGTATATTATTATCTAAGGATTACGGTAATTATGTATATGAAGGAACCTGTCAGAGATTTCACATCCCTTACCCTTTCTCCTCTGATTATTGCAGCAATAGTCATTTCTGTAATCGGCACACTTCACCTGGGTATTTTCCCTTCTCAAGTCATGGAAATAGCACAACAATCTTCACTCTTACCAAGATAGTTCATATGCTTATTGCAAGTCTCGAAATCACACCATAAACATTGCTTTTCATAGCAAAAGAATATAAAATCCGATTTTATGTATGTGGCTTTCATGGTGGCATGGAACAAAAGTACAGACAACCCTTCTGCCCTTCTCTGCAAGTTTGTCCATGCCCTTAGGGTTGATTTAACCGTCCACGATTGAACCGAACGTTTTGCATGTTTTCTATGCTTGGCATCAATCAAAAATGCATAGGCTAATGCGAAACACATGGTTTAATCTACAAGATTGAACCAACTATAATGGGCTTTTATAATTTGATCATATAGGAATTTTCATTTTGTGTAAGCGGATTTTCGAACTAACAGCGACATATTAAATATCTGATGGGGAGGTTTTCGATAGAATTTGAGTAACTACATTGTTTAACTGCAGGAGATTTTTAGGATGAAACACAACATTGAGCAACCAAAACCATTTGATCCTGCATGCCAGCGTTATTGTCCACAGCATCCATTTCCACCTTACCGGCACATACCCGGGGCTACTCTACACCCATTTTACGACCCTGGGGGACATAGTTACGGTTTACAGGAAGAGGTGGGTTTACCTGTTCTGCCACCTGAGGCATGGCGAGAAAACGGTGATTATCTCTATGGTGTTGATCTTTATAATTTTTCATACTGGTGGGAGGCTGGTGAAGTGTGGGAAGGATTATGGAAAAGAACGGAGGGTGATTACAAATTATTCTTTCAAGGGCTGATTCAGATTTCCATTTCGCTTCTCAAATATCATGTTCGAAAATTGCCAGGACTCAGGATTCTTTCTACAGAGGGGCGTAATAAATTGCGCCAGGTGGTTGAAAAATTGGATGATCCATCCGGAATATTCATGGGAATTAATCTCAACGAGTATCTTACCCGTCTTGATGAATTCTTCTCGCCTTTCTTTTCTCACACCATTTCAGAACAAACGTATCTTCAGATAACAGTGAAGCCATTGATTTATTTGCAGGTATCTTAAAATTACACATATTGCAAACAGTATGTTCGGTTTTATCCATGGAGTACTATAACCAACACACTATCCCTTTCTATTGCCGAATTAAACGCTTATTTGACGGAGCATAATATCAAGATAATCGGAAGACTTCAACTTTTAAGTGAAAAATAATAGTGTTTTAAAACATTGAATCTTGATATAAAGGGTATGTTTCGTTACATTGTATAAGAGAAGCATCAGACAAAATGATGAATCATGGCAGTTCCTAAAATACGGCAGGACCGTTATTGTGTTCTTTGCAGGGACGCCGTGATTATACGTTCTACTGGTATATATACGCTACTTCTCGTAGTTACGAATAATGGATGATGGTTCTTTTCCATGTAAATATGTCACGACAAAGGTAAACCTTGAGTAATCAGGGGACACAAAGTAAAGGGTCTTTAAAAAAGTATAAGAACTTACGCATTTCCCGGGCATGAACTTTATGATGATGAAATGAAAATTTCTATACTATCAAGATAAAGATGGCCTTACTGCCGAAGATTTTCAGAAAACATCTTTGCAGTAAGGCCTTTTTGTTTTATTGAGGAACTGTTTTTTCCAACCAATTGTTCATTATCTGAAATCGATTCTATCATGAAGGAAGGTGTACAATAAATTCAGGAAAATATAAAGGGAAATATGTATGTGGCTAAAATGGTTACCATGGAGATTTATCATAAAATATTTGGCTCGGTCCCATGGTTTTTTAGACCCTCTCTCAATCCTCTCCCGGCTTAGCCGTTTCGCTCAGCCCTCTGAGGTTACAGTGCCGGTTGAGCTTTTGCGTGCAGGTGCAGTGTTACATGCACGGGGACTGATCAATAGTCAGGCAATACAGCATAATCTCGATTGGATTTGGCCTTACTGGGTAGAGCAGCAATTTGATCCAAAAAGCGACTCTTTTATTCCAAGGGCGTTCTCCATTACCCATATTAACCTTACCCATCGGAACTGGACCGCATTAGGTATCCCTGATTTTTCTGAAATACCCATCGTTGATCCCCGTGGGTTAGTCACACCGTTTTACGATGGGTGGTCATTAGACAGTTGGATGATCACGGAAGACGGACAGATTATTTTACCGTCATGTTTGCCTTCGGTATCCCAACATCTTATCTTCAAGCCGAATCTTGCCATAATAACAAAGTCTACTCTCGAGAGAGTTACACTTGAATCAAAGGCTGAGGTGATTTTAGAAGCAGATATACCGGTATGCCGGATTCACCTTACTGGATATTCGAATTCCCGGGGCTGGATTATTGTTACTGCACGGCCGTATAACCCTGAAGGAATAAGTTTTATTCACGACATCATGATGCTTCCTGATAAAAAGGGGTGGAGGATTAACCATGAGCATAACGTCTTTTTTGGCATTTCTCCTGATCGATGGGTTTTTTCTCACTACCGTACTGGAGATGTTTATCATCACCTCTTAGCTGAAGGTGAGAGGAGCGAAGTGAAATGTGATGTTGGTATGGCTACAGCAGCTGTGCTTTTTCATACTCAACCGGATAATACAAGAGAAATTACGGTTGATATCCCTCTGAAAAAAGAGAAGAAGCATGTTCTCGTATCAGCAAAATTGCCTTCTTTTACCAATTGGGAACAAAGCATCCGGGGAGTGTGTGAATTACGTATTCCTGATAAACGCTTTCAGTTTCTTTATGAATCGGCTCTTAGAACACTCATTCTTCATTCACCTGATACTGTTTATGCTGGACCTTATACCTACAAACGCTTTTGGTTCCGGGACGCAGCTTTTATCTTGCATGCACTACTCTGTGTAGGATTGAGTGAGCGAGTAGAGAAGGTCTTCGATTTATTTCCTGCGTATCAGACAACTCTGGGTTATTTTCGCTCTCAAGAAGGAGAATGGGATTCTAACGGCCAGGTTTTGTGGATTCTGAAACGGTTTTATGAATTAACCAATAAAAAACCTAAAACCCATTGGCAAAGTGTCATTCGGCATGGAGGCCGATGGATCAAAAGAAAACGCATATCTGAATCCCTTGATCTTCCTCATGCAGGCCTGCTTCCATCGGGTTTTAGCGCCGAGCATCTTGGCCCTAGTGACTATTATTATTGGGATAATTTTTGGAGTGTTGCCGGTTTGAGGGCGGCAGCATATTTTATGAATTTATTTGGAGAACATGATGTTGCTGCCGAATTTCTGAACGAAGCTGGCTCTTTATTGGACTCAATTGATCGCAGCTTACAGATTGCATCCAGACGTATAGGACGTTCTGCTATGCCGGCATCCCCTTATAGAAGGATGGACAGCGGGGCAATCGGCTCATTAGCTGCCGGATATCCATTGCAGCTATGGAGACCCCTTGATCCCCGTTTACTGGATACGGTAGAACATCTTATCAAAGAATGTCTCATCGACGGTGGTTTTTTTCATGATATGATTCACTCCGGTATTAATCCTTATCTTACTTTACATATAGCTCAGGTGTTGTTGCGGGCTGCCGATTGTCGTTTTTTTGATCTGATGAATGCGATAGCGTCTCTGGCAACAAGTACCGGCCAATGGCCTGAGGCAATTCATCCCCGTAGCCATGGAGGTTGTATGGGAGATGGCCAGCATGTATGGGCTGCCGCTGAATGGGTTCTCATGGTGAGAAATTGTTTTGTACGGGAGGAAGGGAAAAGGCATTTAATTCTGTGCGCCGGTATTCCACAACATTGGTGTAGTCAAGGAACCACGCTCTTTTTTGGCCCTGCACCAACCTCTTTTGGTAATGTCTCGATATCGGTCAATTCTGGTCAGGAAAAGATTACCGTTGAATGGGATGGCACCTGGTACGAAGAAGAGCCTCATATCGAGGTTCGGCTTGCTGGATGTCAGCCAATAATTTCTGAATTTAGACAGAAATCAGTAAAATTAACTCCTGTGCAGTGGAACCGCAATCAAAATCCCTGATAGATCTTACGGGTAGCATGAAAAACTTGCAGAAACCTGTCTTCATAGGAATGGGAAAAAATGTTTTTATGGAATAATACTATACTGCAGGGTGAAATGAGGTGAGATTATGAATATTCTTATGATGACAAATACCTACAAACCATTTGTAGGTGGTGTGGAACGATCCGTAGAAACCTTTTCAGATGAATATCGAAAGCGCGGCCATAGAGTAGTGATCGTTGCCCCTAAATATAAAAATATGCCAAAAAAAGAAAAAGATGTGATCCGTATTCCGGCTATTCAGAATTTTTATGAGACCGGTTTTTCGGTACAACTCCCGATTCCTGGTATGCTTTCCGAACATTTGAAGGACCTTAGACCGGATATTGTGCATTCACACCACCCGTATCTGGTCGGTGATTCAGCCCTCCGGGTGGCTGCCAGGTATAAAGTACCTTTGATCTTTACCTTCCATACGCTGTATGAGCGGTATACGCACTACGTACCTGGCGATTCTCAAGCTCTAAAACGGTTTGTTGTGGCATTATCCACCGGATATGCAAATCTCTGTGATCATGTGTTTGCACCGAGTCAAAGTATTGCTGATCTGCTGCACCAGCGTGGTGTGGAAACACCTATAGATATAATTCCTACTGGTATCTATGTTAAACAATTTGCCGGGGGAGATGGTATAGGATTTCGAACGTCAGTAGGAGTTCCTCAAGACACATTTGTTGTGGGATTTGTTAGCAGGATTGCCCCCGAGAAAAATATTATGTTTTTAGCCAATGCAGTGGCCTTGTTCCTTAAAGAGGAGAAGAATGCCCATTTCCTTATTATCGGCAAGGGACCTTCGGAAGATGATGTCAAAGATTTTTTAAAACAAAAAAAATTGGGAAGACGTGTACATTATATGGGTATTCTTCAAAATAAGGAATTGATAAATGCATACCACGCTATGGATGTTTTTGCTTTTGCATCTCAAACGGAGACGCAAGGATTGGTATTGACTGAAGCCATGGCGGCAGGTGTACCCGTTGTAGCAATCGATGCCCCTGGAGTACGTGAGGTTGTGAGAGATTATGTCAACGGGCGTTTATTATTTTCTGAAAATGAAGAAGAGTTTGTCTCGGCTTTGCAGTGGGTTGCCAGGCTACCTGTCAAGAAGCGGGAAGGTTTAAAAAAAGCAGCCAGGGAGACTGCAAATCAGTTCTCAATAGACCACTGTGTCGAACATGCCTTACGTGTATATAAAGATGTCATTGATAAAGGCTGCGTTATTCATGATACAGAAAATAATTCATGGGCGGGTATCATTCGCATGGTAAAAGCAGAGACTGACTTAATCATGACAAAGGCAAAGTCTATGGGTGCAATGCTGAAAAAATAATAATATTTTATCATTCAAATTAATTTGCATAAATTCTTACTTAATCAATTTTTGAGAAAGGGAGATGCTAATGAATCGTGAGTTATCTATTCATGAATTGAGAAAGACGCTTGAACCAGCAAGTCTTGGAATTAAAGATACCTTTAATCTTGAGCACTTAAAAGGGATTATTGGGCAAAAACGGGCTGTGGATGCCCTGCAATTTGGCATTAATATCCAGGGTGTTGGATATAATGTTTTTGTAGCAGGTCCTCCGGGTATTGGCAAGATGTCTTCGGTAAGGGCTTTCCTGGAAGATGTTGCCAGGACAAAAGAAACTCCTCCGGACTGGTGTTACGTAAATAATTTTGATAATCCATATAGCCCAAATGCGATTCAACTGCCGGCCGGTCAAGGGAACGAATTTAAAAAAGATATGGAAGCCCTTTTTGAACATATTCAAAAGGATTTACCAAGGGTATTTGAGAGCGATGAATATGTTGCCCATCGTGATGAAATCGTAAACGAACTAACGAAGCAAAAAGAAAAAATTTCACAAGAGGTTAATCAAATGGCATCTGAAGAAGGCTTTACGATTCAGCCAACCCCTTTGGGGATTATTATTATTCCCGTAAAAGGAGGAAGGTTGATGAGTGATGAGGAATTCCAGTTACTTCCTGAGTCTGAACGCCAAGAGATACAAGATAAGCGGGGCAAATTGCAAGATGAAGTGAAAGATGCCATGAAGAATATTCGTAAATTAGAACGTCAGGCAAGGGAGACGGTGAAAGAACTTGACCAACAGGTTGCTTTGCATATTGTTGGAGAAATGGTTGATGATCTGGTTGAGAAGTATGATCGGTTTCCAAAAATTGTAAAGTTCCTTCACGAGGCACAGGAGGATATTCTCAAAAACATCGATACATTTAAGGTATCCCCGCAGCAGAAGGGTGCTGCGCCTTTACCATTTACCGATCCTCAACTTCAGATGATGCAAGATACGGTCTTAAAAAAATATCTGGTAAATGTGCTCATTGACAACAGTAAACAGAAAGGCGCACCGGTTATTCTGGAGCTTAATCCCACCTATAGTAACCTTATTGGGCGAATAGAAAAGGAAATAATCATGGGTGCTTTTACTACAGATTTTACCATGATCAAACCAGGCTCTCTGCTTCGATCCAATGGTGGGTATCTCATTATTCCTGTTGAAGATGTTTTGCGAAATGCTTTTAGCTGGGATGCATTAAAACGTGTGCTTTGCAGTTGTGATATACAAATAGAGGAACTGAGTGAGCGGTTAGGGTTTATGACTACAAAGAGTTTGCGTCCCCAGGCCATTCCTATTGATATAAAGGTTGTGTTAATAGGGGAACCCCTGTATTACCACTTGTTGTATACTTACGATCGTGATTTCGCTGAACTTTTCAAGGTAAAAGCAGATTACGATATACACATGGATATGACAAAGGAAAATATAAACGACTTTATGTCATTTATATCAACGTTTTGTAATAAAGAAAAGATAAAGCATTTCGACAGCGAGGGTGCTGCCCGTATTATAGAATATTCCTGCCGGCTTGCAGAAAGTAAAGAAAAACTCTCAACAAGGTTTGGCCGTTTGGCAGATATTATACGGGAATCAAATTTCTGGGCGGTGCAGGATGGAAAACCGTTTGTAGGCTCAAGACATGTTAAGAGGGCATTGGATGAAAAGGTTTACCGGTCAAATTTGATGGAGGAGCGAATTCGGGAGCTGGTAGATCGAGGGATCATTTTAATTGACACCTTTGGGAAAAAAGTCGGACAAGTTAATGGTCTTTCTGTGATTAATTTGGGGGATTATCAGTTTGGCAAGCCGAGCCGGATTACTGTAACTGTCGGTCCCGGTCAGAGTGGTATTATTGATATTGAGCGTGAGGTTAAATTGGCAGGTCCTATTCACAGTAAAGGAGTTTTAATTGTGAGCGGTTATTTAGCAAATAAATACATGCAAGGGAAACCTTCAACGTTAACTGCGAGGCTTGTTTTTGAACAAAGCTACGAGGGTATTGAGGGAGACAGCGCTTCGGCAGCAGAACTTTATTCCCTGATATCTGCACTGGCAAACGTACCTATCAATCAAGGAATTGCTGTTACAGGTTCTGTTAATCAATTGGGCGATGTTCAGGCTATCGGTGGAATTAACCAGAAGATTGAAGGATATTATGATGTATGCGGAGTGAAAGGATTAACGGGAGAACAAGGTGTTATCGTCCCGAGAAGCAATGTGCAGAATTTGATGCTGCGTGAAGATGTTGTAGAGGCTGTTGAGGCTAAAAAATTTACTATTTGGGCAGTTAATACCATCGATGAAGGCATTGAGCTGTTAACTGGAATGACAGCAGGGGGAAGACGCGATGACGGCACCTTTCCTCCTGATACCATAAATGAAAGGGTTAGTAAACAATTGGCCAATTTTGAAGAAACGTTAAGAAGATCGGAGATTTTTTTTAGTGATGTGTTGAGGAATAAAAGCACATCTTGATCGTATAAGATTTTTTTCAGGGCTGGTTCAATCGTCCTCGGTTGAACCGAAACAGGTAACAGGTCTATGAAATTTCTTGCTGTTCATCCAAGTGCGCTTATGTATTCAAGGATTTTCCTCCGATTAGAACCTTTAGGATTAGAGCTGGTGACTCAGGCAGTTCGCCACGCCGGCCATAAGGTTCAATTAATTGATTTACAGGTAGAAACCCATGCGGACTATTTTGCAATTATTAATCAATGGAAACCTGATATAGTAGCTTTCTCCTGTAATTATTTACCAAATGTACCGGAGATTATTGATCTCATAAAGATAACAAGGAAAAAACTTCCGGACAGCTTCATCATTGTTGGCGGACATAGTGCATCATTTACTGCGCGGGAGCTCCTCCGGCATGCTGAAGGAGCTATTGACTGTGTTCTTGCGGGAGAAGGGGAAGCGTCCATTGTTCAACTCCTACAAGCAGTTGAGCATGACCGCAGGGCATTGACTAAGGTTCCAGGAGTTATAACTACTAAAGAGAAAGGACCTCCTCCTGCTTTTGTAAAAAACCTTGATGACCTTCAACCTGCGCGTGACCTTTTACGCCGTCGTCGGAAATACTTCATCGGTGTCCTGGATCCGTGTTCTTCAATTGAATTTAGCCGGGGTTGTCCATGGGATTGTTCCTTTTGTAGCGCCTGGACATTTTATGGCCGCAGTTACCGGATAGTAAGCCCGGATAAGGCTGTAGATGATTTGAAACAAATAAAGGAATCTGGCGTCTTTATCGTGGATGATGTGGCATTTATTCAGGCTCAACATGGTTTCGAGATCGGGAAAGCCATTGCCAGGAAAGGGATAAAAAAGTGTTATTATCTGGAAACACGGGGTGATGTACTCCTGCGCAATCGTGAAGTCTTCAAATTCTGGAAGGAACTTGGTCTCAAATATATTTTTCTTGGCCTTGAAGCTATTGATGAAGAGGGGCTAAAGAGGTATCGTAAAAGGGTTAATCTAATCAAGAATTTTGAGGCATTGGAATTTGCCCGTTCCATCGGAATTACTGTTGCGATTAATTTAATTGCTGATCCTGATTGGGACCGGCAGCGATTTGAGGTTGTTCGACAATGGTGTATGGGAATTCCAGAAATTGTCAACATCAGTGTTAATACTCCCTATCCTGGTACTGAAACCTGGCAGACTGAATCACGCAAACTTCAAACCCGTGATTACCGTCTTTTCGATATTCAACACACCGTGTTACCTACAAAATTGCCGCTTCCTGAGTTTTATAGAGAATTGGTTAAAACTCAAGGAGTTTTAAATAAAAAGCATTTAGGTTTATCAGGAATTTGTTCTGCCGGAAGAATTGCCCTTAATCACCTGTTCCACGGGCAAACGAACTTCATCAAAATGCTTTGGAAATTTGATAGTGTTTACAATCCTAATCTGCGCCTTGCTGACCATCTGCAGCCTGTTAAATATGAGATGGCCTTGCCACCTGTACCAAACAATCAGTTGGACTCCAAGAACCTTTACATACATGAGGCAAAAGGACGCTCAACCCGTGCTATTGATGACTCAACCGAAGAGTTTGTAGATGAAACCCGTACGGGAAAGGGTTTTTAGGTATGGTAATTTCCCGACGATACATTCTCTAAGGCCGTTTTTACCTTGATGTATCATTTGTATATGAAAAAAGCTTTTTTCAGAATGGATTTGAAAAGGGAAAAAATTTTGTTATAATTTCAGAAAAGGGCCCATAGCTCAGCCGGTTAGAGCAGCGGACTCATAATCCGCGTGTCCAAGGTTCGAATCCTTGTGGGCCCACTTTCCGCATCAGAAAAACAATCCTTAACTCAAAAGAGTTGGCAATCGTCTGTATGATCTCAACCCTGTGTTGACGTGAAACGATTGAGAATTTGCTTAATATCATCTTTTTGTGCCTGTGATGGATCTATTTTTAGTAATTCTTTTACATAGTATCGGGCCATTTCCGTATCCTTTTTATTGTCCAGGTATAAAAAAATAAGTTTTTTATACGTATTCACATCTTTAGGATAGATCATAACAATTTTCTGAAATTCATCGATGGCCTTGTCGGCAAGGCCCAGACTTTCATATAAGACACCGAGTGCATAATGGGCGCTGAAATTTGTGGGGTTAAGTCGAACCACAATACTGTATTCATTGATGGCGTCTATTGTTTTTCCTGATTTCTCATATGCAAGTCCCAGGTTGTAATGGCCTTGTACTTGACTAGCATCGAGTTCGATGGCCTTTTTAAATTCAGCAATGGCTTCATTCCACTGTCCCCTTTTTGCGTAGTTTATCCCCAGATTATTTATAGCATGGATATAACGATTGTCGTAGTAAAGAGATTTTTTAAATTCTTCCAGGGCTCTATCGAGTTCCCCGATCGTATCATAAACGCTTCCAAGTCCATTATGGGCATGTGAATAATTAGGCTTTATCCTTAATGCCTCCTCATATTCTCGTTTTGCCTTATCAATTTGATCTAGATTGAAATAAATATTGCCAAGGTTATTGTGTGGCTGTGCGTAATTATTATCTAATTGAATGGCTTCCTTATATTCTGCAAAAGCCTTATCGGGCATACCTTGTTTGCTATAGATGATTCCAAGATTGCTGTGCACATTGGCATTTTGGGGATTTATACTCAAGGCTGTTTGATATTCCGCTTGTGCCATTTCAGTAAAGCCATTTTCCATATATACATTTCCCAGATTGCAATGTGCGCGCTGGCTGTTAGGAGAACGTTGAATGGTTTTTGTCCAGAGTGTTAACTCATCCCGCCAAGACCCGTTTCTCTGGATAATAGAAACCCCATAACCTCCTATCATGATGAATACCAAAGCTGTTTGAACAACCTTTCTAAGTTGGATGGCATGAGCCGATAATACGGGATCGGTAATCCGGTATATGAGAATTCCCTTTACAACGCAGAATCCCATTACTGGAATGTAAAGGTACCTTTCGGCCATGATATTTCCTATTGGGACGATATTCATAACGGGTAATAGTGTGATAAGGAACCATGATATCCAGCAGGCAAGTATATTTCTCGATTTACACAGGATTGTAAATACGACAAAGACGGAAATTACAAAGGTGATGGATAAAATGGATGACCATTCCTGTGGGGTGTTTACTAGTGGTACGACATAGTCTGCATTCAGGCCGTATGGGAAGAATGATAGTTTTATATAAGATGCCAGGATCTTGACCATGGTAAAGACGTTGGTCCAGAAACCACCTGACTGGTAATCAACTTTTAAGAGGGGATTTTTTATTATAATAAACCGAATTATGAGGTAAAACAAGGATATGGCAATATATCCTGTATATATTCCTTTCAGTTTTTTTACAATGGTCGGCCATAGTTTTTGTTTTGAGAAAATAACAAACAGGGGTAAAAGTGCGGGTAGTGTTATAGCCATTTCTTTTGAAAAGAGGCTGCATGCATAAGCAATGAGTGAGATGGTATAGGAGAAGGTAAATCGGCTCTTTTGGCTGTTTTCCCCGGATAAAGAGTTATCTGATTTTATGAAATAAATAAGAGATATGAGTATAAAGGTTGCGGATAAAAGATCCTCCCGGTATCCGATGGCGTTTACCGTCTCTACGAGGAGGAGGTGTGTTACAAAAAATAAGGTTGAAAGGAAAATCACCTTCTTATTCTGCAAAATTGAGCTAAGGAAGAGGTAAAAAAGGATCACATTTCCCGTGTGCAGGATGATGTTTGTGAGATGAAATCCAAAGGGATTTAAATGCCAGATGGCATAGTCAATGAAGTATGAGACCGTAACGAGGGGGCGATAACTCATCTCCCCGGAGATGAAAAAATAATCATTTGTAAATATCTTAGGAAAATACTTCCATTCCCTTATAAAAGAATTTTCCACAATAATCTTAAAATCATCGTAGACAAATTTTCCGTGTATGGTATTTAAATAAAGGAGAATGGAGAATAATGACGTTAAAATTATGATAAATGTGGAAACTGATTTATCTTTGCGTGCCGCATTCTTTCTCATTATGGGTGATTTGTCTTATAAATAATCTTTTGTTATGAACTCTTTTCACCGGGCGATACGTATGAAAATTACTTCCTTACATTTCTTATGGGGTAATTTTATATTTATCTTATAAGTTTGTAAAACAAAAATCCCCCTATATCTCCCTTTGTGGAAGGGGATATAGGGGGTTATTAAGTTTTACCTGTTTATAAGATTAAATCTTTACCGCTATTTTAACAAATAACAACAATCAGATTAGAATAGATAAGCGAAATCGATTGCCGTTGTAAGTTGATTGTCCTGTCCGGCAAATATTTCCTGATCTGCCTTATCATAGCGGATTTCTGGTCTGACAAGCAGGTTTTCCCGGATTTTTATATTGGCAGTAAGGGTAGCTTCCCAGATTTGAAGATCATTGATGCCTATCCTGGCGCCATCATCATCATCAAAATACTCACCCCTGAATGCTAATCCAAAGGAATCTGTTATCTCTTGGCTGAGAATACCGGAGATCCCCCACCATTTGCCATTTTTGCCTGTTCCCGGTAAGAATCCACTTGCTATACCTTCCGCACCTTCTTCTGTACCGAAATCAAAATTAAAATTAAGACTTGTCTTGTCAAGTGGTTTGAGTGCTAAAATAAGATCCCAGAAATGGCGCCAATTCCCATCAGCGTCAGAAACCAGATCATCATCTTGTTCAGGTCCGTGGCTACCATTCACAATAAAACTGGTATTTTCCGATATAGCCCAGTTAAATTGGTATCCAAGAGTTTTCCCATCGTTATTGTCTGCAAAGGTATCCCAACCATTTACAAGGTAAAATGTGGCTGATAGATTATCTAACAGAGGATAGCCAATTGCAAGACCTGTATTGGTAAATGGGATTGCATTTTGGTAAAGGAGTGAACGTGAAAAGTTAGGATTGTCTACACTCTCCCAGAGTTCTGCCCCAATCCAGGTGGCAAATTTACCAAACTTAAAATCAATACCCTTTCCTACAGGTGCCTTGTAGGTTACGAAACCCTGGCTTATGGTAAAATCGTCGTTATCGACCCTGGTGCCTGTGGTCATTTCGGCAGGTATAAAAGTTAACCTTCGTGCAATTTCACCGTAGTTTGTTGTGAACCCAAAACCAATCGGATCCTTTTCTGTGGATGGTTTAAAAACGGAAATTTCGACGTTGTCTAAGGTAAATGAATTATGTTCCCTGTCGAATGCCCTTACTTCTACCAAATCCGGGCGTGCAAAATCTCCACCCGACCCCAGGTTGTCTTTTGGATTCGAGAAGTTGTAACTATAATATGTATCAATAAAACCACTTACTTCCACACTTTTAAAGAAGCCGGATAGTGCTCCTTCTTCTGCAGGGGCGATTGCCGGTGCTTCCGGCATATACTCTTGTGCGAAACTTGGCGTAAAAAGGCCTCCTATTGCACCGGATACCAAGCACGCCATTCCCCAATTAAAAAAACTCTTCATAAAAAATTTCCTCCTTTTTTAATGTATTAAATCCAAATCGAGAAGGACCAAACAACTAAACCAATTTACCTCCATTTGTTATTTGTATATATACCTCCTTTCCTCTCTTAATTTAAGAAGGTTCACTTTTTTATTTTGGAGAAACATTGAAATTGTTTATAGCCCTCTTCCATCAAGATGAAACCTTAATAATCATGAATTAGCAAAAATCACACCTTTATGTATCTGTTGGTAAAAATATTGTACATGTAAAATATTCATTGCAGTTAAACTTGAAATATAAACAAAACACTGCTATTTTAAGTGTTTTATTATCATATCCTTATGTGTTAATTAGCTGATAAGATGAAGAAAAAGTTACAGAACTGATAATTTGGGTAACAAAAAAGAACTTTATAGCATTTTTCCATAAAAATACCCTAAATGAGCCATAAAGTGGATGATATGATGCAGCCGATTAACAGCAAATATAACAAGGATAAATTTCCTAAGTGGAGCATTCTATTTTTTATGAAAGTTTTTGTCAATAAAAATTTTGAAAATAATGGAGTAATTCTTGTTATTTTTTATCATTTTCCTTGACCTTGATAATTTTATAAGTATAATCGTTCAATTCAATAACATTCACTTAAGAAGATTAGTGATAGGCAGATAGATAGGTTGATCGGTTTTGTTATTTTATTTACTTAAGTAGTCATTTTCTTAAGGTATTTTAGGTTTATTTTAATGATCATGTAAGGAGAAAAAAAATGGCGATGGACCCTACCAAGCACGCAGATTGGGAAATAGCAGAAGATGCCGAAACCCGAATGAAAACAGTTTATCAACTGGCTGAAGAGTTAGGTCTGGAGAAAGAGGAACTACTTCCCCATGGACATCATGTAGCAAAGGTTGATTTTAACAAAGTTTTGAAACGGGTAGAGAAAAAGCCCGATGGAAAATTTATTGATGTAACGGCAATAACGCCAACGCCTTTGGGTGAGGGAAAATCGACCACCACGATGGGGCTTGTGCAGGGGTTGGGGAAAAGAGGAAAAAGAGTTATTGGGGCCATTCGCCAGCCATCGGGAGGACCAACGATGAATATCAAGGGTTCTGCTGCAGGCGGTGGACTTTCCCAATGCATACCTCTCACTCCTTTTTCACTTGGACTAACAGGTGATATAAATGCCATCATCAATGCACATAATCTGGCTATGGTAGCCCTTACATCTAGGCTGCAGCATGAATTTAATTATGATGACGAGAGGCTTGCGAAAAGCAATTTAAAACGTCTTGATATTGATACCGATAGAATCGAACTTAAGTGGATTATTGACTTTTGTGCCCAAGCACTGAGAAAAATTGTCATTGGCATCGGCAGCAGAATGGATGGTTTTATGATGGAATCTGGATTTGCCATAGCCGTATCTTCAGAACTTATGGCCATTCTCTCGGTTGCTACGGATTTAAAAGACATGAGGGAACGGATAGGCAAGATGGTAGTTGCTTACAGTAAAAAAGGTGATCCGATAACCACTACCGATCTTGAAGTGGCTGGTGCTATGACTGCATGGATGGTGGGTGCTATTAATCCGAATTTAATGCAGACTATTGAAGGGCAGCCGGTGTTCGTTCACGCAGGTCCTTTTGCCAATATTGCTATTGGCCAGTCTTCTATTATTGCAGACAGGCTTGGCCTAAAATTGGGTGATTACCATGTGACTGAATCCGGGTTTGGGGCAGATATTGGGTTTGAAAAATTCTGGAACTTAAAATGCCGTTACTCAGGACACCGTCCAAATGCGGCGGTAATTGTTACCACAGTCCGTGGAATGAAATGCCATGGCGGTGCTCCTATTCCGGTGCCAGGTCGTCCGCTGGACCCGTGTTATAAAGAAGAAAATGTTGCATGGGTGGAAAAGGGAACAGAAAATCTTGTTCATCACGTTGAGACGGTAAGGAAAGCGGGAATCAACCCGGTTGTTTGTATTAATCATTTCCATACGGATACAGCATCTGAAATTAAAGTAATTCGCAAAATAGCAGATGCGGCTGGTGCCCGTGTTGCCGTATCTCAACACTGGCTCAAGGGAGGTGAGGGAGCTTTAGAACTTGCAGATGCAGTAATTGATGCATGTAACCACCCCACGAATTTTAAATTTCTGTATGAACTGAGTGCACCATTAAAGGCGCGCATTGAACTGATTGCAAAGGAAGTTTACGGTGCGGATGGAGTTGACTATGCCCCAGAGGCTTTAGCAAAAATCAAGGTATTGGATAATGACCCCGATATTTCAAAAATGGGAACTTGCATGGTTAAAACCCACCTTTCCATTACGGATAATCCACAATTAAAGGGTGCACCAAAGGGGTGGAGATTACGTATCCGTGATATACTGACCTTCAAAGGTGCAGGGTTTGTAGTCCCGATGGCTGGAGATATTAAGCTCATGCCGGGAACGAGTTCTGATCCGGCATTCCGACGTGTGGATGTTGATGTAAAGACGGGAAAGGTAAAGGGACTTTTCTAATCCTTAAATCCTTTACAGTGTTATCCTGTAAAAACATTTCTTTATGAGTTTTTTTAGAGATGTTTGCGAGTTATAAGTGGAAAGATTTAAGTTCGATACTGTAATTAATCTTAAATCTCACAACGTGCGATTTTTTAGTTCTGTAATTCAAAACTATTGCTCTAAAAGGCTGTTAAACAAAACGTTCAACAGCCTTTTTTTCGTCTGCTTCCAAACATTACCTTGACTATATATTTTCATTTGCTTAAAATAACAGTATTATGTTGGATTTTTTTTATATCATAAAATTTCACAGTATTAAACTATGAGTATATTTACCAAAGTATTTGGAACATCAAACGAAAGGGTATTGAAGAAGATAAAACCCATCGTAGACCATATTAATTCCCTTGAGTCTAAAATGATGTCTTTAACGGACGCAGAGATTCGTCAAAAGACAGATGAATTTAAAGAAAGATTATCCAGGGGAGAGTCATTGGATGATCTTTTGTCAGAGGCATTTGCCGTCGTTAGAGAGGCAAGCCGCAGGATACTTCTTGCACCGAATCCAGACAGTCCTAACCGTACCATGAGGCACTTCGATGTTCAGCTCATTGGTGGTATTGTTTTGCATCAGGGAAAGATTGCCGAAATGACAACCGGTGAAGGAAAAACTTTGGTTGCTACGTTACCAGCTTACCTGAATGCATTATCTGGTAAAGGTGTCCATGTTGTTACCGTTAATGATTATCTGGCAAGGCGTGATAGAGACTGGATGTCTCCTTTATACGAATTTTTAGGATTAAGAGCCGGTGCTATTCAATCAAACCAAGGTTACGAAGAAAAGAAGGCCGCTTATTTGTGTGATATTACTTATGGGACAAATAATGAGTTTGGTTTTGATTACCTTCGTGACAATATGAGGGTAGGACCGGAAGACCAGGTTCAGATTAGTCGTGGCCTTCATTATGCCATCGTTGACGAAGTCGATAGTATATTAATTGATGAGGCCCGTACTCCCTTGATTATTTCTGGTCCAGCAGAAGAATCAACAGAGAAATACTATGTAGCAGATAGAATCGCCAGACGCTTAAAAACCGGAAAGCACTTTGAAATAAAGGAAAAAGAGCGGATGGTGCATCTGAATGAAGAAGGTATTGAAGAGGTCGAAAAACAGTTGAATGTAGACAGTATTTATACGGGTACGAATATGGAATGGCCTCATTATATTGAACAGGCCCTTCGGGCCCATTATCTGTTTAAGAACGATAAAGACTATATTGTAAAAAATGGTGATGTCGTCATTGTTGATGAGTTTACCGGCCGCTTGATGGAAGGACGGGTATGGAGTGATGGTTTACACCAGGCTGTACAGGCGAAGGAACGTCAGCGCATAAAGGAAGAGAACCAGACTTTGGCTACAATTACCCTTCAGAATTTCTTTCGGTTGTATAAGAAACTTGCCGGGATGACAGGGACGGCAATGACCGAGGCTGCGGAATTTGACAAAATATATAAACTTGAAGTTGTTGTTATTCCCACGAACAAACCCCTACGTCGCACAAACTTTCCTGATCGGGTGTATCGGACTGAGAAAGAAAAATTCAATGCCATTATTAATGAAATTGTGGAAGTACACAAGACGGGTAGGCCAATACTTGTTGGAACAGTTTCTATTGAAAAATCAGAGCTGTTGAGTGAGCGGTTAGGAAGAGAGGGTATTGAACATGAAGTGTTAAACGCTAAGCACCATGAAAAAGAAGCCCACATTGTTGCAAAGGCAGGACAGCCAGGAAACGTAACCATAGCAACGAATATGGCCGGGCGAGGTACGGATATTGTTTTGGGTGAGGGTGTTTCTGAGCTTGGAGGCTTACATATTATTGGTACGGAAAGGCACGAGGCAAGGCGTATTGATAATCAGCTTCGTGGGCGTGCAGGTCGTCAGGGCGATCCCGGTTCTTCCCGTTTTTATGTATCACTTCAGGATGATTTAATGCGTATCTTTGCCTCGGAGCGTGTGAGTTCACTCTTGAAAAGCTTCGGAATGGAAGAGGGTATGGCCATTGAGCATTCCATGGTTTCGAAATCTATCGAGAGGGCACAAAAGAAAGTTGAAGAGCATAATTTTGAAATACGGAAACACCTGCTCGAATATGACGAAGTTATGGATGAGCAAAGAAAAACGATTTATGGCCTGAGGCAGAATGTACTCGAGGGTAAGAATATCCGTAATTATATTTTCCAGATGATGGAGAATAGTATCAAGGAAATGGTGGATTTTGCTTATAGCACAAAAGGTGGCAGTGATGAAGAAGATCCGGTCGACCTTGCTGCCTGGTTTAAGCAAAAATTTGGCTTTGCCGCCGATTTAAACGAAGTTGCAGAGAAGACGCCTCAGAACGTAGAGGAATATCTGATAAAGAAAGCTGCAGAGGCCTATGAATCAAAAGAAAGTACCATTGGCAAAGGGGATATGGAAAAGATCGCTCAGATACTTTTACTGGAAAAGATTGATACAAAATGGAAAGATCATCTTTATGCCATGGATCATTTAAGGTCGGGTATTGGTCTTCGCGGATATGCACAGGTAGACCCGAGAATTGAGTACAAGAGAGAAGCACTTGGTATGTTTGAGAGTATGAATCTTTCGATTAGAGATGAGGTAACTGATCTCATATTTAAACTGCAATTAGGGAAAGAAGAGGAGAAGAAAGACGTATGGCATCCAGACCGTTATATTCACCAGGAAGTTTCCGGATTAAATATGGAACAATCATCTCCACTTCCGTCTGGTACAGCTCAAGGTACAAATACAAACCAGGAAGAACATGTTGAGCAAAAGGTAGAACCTATCAAAGTTGGAATCAAGATAGGCAGAAATCAGCCCTGTGCATGTGGTAGCGGTAAAAAGTTTAAACAGTGTTGCGGCAGGGTAAAATAGGCATGGATAGCAAGGAATAATAACCCTGGCGGAAGCAGGAACTAAAACAAATTTAATCACAAAGACTCAAAGGGCACAAAGAGATTTATATTCTTTTCTCTGTGCTCTTTGTGCTTTTGTGGTTCATAAAAACTCCCTAGAAAAGAAGTTTTTATGGAGTAACACAATAAGGGACGATAACATTTTAGAAACACACTCCATTTCTCCATGTCTATAATCTTTGATGCTGTTTATGTAACAGCGCTCATCTTCGGCTCGCCGTATTTTTTTTCGAAGTTTATTATAAGCGAACGATATCGCTCTGGCCTTGTACAACGTTTAGGTTGGATCGGCACAGGGAGAGAAGAAAAGCCCTGTATATGGATTCATTGTGCTTCCGTGGGAGAAGTTTTGACGGTAAAAAGTCTTGTAAAATGCATCGAAAAAGAGTTTAATAGTTTGGATATTTTGATATCTACGAATACTAATACGGGGGCATCGGTTGCGAGAAGGTATTTTAGCGATAAGAGGATTTTTTATTTTCCTCTCGATTTGAGCTGTGTAGTCGAGAGGGTTTTGCATGCCATACACCCGAGTTGTATAATACTAATCGAACTGGAAATATGGCCTAATTTTTTAATGGCGGCAGCAAAAAAGCATATCCCCGTAGTGTTGATGAACACCAGAATATCTGAGAGATCACTGAAATGGTATCGGATATTAGGTAAGATTTCAAAAGGGTTTCTTAAGAGTTTGTCGGTGACTAATAACGTTTTTTGTGCAAGGACAAAGAATGACGAAGATCGTCTCGTAAATTTAGGTTTACCCAGAGCACAAATTTTTCTTACCGGCAATATGAAGTTTGATAATCTCGTAACAGATATTTCAGAAGACATAAAAAGAAGGCTGTTTAACCTGCTAGAGATTGATAAAGATGATAAAGTGATTGTTTGCGGTAGCACTCACGATGGTGAAGAAACAGCTATTCTGAACGTACTCAAACAATTAAAAGTACGGTTTCATAAGGTACGGCTGATATTGGCACCCCGCCATATTGAAAGGGCAAATGAAGTAGCGAAAATAATTGAATCTATGGGATTTCATTCCCTAAGAAAAACTTCACTCGACAAGGGAGTTACAATGGGCAAACACAAATATGAGACCGTTGTCCTTGTCGATACTGTTGGCGAATTACTTACCCTCTATGGTATTGCTGACTGCGTGTTTGTTGGAAAAAGCCTTGTACCGCAAGGTGGACAAAATATGATGGAACCTGCGGGACTGGCTAAACCGATTGTTGTTGGGCCGCATATATTTAATTTTCACGAAGAAGTCCAGTTATTAAGAACGGCCGATGCTATCAGGATTGTTCAGAATGAATTATTCCTGTTAAACGAAATAACGTACCTATTGGAACATCCGTACGAAGCCAAAGAAATGGGTAAAAGGGCGCAATCTGTTGTAATAAAACAACGAGGAGCTACAGAACGTAATGTAAAAGTATTGAGAAAAATTTTATCGAAGGAGAGGATAGTATCGGTATGAAGAAGGGAAGGCATTTATTTACCTCAGAATCGGTATCCATGGGGCATCCGGATAAGGTTGCAGACCAGATATCTGATGCAGTGCTGGATTCAATGCTTGAACAGGATCCTATGAGCAGGGTGGCGTGTGAAACGCTGGTGACAACAGGTATAGCCTTTGTAGCAGGAGAATTTACCACAAGGGCTAGGGTAAACATTCCTGATATAGTAAGGAATACGATAAAAGAAATAGGTTATACTGATGCGTCAATGGGATTTGATTACAATACATGTGCAGTCCTTACAAGTATTGGCAATCAATCACCGGATATTTCTCAGGGTGTAAGTGGTGAAGGTCTCTATAAAGAACATGGAGCCGGGGATCAGGGTATGATGTTTGGTTATGCCTGCAACGATACTCCGGAGTTGATGCCGCTTCCCATTATGTTGGCTCACAGAATTATTATACGACTTGCTGAATTAAGGCAAAAAGAGATATTGAAGTATTTACGACCGGATGCAAAATCACAAGTAACGGTAGAATACGAAGACCACACACCTGTCCGGGTGCATACCGTTGTTGTCTCTACCCAACATGCGCCGGATGTCAAGTATGAAACCATTCGGGAAGACATGATTGAGAAGGTTGTCAAACAGGTCGTTCCTGCAAATCTCCTAGATAGTAAAACGATTTATCATGTAAACCCAACCGGGCGTTTTGTAATTGGCGGTCCTCAGGGAGATTGTGGTCTGACAGGCCGAAAAATTATTGTAGATACCTACGGAGGCTGGGGGCGTCACGGCGGCGGTGCCTTTTCAGGAAAAGATCCAACGAAGGTTGACCGGAGTGCTTGTTATGCGGCCAGGCATGTTGCAAAAAATGTGGTAGCTTCCGGTTTAGCGGACCGGTGTGAAGCCCAGGTGGCATATGCTATTGGCGTAGCAAAGCCGCTTGCCATCCATATTTCAACAGAGGGTACCGGTAAGGTTCCTGATGAAAGGCTTACCCAGATTTGTGAAAAGGTTTTTGATATGACTCCAAAAGGAATCATTGAACGGTTAAAGCTCAGGAGGCCCGTCTATAAGATCACAGCCCGCCATGGCCATTTTGGCCGCTCAGAAGAAACCTTTACCTGGGAAAAGACCGATATGGTCGATGCTTTGAAAAAGGCTGCAGGTGTATAAAATATTCGGTAGAAGGGGCACTTTACACGTGCCCCTTGGGAGTTCAAAGAATAGGATGAATCGGCTCCCAGAAAACAGAGGATGCTTATTAGTAAGCTTAATTGTCTTAAGAATTATGATGAGGGACTGAAAAGTAAAGTATTGAATTACTAAGCTTTTACCAATATATAATTGGCACAACATATTTAGCTGTCTTAGAGCCAATTAATGCACAGAAAAAGGAGAATTCATGAATTATGATATTAAAGATATAAATCTGGCACCGGGTGGCAAGAAGCGCATCGAATGGGCGAATAACGATATGCCCGTTCTCGCTCAAGTGATGGAGAGATTCCAGAAGGAAAAGCCCTTGAAGGGAATGAAGATGTCCGCCTGTCTCCACGTTACAGCGGAGACGGCAAATTTAGTCAGGACACTCAAGGCAGGTGGTGCAGATGTAGTTCTCTGTGCCTCAAACCCCTTATCCACCCAGGACGATGTTGCCGCTTCTCTCGTGGCTGATTATGGTATCCCTGTATTTGCAATTAAGGGAGAAGACAATAAAACTTACTATAACCATATTATTTCGGCGTTGGATCATAAACCTACAGTTACCATGGACGACGGGGCTGATCTGGTTTCTGCGATCCATAAAGAACGGAAGGATCTCATCCCGAATATCTGCGGAAGTATGGAAGAAACGACCACGGGTGTAATAAGGTTAAAGGCTATGGAAAATGATGGATCTCTAAAGATTCCGGTCGTTGCGGTAAATAATGCCGATACAAAGCATCTTTTTGATAACCGGTATGGGACGGGGCAGTCTACCATCGATGGTATTATCAGAGCTACAGATAGTCTGCTGGCAGGGAAGATATTCGTTGTTGCCGGTTACGGATGGTGCGGGAAGGGACTGGCGATGCGTGCAAAGGGTATGGGCGCAAATGTTGTTGTTACGGAGATTGATCCGATTAAATCCCTGGAAGCTGCTATGGATGGATTTATGGTGATGCCTATGATTGAAGCAGCTAAGATCGGTGACCTGTTTTGTACATTAACAGGAAATATTCATGTAATCCGGAAAGAGCATTTTGAGGTTATGAAAAACGGCGCAATAGTCTGCAATTCCGGTCATTTTAATGTGGAGATTGATATCCCGGCCCTGGAATCTCTATCGACAAAGATCAATAAATCGGTTCGTAATTTTGTGGACCAGTATGTATTACGAAATGGAAAACTCATTTATCTGTTAGGTGAGGGTCGGCTCATTAATCTGGCAGCAGCAGAAGGGCACCCGGCATGTGTTATGGATATGAGTTTTGCTACCCAGGCGCTTGCTACAGAATATGTGATAAAAAACAGAGGTAAATTAACCCCAAAAGTCTTTGACGTGCCAAAAGAGATAGATCAGTGGGTGGCAACACTAAAATTAAAATCTATGAGAATTACCATAGATACCCTTACAGAAGACCAAAAGAAATATCTTGCTTCATGGGAAGAGGGTACGTAATTACACATGGCTATTATAAAACCATTTCGAGGGTTAAGGTATAATCAAGATATCATCGAGGATGTCTCATTAGTTGTGACGCCGCCGTATGATGTGATTTCACCTCAGGATCAGGAGCGGTACTACCAGGCTCATCCAAACAATATTATTCGTTTGGATTTTGGGAAGGGTTTTCCCGAAGATAATGAAGAAAATAATAAATATACCCGTGCCGCTGAACTCTTTCAAAACTGGAGGAAAAACGGGATACTCAAACAAGAGGATGTTCCGGCGATTTATATTTACGACCAAGAGTTTTCCTGTGGCACGAGAAAATCGGTTCGCAGGGGTTTTATTTCATTAGTAAAACTCGAACCCTTTGATAAAGGATATATCTATCCCCACGAGCAGACACTTTCAGGTCCAAAAGCTGATCGCCTAAAGCTTACCCAGTCATGCCATGCAAATCTCAGCTCAATTTTTGCACTTTTTCCGGATGAAAATAACGCGATAGATAATTATCTGTCAACGATAACGGTAGCAAAACCAGAAGTAGATTTTGTAGACAATACCGGTGTAGGAAACAAGATTTGGATAATAAAAGAAAAGCAAGTTATTGATACATTGATTTCCCTTATGAAAGAGAAACCCCTCTTTATTGCTGACGGGCATCACCGTTATGAGACTTCATTAGCTTACCAGGAACAGATGCGTAAGGAAAATGGTAGGCTTACCGGTGATTTGCCTCTGGATTATGTTATGATGGTCTGCGTGTCTATGAGCAATCCAGGTTTAAAAATCCTACCGGCACATCGGTTAATACGCAATATAAAGGAATATCACCCGGACCAAATTCTCCGTTCTTTAAGAGAATCTTTTGAGGTTGAATTGCTGGGGAAGGGTTGCCAGATCAATGATTTTATGTCAAAGTTTAACCATGATACGAGGGACCATACCTTTATTATGTATATTGGACAAGAAGATAATTTTTATAAGCTATGGTTGAGGAGAGAAGAATCATTAGACACGGTGTTTGCTCATGACCATCCTGAATGGAGGCATTTGGATACCGGTATCCTTCACGGGATGATTATCAATAAGATATTAGGTATTAATTCGTTCGATGTTACTGTGAAAGATTATGTGAAGTATGTGAAGGATGAGTCAGAGGTTGTATCGCTAGTACGGTCAAATCAGTACCAATTGGCATTCTTTCTTAAGCCTACCCGTATTCAGCAGGTAAGAGAAATTGCTATGGCACGGAAAGTTATGCCTCCGAAGTCCACCTATTTCTATCCGAAATTAATTACGGGCATTGTGATAAACACGTTAAACTGATAGTTTTTCGATTAATAATTGACAGGGCATTTGTTTTTCGTTAAAATTTAGAAAATTTTGTTCGTCTTATCTAGAGTGGTTGAGGGACTGGCCCTATGAAGCCACAGCAACCGGTCCTTTCAGCATATGAGCTGAATGGATGCTGGTGCTAATTCCTGCCTCGTTATTTGGGAAAAGATAAGATAGGGACATGAAAAAGCCTCTTCCTATCTTATTGAATAGAAAGAGGCTTTTTTATTTGCTGAAGTGAATGGAGGCAAAGATGGGATTTGTAAAAGGTTTGAAATGCCGGGAGTGTGGAAAGGCATATCCAAAAGAGCCGTTACATGTGTGTGGTTTTTGTTTTGGTCCTTTAGAAGTTGATTATGATTACGATGGAATAAAGAAGGTACTCACAAGAAAAGTCATTGAGTCGCGGGGTAAGACGATGTGGCGTTATCAGGAATTACTCCCGGTTGATGGTGAACCAACGGTAGGTGCCCAGGTTGGCTTTACGCCTCTCGTTAAGGCAAACAATCTTGCTAAGGTACTTGGGGTAAAAGAATTGTACGTAAAAAATGATTCTGTAAATTACCCTACATTTTCGTTTAAGGATAGGGTTGTTTCGACTGCTCTCACAAAGGCAAAGGAATTTGGCTATAAGACCGTAGGATGTGCCACAACAGGAAATTTAGGAAATGCCGTGGCTGCCCAGGCCGTTCAGGCGGGACTGGAAAGTTACATCATCATGCCTGCCGACCTGGAACAAGGAAAGATTGTCGGTACGCTGATATATGGTACCAATGTAATAAAGGTCAGGGGAAATTATGATAATGTGAATAGATTGTGCTCGGAAATTGCCGATAAATATGGATGGGCCATTGTAAATGTAAATCTCAGACCGTATTACGGAGAAGGCTCAAAGACTTATGGATATGAGATCCTTGAACAGCTAGGATGGAAGGCGCCGAAACATATTATTGTCCCCATGGCCGGTGGTTCCCTGATTACGAAGATCGATAAGTCCATCAGGGAATTTATCAAATTAGGGCTTATTAATCAAGCAGATACCAAACTCCACGGTGCCCAGGCCAGTGGCAGTTCACCTATTACTACAGCGGTTAAAGGTGCAACTACGGTAATAAAACCGGTAAAACCTAACACGATTGCCCAATCGATTGCAATCGGAAACCCCGCAGATGGTTTCTATTCTGTTAACAGTATTAATGTATCAGGCGGGTGGGCAGAGGATGTGACCGATGACGAGCTTGTGGAAGGTATTAAATTACTTGCCAGAACAGAAGGTATTTTCACGGAAACAGCGGGGGGGGTGACTACCGCCGTCACGAAAAAACTTATTGAGCAGGGTAAAATACCAAAGGACGAGTCTATCGTAATTAGTGTTACGGGGAATGGACTAAAGACACAAGAAGCGGTACTGAACAGACTGGAAATTCCGCGAATTATTAATCCCTCCCTTGCCGAATTTGACGCTATCATGGAAGAGAAGATGGATGCTATTAGCGTACATTGATTTCTTAACAAGAATATTTTGAAAAAATTTGAGAGGAATGTATATGCCAATAACTGTGCGTATCCCGACACCTTTACGAACCCTTACTAAGGGTACTGATGAGGTGAAGGTAGAGGGGAAGAATATTAAAGAGGTGATTGAAAGCCTTGAAGCCAATCATAAGGGTATTAAGGAGAGGATTTGTGATAATGAAGGTCAAATTAGAAGGTTTATTAACTTTTACCTTAATGATGAAGACATCCGCTTTATCGGAAACTTAAATACACCGGTAAAAGATGGTGACCACATTTCCATTGTGCCTGCCATTGCCGGTGGTAATATTACTATATAGCTCCTGAACTAGGAGTCTGTGCAAAAAGTCCTGAGCAAGGTCTTATATTGTGTTAATATAAATAAGAAGTAGCGCATATTGTATCGTGACTTAAATTGGTCATGCTTTTTGCACAGACTCCTAAGCCCTCCACTACATCCTTACTGGTGGACAATTTTAGCTGGGGAAATCAACCATGATCAGATGCATAATCCTTTGAATTCCTTGATCGTGTTGGATGTTTCGGTGAATCCTCTCACCGAAACTCTTCCGCGGGTTTAAGTTTGTAATTTGTCCTTATTTAATTAAATAATCCTGTGGTTTGCCTTCTGTTAATTGATGAACTTTTTAGAATAAATATTCCAATAAGAATCATAATCAGAACGAATTAAACCGTGAATATCATATAACAAAGCCAGTGTATCTCCCTCTCGTTGAGTATTACAAGATGAGCACTTATAGCCAATTTGAGCAAAATTAGCTTCCCAATTCGATTTCCACTCATCAAGGGGACGTGAGCATTTTGGGCAATAAGGATTACCAATGTCAATTCTCTTCAGAAAATTTTCAATATCAGGTTTGATTTGCTCCTCTAATATTATCTTTGCCTGGATATCAACCTCGATATCACTTGTTTTAAAGGTTCCAACAGACATGTCACGATAGGGAAGTGCCTTCTTTAAGATAGTTTGTTTTTCGGATGGCTTTTGATTAAATTGATCAATTTGTATTTGAAGCTCAGTTATTGTCTTAAGACTGAAATAAATTATCATAAAAAGAAAATATGAAATAAAAAAAATACTACTCTATATTAAGATAGGCTTAACCTTTGGCCAATCAAGAAATTTCGCGTTCATAAAGTAAAAGTCAAATAAGCGCTCTCCCATAATTGAGAGAATAAAAAGCAGTGAGGATACTAAATATTTCTTTGGAATTCTTAACCAAACAAGTATTAAACTTTTTAGCATTTTGATAATTAGTTCCTTATATGGGCAATTGTTCACTTTTTGTTCCTCTATCCTATATGGATAAGTTCCAGTCTGTCCTTAAAAGTTTCCAGCACTTTTTGCTTAATTTTATGATGTGTCTCCAGGGTGAGATGCGGGTCTTTAGAAACAATCTCAAAGGCATCCTTTCTGGCCTGCTTTAATATGGGAAAATCTTTGATGAGATTACTGATCTTGAGTTCCGGTAATCCATGCTGACGTGTGCCAAAAAACTCACCCGGCCCTCTTAATCTAAAGTCCATTTCTGCAACCTCGAATCCGTTACAGGTCTTTGTCATAATTTTGAGCCGTTCTCTCGATACACTTGATTTGGGATTTCCAAAAAGCAGGCAGTGTGATTGTTCACTTCCCCTGCCGATGCGTCCACGCAATTGATGGAGTTGGGATAACCCAAACCGTTCGGCGTGTTCAATAACCATTATTGTGGCATTCGGTATATCAATTCCTACCTCAATTATTACTGTAGAAACCAGGATATCATATCTCTTCTCTTTAAAATCCGTCATGATTTTGTCCTTTTCAGCAGACTTCATTTGTCCGTGAAGTAAACCAATTTTGAGGGCAGGAAAAATATCATTTTGCAATTTTTTTGCCTCGGTAACAGCCGCTTTCAAATCGAGGACTTTTGATTCCTCAACAAGGGGATAAACAATAAAAACCTGCCTGCCCCTGGCTATCTCTCCAGAGATGAATTCGTAAGCAGTTTTTTCCTTACCTTTTGGTATCCAGAGGGTTTTGATTGTGGGACGTCCCGGCGGCATTTCATCCAGTATTGAAATATCAAGGTCGCCAAACAATGTCAAAGAAAGGGTACGGGGGATCGGGGTTGCCGTCATGATCAGCGTATCGGGAGAAGGTCCTTTTTCTTTCAGCCTCAAACGCTGTATTACACCAAATTTATGCTGTTCATCAATTACCACAAGACCAAGTTTTTTGAACTGGACGGCTTCTTCAATAAGGGCGTGTGTTCCTACCACTAAATCAACCTCTCCATTTGCAATCTGTTCAAGATACTTCTTTTTCTGTTTGGAATGGGTATCACCTATCAATAAATGTATGCGGACGTGTGAATGGTTAAGGTATTTCTGAAGTGTTTGAAAGTGTTGTTCTGCCAATATCTCCGTGGGGGCCATAAAGGCAGACTGATAACCATTGGCAATGGCAGCAAGAATGGCGTAGATTGCTACAACGGTCTTCCCTGAGCCGACATCACCCTGGAGCAGCCGGTTCATAGGTTTATTACTCCTCATATCTTCCCTAATTTCGTGAATTACCCGTTCCTGTGCACAGGTTAAGGTGAAAGGGATGAGCCTGCGGATATGGGTATCTACATTGGTTCCTATTTTAAATGAAATTCCTGTTTCTTCTTTCATGCTGCGTCTTCTTAATGCCATAGCCATTTGGAGGATAAATAGCTCATTGTAGACAAGCCGTGATTTTGCGTTTTTTACGTGCTCAAATGTCTTTGGAAAATGAATATTCCTTATTGCATCGTGGAGGGACAGAAAATGATTTTTCTGCAGGATCTCTTTTGGCAGGATTTCCTCAACAGAACCGGTAAAGTGGTACACGGCCTCTCTCATAATCCTTCGAAAGTATTCCTGGCTGACGTGCTCGGTAAGAGGATACACAGGGATAATGCCTGCTTCTTTCTCATGTTGTTCTTCACTTTGGGTAATTTCATATTCAGGACTTAACAACTGCAGGTATTTGTATGCTCCCACCTTCCCGTGCAGAAGTACGTTGTCCCCAACATGAAATTTTTTCGTGAGGAATGACTGGTTAAACCAGGTTGCTGCGATGGTTCCTGTAGTATCGGTAACGAAAACCTCGAGGATATGCTTTCTATTCCTTGATATTCTGGCGTTGACACCGAGTACCTCCCCTTGAATAGTAATTTCTGCACCGATCTTTGCCGCTGAAATTTTTTGTATTCGGCTGTGGTCCTTATAATCGCGAGGGAAATAGTACAATAGGTCATGAATTGTGTGTATTCCCAGACGTTCAAGTATCTTACCCCGTACAGGTCCAATGCCCTTGAGACATTGAATTGGTTGATTTAACTGAGAATGCACATTTTCTTTTACTGGATATCCCATGTCTAACATTTGATGCGAAGGAATTTCAAACCATCTATGTAGTGGCAAGGCGCACCTTGCCACTACACTGTTAAAAGTCGCCGAAGGCTTAATTTGAAACAATAGTATTTTCCTGAGATTATGAAACTTCTCTCAATATTAGGACGCACACGAATATTTGTCAAATTGAATCTTCATCGGTGGAGTTCTATGATTTAATCTTAACAGGGATGCTCACCGATGATATAATTTTTATTCTATGAGATAAAGATGAGTTTTTATGGAGGAAGAAAAGATATGAAAAGCAAGGTCTATTTTATCAAAGCAGAAAATGGTGAGAACATTTCATCTCTTGCCCAAAAGGCAAAACATTTGTTTGATTCAGCAGGCTTTAAGAGTGCAATTCAAAAGGATGATATGGTGGCAGTGAAGACAAGCTTTGGCGAGAAAGGCAACATTGGCCATCTTAAACCTCCCATTGTGAGGGCTATCGTAGATAAAGTAAAAGAGTGTAGCGGTAAACCCTTCCTGGTAGAGACAAATACCTTATATCAGGGCCGTCGTACAAATGCCGTGGATCACATTATCCATGCACACGAACATGGTTTTGGTTATGAGAGTGTTGGTGCCCCTATTATTATTGGAGATGGACTTTTTGGTGAACATGACGTGCAGGTAGAGATTAACCAGAAAATGTGCAAGTATGCCCATATTGCAGGTATTGCCAGGGCAGCGAATGTCATCGTCTCGATTGCCCATGTAACCGGGCATTTGATGGCGGGTATGGGTGCTACCCTGAAGAATCTTGGAATGGGGCTTTCATCACGGGGCGGAAAACTGGCACAGCATTCGGGGGTAATTCCCCAAATCATAAAAAAACGATGTACTGCCTGCGGGGTATGTGGCAGGTGGTGTCCGGTAAAGGCTATAGAGACAAATGGGCAATATGCCATTATCGATCCTAAAATATGTATTGGCTGCGGAGAATGTTTGGCCGTTTGCCAGTTTGGTGCTGTAAAGATTTCATGGGATGAGAATACTATCAATATTCAAAAGAAGATCGCTGAGTACTGTTTGGCCATTCTTCAGGGAAAAACCGGGAAGGCCGTCTTTTATAATTTCTTGACGCACATTACCAAGCAGTGTGATTGTATGGATACGGCCTATGAGCCGGATATTGCTGATATCGGTGTCCTTGCCTCTACCGACCCGGTTGCTATTGAGAAGGCAACAACGGATATAATCAAGGAACACACGGGCATAGATTTCTTTAAAAATGCCTGGCCAGACATCGATTACACTACTCAGATTACTTATGCAGAGGAAATCGGGTTGGGAAGTATGGATTATGAGCTGCTTACCTCATAAGGGAGAAAATCACATAGTTTTAAAAATGCATCCTATCAAGCTTTTTTCTCATACCAAATCACAAAGACGGAAAATTGTTGGTAATAAGCAGGCTGACTTTTTCAACGAAGACGTGGTCGGTATGTATGTGAACTTTAGATTTTGGTATTTTTTGGTTTCCTATTTTAGAAACACTATTATAATTATGCTTTTAATAATTGATGGTGCTTTCTTAAATTTACCATGGAAAAGGTGTATTTTCGCGGCCGGTTCAATGGTCTTCGGTTGAACGAAACTTTTGTATGTTTTCTATGCCTGTGCCACCGGAAGATATCTTTAAATACTTTCTATACGATTTCTTTTCACACGTGAATCAAATTTTCAATGCACATACATGATCCCGATTCAGGATATACGATATCATACATCTCATTTTCCATTGGCTTGGGGCCTGCCTTGCTAGAATTGCTTAATTTGTGCGTATAGTATTTCCATGAAATTAACTGCAAAGTTTATCACAGCATTTATCTTTACTGCAATAATTCCTCTGGCTGTCCTTGGGTACTTGTGTTATGGTTTTGCGAAACAGATGTTAAAGAAGCAGGCAATTGAGGATTTAGCCCTCACTGCAGAAGCAAAAGAGGGTCATCTCTATAGTTTTATGGATGCAGTTAAAGGTAGGGCCACCGATTTCTCATCCGATGGTTTCATTCGTGACAGTGCCGAAATTCTGCAAAGGCCTGTTATGGAATCTCAATCGTGTAAAAGGGCACAAAAGGCGTTACATATACATTTGACGCGTAATAAGAAGCCCCTGGATGAGACGATACGCCTGATTTCCGTTGTTGACTTAAACGGTAACGTTATCGCCTCAACGAATGAAACTTTAATAGGTCAGAATGTTTCTGAAAGCGAGTATTTCATTCACGGTAAGAAAGGTGTCTATATAAGTGATGTGTTTACATCTCATAATTCTGCAGCAGACGGATGTACATATCAGATTGCCGTTGCTGCACCATTAACAGATAAAAAGAAGGGTACACTTCTCGGCGTAATTGTTAATTTTTATGATACCAGTGAGTTAAATAAGATACTTTCTGGGGAGTTTCAGGCAGAGCAAGAAACGCATGTACGCGGATTGAAAAGGAGAGAAACGCTTGATATCTACCTAGTAAACAAGGAAAAGTTGCTCATTACTCCATCGAAATTCAACCGTGGGGTTATGCAGCAAAAAGTGGAAACCCTTCCCGTAAGTGAAGGTGCCGCAGGCAGGGAAATAAGGGGTGTTTACAAAAATTATTTTGGAAGTGAGGTTATTGGTGCCTCCCGTTACATTCCCTCAAAGGGTTGGGTCCTTCTCATAGAGATTAGTACTAAGGAGGCGTTCCGTTCTGTAGTGATAATGAGGAATCGCATCCTTGTTTTGGTGGTTCCGGTTGCGATGGTCACTATCTTTCTTGCACATCTTCTCTCGAAAGAATCCCGCAGTGCAGTACTTGCAGAAAAATTACGTCTGGAAGCGCTCATACGTGACATGAAGGAGGGTGTTATACTTGCCGATGCAGATGACGATGTGATATTAGTAAATTCGTCCGCCGAGGATTTTTTTGGAATCAGGGGTGCGTACCGTATAGGTGATCCTTTGGTATCCTGTTTACATGATGTCACAAAAAGACTTGCAGAAATTCCGAAGGTTTTTAAAGAAGGAAATGTTGAGTATTATGCAAGTGAGGTTGTACATAAAGAGAGGGATCTTGAGGTTACCGCTTCGCCTGTTATTAGGGGAAGCAGGTACCTTGGCACGATAATCGTTGTACGTGATATCACCGAGCGGAAACAGATGATGGTGACCCTGCAAAATGACCGTGATTTTATTTCTGCGGTTCTGGATACTACCGGAGCACTCGTCGTAGTTCTCGACAGGCAGGGGAAAATTGTACGTTTTAACCTTACCTGTGAACGGATAACCGGGTATTCGTTTCAGGAGGTAAAGGACAGGTATCTCTGGGATTTGTTTCTGGTTCCTGAAGAATTATCATCGGTTAAATCTGTTTTTCACGGATTGCGGGAAGGTCTATTTCCCATGAAACATGTGAATTACTGGATAACACGGGACGGAGACCGCCGTCTCATTGAATGGTCAAATACCGTTCTCCTTGGAAAGGATGATACGGTAGAGTATGTTATTGGTACTGGAATTGATATCACCGGGCGCGAGAGAATGGAATCGCAGCTCCGCAAGTTGTCACGTGCCGTGGAACAAAGTCCGGCTACGGTGATTATTACCGGCATAAAAGGGAATATAGAATATGTTAATCCCAAATTTTCTCAACTAACAGGTTATGCACCCGAAGAGGTTATCGGAAAAAATCCACGCATCTTAAAGTCAGGTCAAACGCCTTCAGAAGAATACAGGAGGTTATGGGATACTATTAATTCCGGGGGAGAGTGGCGTGGTGTATTTTGTAATAAGAAAAAGGATGGCACATTTTATTGGGAATCAGCGACCATATCATCTATAAAAGACCCGGAAGGGATTGTCACCAATTTTCTTGCAATTAAAGAGGACATTACTGAACTAAAACGGATTACCAATGAATTACGAGAAAGCAATGAGAGGTTTCGTCTGTTAATTGAGTCAAGCCAGGATGGCATTCTTGCATATGATAAAGATTTTCGGTACACGCTTTGGAACAAGGCTATGGAACGGATATCGGGTGTGCCGTCCGAGGATGTACTGGGTAAAGTTGCCTTCGAAGTGTTTCCATTTCTCGAATGCGTTGGAGAAGGAGAAAGCTTTAAGGATGCTGTGAAGGGTAAGGCATCTGTCCGTCTGGCAATGCCTTATAACGTTATACAAACAGACAAGCATGGGTATTTTGACAGTGCCCACTTTCCCTTGCTGGATGCAAATGGAGGGATTATGGGTGGTATGGGTATTATCAGGGAATCTACCCTGCGTGTGCAGAGCGAGCGGCGCTTGAACGCTCAACATGCTGTAACACGCGTATTGGCAGATTCTACAGCGGTTCGTGAGGCCTCATCAAAAATCCTTCAAATTCTTTGCGAGGCACTAAGCTGGGATTTTGGAGCGATTTGGCTTGTTGACCAGCAAAGTAATGTACTCCGTTGTATGGAAGTCTGGTATGTTCCTTTACTTCAGGCTGAAGGGTTTAAAGCCATTACCAAACAGGCTACCTTTCAGATGAGCGTTGGGTTGCCAGGCCGTGTTTGGGCTAGTGGTGAACCTGCCTGGATAGTCAACGTTACTCATGATTCAAATTTTCCACGGTCATCGGCTGCAGCCAGGGAAGGTTTACACGCTGCATTTGCCTTTCCCGTAATGAGTGGTGATGAAATTCGTGGTGTCGTTGAGTTCTTCAGTCACGAAATACGGCAGCCTGACGATGGTTTGCTTCATATGACGGGATCTATTGGCAGCCAGATCGGTCAATTCGTTATGAGGAAGGAAGTTGAGGACCGGATCCGTCTACAATTGCAGCGGGTATCCGGATTGCATGATGTAGATGTGGCAATTACTGGCAGTTTCGATCTGCATGTTTCACTTAATGTCTTTTTAGACAAGGTTGTTACCTTGCTTAATGTGGATGCCGCTGATGTCCTCTTATTAAATCCACCCATGAAGACATTAGAGTATGCCGTTGGACGTGGTTTCCGTTCAAATGCAATTCAACGTTCTTGTCTGCGAATTGGAGAAGGAACTGCCGGACAGGCCGTTGTAGACAGGCGGCTTATCAGTGTTCCCGATTTGGGAAAATCAGAGAGTGTTTTTGTTCGTACGAAACTTCTTACTGATGAAGGATTTGTTTCTCACTTTGTTGTGCCTCTCATAGCGAAGGGACATGTCAGTGGTGTTCTCGAGATATTTCACCGTTCAGCTCTTATACCTGATAAAGAATGGCTGGAGTTTCTGGGTGTTCTCTCAACGCAGGGAGCTATTGTCATTGATAATGCTACGATGTTTCATGAAATACAACGTTCCAATGCTGAACTCGTAATGGCTTATGATTGTACGCTTGAAGGCTGGTCCCGTGCCCTTGAACTCCGGGATGAAGAGACCGAGGGGCATACCCAGCGTGTTACTGAAATGACCCTTCGTCTTGCACGGGAGATGGGCGTTGGGTCTGAAGATCTTATTCACATGCGTCGCGGTGCATTACTTCATGATATTGGCAAAATGGGTATTCCCGATAAAATACTCCTGAAGCCACATCCTCTTTCCGATGAAGAACGGATGATTATGCAGCGTCACCCGACATATGCCTTTGCCCTACTCTCACCCATTGCTTATTTGAAATCGGCAATTGATATTCCGTACTGCCATCATGAAAAATGGGATGGTACCGGTTATCCAAGGGGCATCAAGGGAGAACAGATACCACTTGCTGCACGCATCTTTACGGTGATAGATGTGTGGGATGCCATGCGGTATGATCGTCCATACCGAAAAGGTTGGCCGGAAGAAAAGGTACGCGACCATATCCGGTCCCTTGCAGGGATTCATTTTGATCTCGATGTAGTAAAAATATTTTTAAAAATGAAATGGTAAGCGCAATAAAACGGTAATTCGATAGAGAACACCGAGATTTCAGGAGGTATAGGAGTTTCAAGCTGGAAGTAAGAAATATTGCGGCGTTGTAATTAATAAAATATCTTAAGAAGTTTTGTTGAAAATTCTTTTTGATTTGTGTACATTATAGCGCACTTGGAGCCTATCCGAAAAACTGAAAATGTTATTCCAGGTGAAGAAGGAGCGGGGAATTTCTCTGTAGATTGGGATTTGGAAAATGAGAAGTTGGATATCGGAGCCCGGAAATATAGCTTCCGGCTTCAAACCGCTAATATAAATCCGCTTCGCTCCATTTGGGATGACGATGCTTGCTTTCGGGTATGTTTTTAACCTCCAAGCTCTGTGATAGAGGTTAAAAGACGGTGATGCTCACTGAAAATAGTGCGAAGAATGCAGAGAAAATATAGTCAAAAAAATCTATTTTTCGAAAAGCTCCTGTAGAATCCTTTGACTTTAAGCTCTCTTCGAATGCTTAAATTTCTAAAACGAGATTTATTTGACTCTACATGCATGAGAAGCTGGAAGTTCGGAAGTAAAATTCCTAACTTCCAGTGTCTGACTTTCCAGCATCTCCGCAGTGGGCTGAACTGTCACAAATGATGATTATTTTGGAGGGTGTTCCGGGCTCACTATGGATCAGAATGGGAAGCTAAAGATTGATTTTGAAACAGAGATTATTTCCAATATTCAAATTTGCCTGATGAACCTCCTGAATACTCATGGTATTGTATACGATGTGGATGGAAATATTATTAATGAAACGAATAATTCATTATACTGTAGAACACTGCGTTTTATTAGCGAGGGCAGAGACCGATGCCGGTCGTACAGTTGGGAATTATCGAAGAGCGCTATCTGTTTCAAAAAGCCTTTTGAAGATAAATGCCCGGGTGGTTTAAAACTACTCTCGATACCGATATACCTCAACGAGAATGTAGTAATTGGTGCACACTGTGTTGCGATATCGAGTCCCCTTCATTCTAAATTTGATATATATGATATTGCAGACCGGTTTGGGATTGATGCCCAGATTCTTTGGGATGCAGTAAAAAAAACTCCTTTAATGCAGAGATCGATTTTGAAGATCGCACGGGAACATGTAGTTTTGACGACAGAATTAATATCAAAAGTTCTTGCCCGTATCTATACCTTGAAACAGGGCGAGGTCGCAATGAAAACATGAACAAGTACTTTATGATACACGCTAAACTTTTGACGAATTTGTCTTTGAACTTTTATCCAGTGGAAAACCTGATTGGACAAGGAATACAAAAATAACAAGCAATACAACATCAGAAATTTATATTGATTAAAACTTACCTTAATTATAGGAGGTATGCGTAATGAGAAGTATTGCTTTAATCAACCAGAAAGGGGGAGTGGGTAAGACCACCACGACTGCAAATCTGAGTGCCTGCCTCGCAATGTTAGGTAAAAAGGTGTTGGCTGTTGATATGGATCCACAGGCCAATTTAAGTGTGCATCTTGGAGTGGACATTCATAATCTAAAATGTTCCGTGTATAATCTTATTATGGGGAAATGCAGGCCAGAAGAAGTGATCCTCCGTACTCACATACCAAACCTTGATATTATTCCTGCTGATATTGACCTTTCTGGGGCTGAAATTGAGCTTGTAGGTATCGTTGGGCGCGAGACGGTGTTAAAAGAATTTTTGGAAAATGTACTAAACCAATATGATTATATCCTTTTTGATTGTCCTCCTTCTCTTGGTTTATTAACCCTTAATGTTCTGACATTAGTACATGAGATATTCATTCCTGTGCAAACTGAATTTTTTGCATTACGTGGCGTAAGTAAACTGCTTGATACCTTTAGCATCGTTCAGAAAAGATTAAATAATAATCTGGAAATTACAGGAGTAATTCTCTGCATGTATGCGAGCCGTACCCGCCTTAGCAACGAGGTGGTCGAGAAGGTTAAAGAATATTTTGTAGATAAGGTGTTCAATACGATTGTTAGAAAAAACGTAAAGCTTTCGGAATCGCCTAGCCATGGTCAGCCAGTCATTTCATACGCTCCGGATTCGTCTGGTTCCGAAGATTATATGTCCCTTGCGAGGGAAGTAATTCAGCAGGAAAACAATAAAAAGTTATAAGTATATTCGGGGGGAAATATGGGAAAAGATAATGCACTTGGATATGATCCGTTGAATTGGATGAAGGTGACTAGTGAAAATAAAAAAACACCTCCTTCGGAAGGTGTGAATGAGAAAGATCCTCATGTTGAGAAACTGAATCAACATATAGATTCCCAGGTAACAGTTAAGCAACAAATGCCTCTTCCAACAAGTAATAACGAGAGTCCGGATGTTTCAAAAGTATCTGAATCGCAACCTCAGGACAAGATTTCTCGTGCACCGGAAAGTAGTGCTACAACGCCAAAGCCCAGGGTTGTGATCGGACGCTTGTATGAAAGGCAACCTCCGGAAAAGACAAAATCGGTACAGCATAGCGATAACGTATCTCAGGAAACAAGACGTCACACCGAGCTGTCATTCTCCGGGCCAAAAAATATCCATCCAATAAGAAAGATAGATCCTGAAATAAACCATGTGCCTTCTGTTGCCAGGAGTAATTTTTTTACCTATATCGTCATTGCCTATACGGCACTTTTACTTATTTTAGGATACTTTGTATACAACGATCTCTCAAAAAGGATCAGCAGGATTGAGGCAAGGATCTTTGCTATTGAGAAAGCCCTGCCCACAAAGGAGGAATGATCTCAGGAAACGTATTGCCTGCCTGGTGAAAGATGGAAAGTGCAAAATGAAAAATATTTATCGGTGATTTATCTTCATAAATGAGTGAAATTACACTTCCAACTTATTCAGGTCAGGATTTGATGGTAGTGTGTTCACCACGAAATATCTTTATTTCACCATTTTCCAGCTTAAGCATCAAACCACCATTATGGGAGATGCCAATAACCTTGCCCATATATTCCTTGCCACAGCCGGCAATCGTTAGTTTTTCCCCCACGGTGACACAAAATTCCTTCCACCGTTCCGTAATGTAGCTAAAATGCTCATCTTTCAGGATCGAATACCATTTATCGATATCCTGAAGCAGTGCCTTTGCAATCTGGATGCGATCAATGTATACCTTTTTTTCAATAGCCAGTGAGGTAGCTGGCAGGCGTGTTTGTTTTGGCAATTCTTTTTCAGTAACATTGATATTTATTCCTATTCCGATCAAGAATACCGATTGTTTTTTGGATCTTTTTTCCAATTCTACAAGCACACCACCTACTTTCTTCCCATTGATCAAGATATCATTGGGCCATTTAATCTCTGCGGGAAGCTGTAATGTTTCACGAATCGTTTCTGTTATTGAAACAGCTATAGTGCCTGTTAACAAACATAAGTAATCAGGTTGCATAGTATGGTTTAATAAGAGTGTAAAAAGTAACCCCTTGTACCTGGGACAAGACCACTCATGACCGGAACGCCCCCTTCCATGCGTTTGTTCTTCTGCAAAAATTACGGTACCGTTTTTAAAACTCCCGGATACAAGCCTTTTGGCAACATCCATTGTCGACGTTGTTTGCTCATAGGTGACTATCATACTTCCGGCAATTTTTGTTTTTAATCCGCTCGTAATTTTTTCGGGGGTTAACCGATCAATCTCATTGGTTAACTTGTCTGTATGCCGTGGATAATGAGGCGCCTTGTGCCTAATCTTTGGAATGTTTTCTCCGCTCATGATGAAACGTGTTTTTCGAAATGTATCGTTTTTCTTAACAATAACCTCAATATATGTTATAGGTGGCTTAAAAGTCAATATGAAAAGGAAAAACAGCCCTTTACTGGCTAGGAAAAGAAATAAAGACGTAATATTTTGTACCCTTCCTCTTTTCTGTATCTCTATCTTTCCGTGTTTCCGTGGTTAATCCCTTTCAAATCATTCGGGTTCAGTTTTTGTTGCGTACTTTGTATCTTCGTGACGAACTGAACTGTTTGATAGTAGCAATGGCATTCTGCCAGAATGACAGGTGTTGTTTGCGGCATAATTTTCGTGCTGTCACATTGACATATGTAACGTTCATATTTCATGGCATGTTCTAAAGTATATTTGATATAACACATTAATTTATAACAGATTATGAGGATTTTGTGTTTGGATATATTTTGCGGCACTATGTTTGCTTAGACATGTATGTGTTCTGAAATCGATTTATATTTATCTAGTTTTAAAACATTAGGGTATTGAAAGGAGGTATTCAATGGCGAAGCAATTAGCCTTCAATGAAGAAGCAAGGGCCGCTATTGCTCGGGGAGTTACGAAGCTTGCTAGGGCAGTTAAGGTTACCTTGGGGCCAAGAGGAAGGAATGCTGTATTGGATAAAGGTTACGGGAGTCCCACGGTTACTAAGGATGGTGTATCGGTGGCCGAGGAGATTGAATTGAAAGATCCATATGAAAATACCGGAGCCAGGTTGGTACGTGAAGCCGCTTCTAAAACCAGTGATATTGCGGGCGATGGTACGACTACAGCTACAGTGCTTACTGAAGCTATATTTTTGGAAGGGTTAAGATGTGTGGTCTCAGGGGCTGATCCTATGGCTCTCAATAGGGGGATGCATAAAGCTTTAGATAAGGTTGTTGAGAAGCTTAAAGAAATGAGTAAGAAGATTAAGAACCAGACAGAAATTGCAAACATTGGTTCTATCGCTGCAAATAATGACCAGGAAATTGGAAAAATGATTGCTGACGCTATGGAGAAGGTAGGTAAGGATGGTGTCATTACCGTTGAAGAAGGGAAGGGTCTTGAGACCAGTGTTGACGTCGTTGAGGGTATGCAATTTGACCGGGGTTATCTATCTCCTCATTTTGTTACGAATCCTGACACAATGGAGGTTGAATTCAAAGACCCTTATATTTTGATATATGAGGATAAGATATCTGCTATTAAAGGACTCGTTCCTCTGTTAGAAAAAATTGCAAAAACCGGAAAACCTCTGCTGATTATTGCTGAAGATGTTGAAGGTGAAGCATTAGCGACACTTGTTGTTAACAAGCTGAGGGGTACTATTAGCTGTGCAGCAGTAAAGGCCCCCGGATATGGTGACCGCAGGAAGGCAATGCTTGATGATATCGCTATCCTTACTGATGGTAAGGCGGTATTTAAAGATCTGGGGATTCAGCTAGAGAGTATTGATATCCGAGATTTGGGCCGGGCAAAGAAAGTTACCATAGATGCAGACAATACGACGATAATTCAGGGTTCTGGAAGTTCTGAGGCTGTTACCGGGCGTATCAAACAAATCCGGAGTGAGATTGAAGCGACGACATCGGATTATGATAGAGAGAAGCTGCAGGAGCGGCTTGCAAAACTTGCAGGGGGGGTTGCCCAAATCTTTGTCGGTGCGGCAACGGAGAGCGAGATGAAGGAGAAGAAATCGAGAGTGGAAGACGCGTTGCACGCAACGAGGGCCGCAGTTGAAGAGGGTATTCTGCCGGGTGGGGGTGTTGCATTGCTGAGGGTGGCAGAGGCCCTGGATGGTCTTAATTTAAAAGGTGATGAAGCTATGGGTGTTGATATTGTTAAGAATGCCCTGTCTGCTCCTGCGAAACAGATATTTAAAAATGCAGGTCTTGAAGGATCGGTCGTTGTTCGAAAAATACTGGAGTCCAAGGATAAGTCCTTTGGTTATGATGCGGATAAGGAAACATACTGCAATCTCCTTGAGGCAGGTGTCGTTGATCCAACGAAAGTTGCAAGAAGTGCATTGCAAAATGCTGTAAGTATTGCAGGAATCCTCTTGACAACTGAATGCATAATTACTGATATTCCTAAAAAAGAAGAAGAAAAAATGCCGGGAATGGGTGGTGGTATGCGAGGTATGGGTGGTATGGGTGGTATGGGCGGCATGGGTGGTATGGGTGGTATGGGAATGTAATTTTCTAACACAGCGTAACCGCAATCATATAGGGAAAGGTGCACAAGAATATCACGTGTTTATTGTCAAATGTCAAAATCAAAAGTTTAAAATCCGAAATCAGAAATGAGATTGGGTGATGGAGGCTTATTTACTATCTGACGTTTGGTTTTTAAATTTTGGATATTCTGTATCTTCTGAAAAAATGCTTCAAAAAAATATGCTAAAAAAAGAAGTTTTTACCGGGTAATAGAGAAGAGTTACTTTAGATACTACTGATTTTCATCATTCATTTTAACGAGGAGGTAGATAAAGAGATGGCAAATATCAGACCATTAGATGACAGGGTTGTTATTGAACCGATGGTAGCTGAAGAAAAAACACAAGGCGGAATCGTACTGCCAGATACTGCGAAGGAAAAACCCATGAGGGGAAAAATTGTTGCTGTTGGAGAAGGGAAAATGCTGGATAGTGGAAAAAGGGCTGAACTTCTGGTAAAAAAAGGAGATAAAGTTCTCTACGGAAAGTATGCTGGGACTGAAGTCACTGTCGACGGTAAAGAATATCTTATTATGAGAGAAAGTGACATTTTAGCTAAGCTGGAGTAACTTGCGGCGGGTTTTTAAGTCTTTGGAAGGTTAAATTTTTTGGAGGTTATAAAATGGCGGCAAAACAGTTGATTTATGACGAAGATGCCAGAAAGTTGCTCCAGAGAGGGATTAAACAGTTAGCAGATACTGTTCGAGTAACCATGGGTCCTACCGGAAGGAACGTTATTCTGGAAAAAGGTTTTGGTTCACCATCGGTTACAAAAGATGGCGTAACGGTAGCTAAGGAGATTGAATTAAAAAATCCCTTTGAAAATATGGGGGCAAAAATGGTTTGTGAGGTTGCATCGAAGATAAGCGATGTTGCCGGGGACGGTACCACTACAGCTACCATTTTTGCAGAAGCTATATTCAATGAAGGGTTGAAGAATGTAGCGGCTGGTGCAAATCCAATGGCAATTAAAAGGGGTATCGATAAAGCTGTAGATATTGCAGTTGGAGAACTCAAGAAGATCAGTAAGCCGGTAAAGGGACGCTCTGAAATTGCCCAGGTGGGAACGATCTCTGCCAATAACGACTCCTCGATTGGAAATCTGTTAGCCGATGCAATGGAAAAAGTCGGTAAAGATGGGGTAATTACCGTTGAAGAGGCAAAAGGGATTGAGACTACCTTAACGGTTGTAGAAGGAATGCAGTTTGATAAAGGTTACCTCTCACCTTACTTTATTACTGATGCTCAAAACATGCAGGTTGTTCTGGAGGATGCCTATATATTGATCCACGAGAAGAAAATATCAAGCATGAAGGACTTGCTTCCTTTGTTAGAAAAGATTGCTGGTGGTGGAAAACCTCTCCTGATTATTTCGGAAGATGTGGATGGTGAAGCATTGGCAACTCTGGTGGTCAATAAACTGCGTGGTGTATTGAGCTGTGCAGCAGTAAAAGCTCCTGGTTTTGGAGACCGGAGAAAGGCAATGTTGGAAGATATCGCTATCCTGACGAAAGGACGTGCTATTACAGAGGATTTAGGGATAAAATTGGAGAGTGTTGGTATTGAAGACCTGGGACGTGCAAAACGGATTACCATAGATAAGGACAATACGACAATTATCCAGGGTGCTGGGAAAAAACAGGATATACAGGCAAGAATCACTCAAATTAAAAATCAAATTGAGCAAACAACATCGAATTATGATAAGGAAAAGCTGAGCGAGAGGCTTGCAAAATTAGCAGGTGGTGTTGCTGTTATCCATGTAGGTGCAGCAACTGAGGCTGAAATGAATGAGAAGAAGGCCCGTGTAGAAGATGCGCTGCATGCAACTCGTGCTGCCGTGGAAGAAGGTATCGTTCCGGGAGGTGGTGTTGCCTTTATCCGTGCAATACCGGCACTCGATGAAGTACGCAAGAAGTTTAAAGGTGATGAGAAGGTTGGGGCAGAGATCATCGAAAAGGTGCTTGAGGCACCACTGCGCCAGATCGCTTCCAACACAGGGGCTGATGGATCGGTGGTTGCTGAGGAGGTGAAAGAGTTATCAACCAATATGGGGTTCGATGCCAATTCAGGAAAGTATGTGGATATGTTTGAAATGGGAATTGTTGATCCGGCAAAGGTATCCCGGGTTGCCTTGCAAAATGCTGCCAGTGTTGCCGGTTTATTGCTCACTACGGAAACCATGATTACTGAGCTGAAAGAAGACGAAGAAGAGAAAGAGATTGAAGGTAGTATTCATTAAATCAATCATATATTAAAGATTAAATGGTTAAAAAGTAAAAAGGCTGCGGTGAGTAGCCTTTTTACTTTTATATTCCGGTCACTCTAAAAAATTATGGATCTTTTTCGATCTCTGTGAGTAAAACGATAATACTGCATTGTCAGCTATCTTTCGTTGCATAGACGGCAGGCATGGTAACTATCCACCCCATTGGTAGGGCAGGGGTGGTTGTGTCTTACAGCACCCTTGCAAATACGTAGTGTAGGTGTAGGAAAGTGGTAAAAGCCGAAGTGTATTTGTGGAAATAGAAACACAGGTATTGAGACAATAAAATGCGTTGTAGAAGAAATGGAAAAGATCACCTCTTTCACTCCCGGCAGCGGGGAACAAAACTATCATCTGATAGCGGGGGGAGGAGTTGCCATCCCTCTTAAGCCTGCAGGAGGGCTTCGTATAATAAAGCAATAGGCACACTCTCTTATGGTTTTGGTATTTGCCGCTTCTGAGAAAGAACTATACTGAAAATTACCCACACAAATCGAAGAAGACCCAAAATTATTGATTCTTTTGGCTTGTTGATGACCAATCTAACATTGTCCTTAAGCCATAGACTTACCTCATCTTATATATATGATCAATTGAGAACGTTCTTGATTTTCTATAGTTCTATGTACTATAATTTTAATGTTATATAATATATTTTATTTAATAGTATCTCTTGAGAAAATAATAACTTATAGGCAATATACATGGAAGATGATTATTATCGGGTATTAGGTGTTGATAAAAACGCAAGTGGGGAAGAAATAAAAAAGGCATATCGCAAGATGGCCTTGCAGTATCATCCGGATAGAAATCCTGGAAATAAAGAATCTGAGCATATATTTAAGAAAGCTGCAGAGGCCTACGGTGTACTCAGCGATCCTGATAAAAGAAAAAGGTACGATCAATTTGGCGTAGAAGGTCTGAAAGGTACAGAGACCCGTGGATACGGCACTTTTGAAGATATTTTTGATGCTTTTGGGGATATCTTTGGCGGGGGGAGTATCTTTGAGGATTTCTTTGGTACTGGTGGAAGGGGCCGGGGAAGAGCTGCCCAGCGGGGGGCCAGTCTTAAGTGTGATATTGAGATTGATTTCAGGGAAGTTGCTACCGGCATCGAAAAAAAGCTTGAGTTGACGCGAAGGGAAATCTGTGGTGTGTGTCGTGGGACAGGTGCCAGGGAAGGCACATCTCCGGTACCTTGTCCATATTGCCGTGGCCGGGGAGAGGTGCAGCAATCACAAGGCTTTTTTACCCTGAGGACTACATGTCCCAAGTGTCATGGTAATGGCAAGGTTATAGAATCTCCATGTACCAAGTGTGGTGGTTCCGGACGTTACCCGAAAAGGTCTGTTATCTCCATTCAGATTCCAGCAGGCGTAGAGGATGGTATGCGGCTAAGGTTATCCGGGCAGGGTGAACCTGGAGAGAATGGAGCTCCTTCCGGAGACCTCTATTGTGATATTCACGTCAAACCTCACGCTATATTTAAGAGACAGGGGAACGATGTTCTTTGTGAGGTACCTATAACTTTTGCTCAGGCTGCTTTGGGTTGTACCGTTGATGTTCCAACACTTGCCGGTAATGTTCTTCAAGTGAAGATACCGAAAGGGACGCAAAATAACGAGATTATTCCGATTCGGGGAGAAGGATTTCCGGACCTGCATGGTTATGGCAAGGGTAATCTCCTTGTACAGGTAATTGTTGAGGTACCTACAAAAATTACTTCCAGACAGGAAGAGTTGTTACGGGAGTTTGCAGAATTGGAGAAAAAAAATGTCTCTCCCCGTCAAAAGAAGTTTTTCGAAAAGATGAAGAATCTTTTCGAGTAGTTTTATGGTAATTTACTCAAATTTACATTGAAGACCATACTTTTATTCATTCCTTGTGAAAGAGAAGAATGGGTGGTTATCAAAATGAAGAAATTCAATGGGATATTGAGTATATACGTTTTGTTGAAAGAAGTAGGAAAATCCGGAAATTATTAACAATCTGAGGAGGAAGAATATGCCAACATACGATTATGTATGTGCCGCATGTGATCATCAATTTGAATTATTTCAGCATATAACAGAAAATCCTATAAAGAAGTGTCCTTCCTGCGGAAAACTGAAAGTCCAGAGAATGATAGGGACTGGAGGTGCAATTCTCTTTAAAGGATCTGGTTTTTATCAGACAGACTATCGGAGCGAAGAATACAAGTCTAAAGCTAAAAAAGAGACTGAATCGGTAAAAACTGATTCGAAAGCTGCTGAGAAGAAATGAGGAGAAGGCGGATAATATGCCCATAATTCATTGCCCTTCCTGTAAAAAGAAGCTTGCTTACCGAAAAATAAAAGACATACCGTATTTTCCCTTTTGCAGCGAGCGGTGTAAATTTATTGATCTTGGGGCATGGCTTGATGAGAAGTACCGTATTAAGGAACCTATGAGCCCGGAGGCATTGAGCAGAATAGAAAGAAAAGGAGAAGAGTATGGGTGATACAAAAATAGCAGGACATGACTGGCGTGATATTTTTCGTGCCTTTAAAATGGCCTTTGACCCAAAAAAGATGTTTCTTGGATATGCTGGCCTTTTAGCAAGTTTTGTATGGTGCATCGTGGTGGTTGCCTTTTTTTCTGCATTAAAAATGGTCAGTATTACTCCTTACACATTTGTGAAACTTATCCTGTATTCTGCCAGGGAAGGCATACCTATTGTTGTAGAAAATCTGGCATCGGCAATTATGCCGCTGGATTTCGGAGAATTTTCCGTCCTGGCGATACTCGTTTTTGGACTTCTGGTTATCTGGTCATTTGTAGGTGGGGCGATTACAAGAATAGCAGCGCTGGACTACGCCAGAGACGAGAGTATTCGTATGCTTGATGCATTGAAATTTGCAAGAAAAAAATTCTGGTCTTATTTTTGGTCACCACTTGTGCCGATAATTGGTGTCCTCTTTTTTGCCTTCTGTAACGTGATTGTAGGTTTAATAGGAAGAATCCCCGTTTTGGGTGAGGTCGTGGTGGCATTGGGTTTTCCGCTTGCCTTGATTTCCGGTTTTTTCGTTGTCTTTATCGGGGTAATAGGTATATTCGGATTATGTTTCATGTTTCCCACAATTAGTGCGGAAGGTTCAGATGCTTTTGACGCCATGAGCCGTGCTTATAGTTATGTGCTTTCCCGCCCTAAACAATATATCCTGTACTGTGCGATAAATACCCTGTATGGATTCATTTGTCTGGCATTTGTTGCATTTTTGGCCTGGATAATGATTCGCCTGACGTTTCTTACCGTAGGCGTGGGTATGGGGCAAAAGTTTGCTACGATTCACTCTTTTATTCTGCAAAAGTGCAATATTGCCTCTTTCGGATTTTGTAGTGCATATTCTGCCGGGGTAAAAGATGCAGGGATCTCACTTGACCAGTGGTCTTTAAAATTTTTGGCTGGTACGTTAATTGTCTATATTGCCTTCATTAAACTGGCGGTGTGGACATTTGCAACTACCTATTTGTTTTCTGCGAAAACGATTGTCTATTTTCTCATGAGAAAAGATGTCGATAGTACGGATATAACTGATGTATATATCGAGGAGGATAAACAAGAAGAAGTGAAGACGGGGTTCTCAGAGAAAGAGGCAAAAAAGCTTTTTTCATCATCAGAAGGTACTATAGAAGGTAGCTCTCAAGGGGAGGGATCGAAGCCGAAAGAGGGTGGAGGTGCTTAGAACCTATCAGAAAACCCAAAGTGTCATTCCCGGGTGACGAAGAAGCAGAAATCTCTCCGTTAAATTAAGCGGTCAGGCTAGCATTGGAGAAAGTACAGGGCGTTCCGACGAGTCATCTCTACAAGTTTATCCGTGTTCTCAGGGTTGGTTCAATCGTTAATGATTGAACCGAACGTTTGTTGTGTTCCCTATACCAGGCACCAATCACAAACGTACAGGCCAATGTTCAATATATGGTTCAATCCATAAGATTGAACCAACCACGTCCGTCGAAGGCGTTAAGTTTACATATAGGAATTTCAATTATGGTTTCCCTGAGAAAGACTGGACAAAGTGGCGTGTTAGAGAAATACTGATCAGTGAATAGTTGTTGGTTACTGTCTCCTATCCGCTGTTCGCTTTTTTTAGGTAAGGTAAAATGAGTATACCAGTTGTTACTATTGTTGGCAGACCAAATGTAGGAAAATCATCCCTGCTCAATTGTCTTGCAAAACGCCGGATCTCTATTGTTGAACCAACCAGCGGGGTTACCAGAGACCGTGTCTCAACAGAAATCCGGCACAAAGATTATCTATTTGAGTTGATCGATACCGGTGGAATGGGTGTAAAAGATGTCGATGGTCTTACAGAAGACATAGAGACCCAGATAGAAATTGCAATCTTTAAAGCAGATATCATTGTATTTGTCGTTGATGTGCGGGATGGCATAACACCGCTAGACGTCATGGTTGCAGAAAAGCTAAGACGTCTGAATAAGAAGGTAGTCCTTGTTGCGAACAAGGTGGACACACCAAAGCTTGAATATCAGATAGCTGGTTTTCATAAACTGGGATTTGGTGAACCTCTTCCTCTATCTGCTTTAGAGGGATTTGGGCGGTCTGAACTGCTGGACAGGATTATTTCATTGCTGCCAGAACAATATGAGGAACCAGCTTCTGAGGAATCTATCGTAAAACTTGCCATTGTAGGTAAACGGAATGCCGGAAAATCGACGTTAATCAACACCCTGGCAAAAGAAGAACGGGTGATTGTCAGTGAAGTGGCAGGTACTACCAGGGATTCAATAGATGTGCGGTTCGAAATAGAAGGCAAGCGGTTTTTGGCCATTGACACAGCGGGCGTAAGAAAAAAGAGGCAAGTTAAGGATTCTATAGAGTTTTATAGTATGGCACGTGCTGAACGGTCAATCCGCAGGGCTGATGTCGTATTGTTCCTTATTGATGCTACACTCAAGATATCCGAGGTAGATAAAAAATTGGGAGATTATGTCGTCACTGAAAATAAGCCGTGCATCATTGTCATTAACAAATGGGACTTAGTTCACGGTGTTGAGACGGAAAAATATAACGACTATATTTATAAATCGCTGCCCGGTCTTTCCTTTGCTCCGATCTCTTTTATCAGTGCGAAAAATAACGTGCATGTTGTAGACATGATTCGTCTGACCATGGAACTTTACGAGCAGGCCCATACCCGTGTTTCAACCTCTGAATTGAATCAGGTACTAGAAGAGGCGCTTACCTTACACCGTCCGACACGCAGGAAAACCAAAACGCCAAAAATTTACTATGCTACACAAGTAAGTGTTGCTCCGCCCACCTTTATCCTTTTTGTGAATGATCCAAAGCTCTTTGATAGTGATTATGAACGTTACCTTTCCAATCAACTCCGTAAAAGCCTTCCTTTTTCTGAAGTTCCGCTCAAATTTCATTTCCGCATGAGGACAAAGACAGAACTGAGTCATGCGAAGTAAACAAATTATTCATGCCATGCTTTTACATCAAAAATAATTTCGGTACCTGTCCTCCTAACTGTCATTACACGTGCCTTGTTTTATAGAGCGATGAAAGGTTGAGAAATTATCCTTAATGAAAGGACAAATAAACCAATGGTAAACGTACAGACATTTAAAGAAGTAATTGTCTCCAATGAAAATTTCATTAATAGGGAAATCGGCCAACCCGTTGCCGGGGAAAAATTAGAATGAATTTTAAAGGACATATTACAGGTGGATTTATCAGTGGTGCTCTCCTGACTACTGCGGCATTTGTATTTAGCAGTTCTGCAGGACCCCATCATAACCTTCTGCCGTTGTTTCCAATTTTTGGAGTAACGGTATTTTTTAGTCTCTTTCCAGACCTGGACGTTGGTTCAATCCAGCAACGATGGTTTTACAGGGCAATATTTATCTTATTGCTTTATCTCGGATATCAAAAATATTATGAACTTGCAACCCTTGTGGCAATTGTTGCTATTACTCCTATACTAGACCATCATCGGGGATGGACACATAATTATTTTTCAGCTCTACTGGTTCCATTATTTTTAATGGGCATTTATGAATGTATATTGGCTAAAGATTATCCTTTCCATAATTGGTCATTTAAACATATTTACGAATATCTCAAAGATCATCTTTGGCTTGTCATCGCCTCCATAGCCGGCTGGTATACTCATCTACTGTTAGATTCAAAACTTCCCTTGCTTAAAAATGACAGAAAGCATTATTAGAGACCTAATTCTAACTCAGGGGATACCATTAAGTCCCATAAAGAGGGTAACGATACCCACAGACGACGGAACAGGACGTCCTCTTGGTATTCCCGACCGTCGGGGACAGGGTAGTCTCTGGATGGCCGTAAAACTGGTCATCGTGCCCACCTTTGAAGCCGCTTCTGCCAATATTCATACGGATTCAGACCGAAGAAATCGGCCCACGATGCCGTAGATGGTGTAGCGTACACCCTTAACCGAGGACATACTGAAGTCATAGACGCCGGCCTATCAAAATACTTTGACACTATCCCCCATGTTCAGCTGCCAAAGAAATTCCTTAAGAAGATAAAATACCACATCACGGCACTTACCAGAAGGAACATCGCACCTCTACTGTTTGAAGCGATAGTCAAAAAGGTGAATATGGCACTGATAGGGTGGACAGGATACTTCCATTATCGCAATTGCAGCAGAGAGCCCTCAAGCAAGTAAGAGAACGCGCTCAGTCAGACTTCGGATATAACCTGTACATATTACCGCTTTGCTGTGGCTGAGGTCACATTTGAATAAACAGAATCTCCTGCTGAATTATAACTTCGGATGCGATAGGAATAGGTAGTTCCCGCTTTTAGTTTACTGTCTGTATACGTAGTTATATTTGTCCCTACAGTTGCAATTTGTGCCCAGGGAGCACTGCTTGTAGATCGTTCAATTTTAAATCCCGTTTCATTAGAAGAATTATCTGTCCAGTTCAAACTGATTTTTAACTTTTTTAAGGCAGTAGCAGTGAGGTTGTCCGGTGCTGCTGGAATGGTTTGTGATGTTGTTGCACTGGCTATATTGGAGTAATTGGAATTGCCGTCGGCACTGTAAGCGCACACGCGATAATAGTACGTTGTACCTGCAGCACAGTTGGAGTCAGTATAGGAAGACGTGTTCGCATCTGTCGTTGCGGTTTGAGAAAAATTGACGCCATTGGTAGAACGTTCAATCTTAAACCCATCCTCATTATCCGCATTGTCAGTCCAGGATAGATCAATGCTGGTGGACGAGGTAGCAATTGCACTAAGATTTCCAGGTGCAGCGGGACCTGAGTTTGTACCGGAATCAGGATCAGCAAAGTAAGCAGCGAGGGCTACATATGACCCTTGATAACCAATAGAGTTTTCCGTAATCTCCCATGTAACTGCTGTCCAATCCGTTTGATCAGCCCAGTCACGATAATATCGATTATAATATGTAGCACTGCCGGGCGGTATTGCTGTACCGCTATACGATGCATTCGGACCGCCAGGAATAAATCCGGGGGCTGGTCCGTACGTAGAAATTTTATCATCCGAAACTCCAAGATTATCCACACCCTTAAAATACGGGTAGTCAGGTTCTTCTACCGTTGAAGGTTTTCCCATGAAATTGGTTTCCGAAAACGTGTTGCCAGACATACCAAACCAGTCGTGGTAGAATTGGAAGGAAGAATGTTCACCGCCCAGCGAGGCCATATTGCTGAGGTACATCATATTCAATGCATTCTGACCATGAAAGAAATGGAGAAAATTTTGTGCGTGATGCCTGCATTCTTCCGCTGTGTATGTCCCAGTCTCGTTCAGTTTGGCGGCAGTCATCAGAAAAATGCCTTGTGCTGCACGCGGTGTATTGGACCCCCAATGGTAAGACCAGGAAGGCATACCGTTACGATAGAGGTCATTCTTGCTGAAGAGATAATCTACCTGATCCTGGATATTGGCGCGCATATTAGCAACAACGGTAGTTGTTGCATCCGGGGTCTGAATATACGTAACTGCCGCATGAGTATCGAAGCTGGCAACGTTAAAGAAACGTCCGGCCCAATTGCTTGGATAAAAGGTATCCACGTAATTCTTTGCAGAAGTAGTGTCAGGTTCTGTGCGAAAGATTTCTGCCGCAGCCCACACTTTTATTTCACGAATACCATCCTCTTCGCTGTCACTCTGTGTAAGGAGCCATGACCAGGCATTTAAGGCGGCGGTCTTCAAGGTCTCTGCGTATGATGTCATTCCGATTGAGTCGTAAACACGGGATGCATACGCAAGGGTACCTGCAAAGACGGCGCCTGATTCCATGTTGGGATTCTGGTAGTACCGGATATTTGTATCAGCGCTTGGAGGGGAATCAGCGTCATAACCATCAACATGCATCTGGTAAAGAACTGCGCCACTGTCGAGCTGCATCTTCAGCATCCAATCCAGTTCCCACTTAATTTCATCCAGAATATCCGGAATCTCGTTTCCTGATTCAGGGATGTTCAAATCTCCGTCGGCGAAGACACCTGGATTGTCCTCATAAGCACGCAACATAAAAAGTATTGCTGTGGAAACAGCTTCCCATACGTATTTGTTGTAATCACCTGCATCATGCCAACCACCGGTAAGATCAAATGTTCCATAGTTGGTATGTCCGGAAGCAGGACCGGTTGCCGTATCAGTCATGTGGCATGCAGACTCATCTGCCCATGTATCTGCGTAGATATTAGACTTGGGTGTATTGCATCGCTGGTAGTAGAACGTTTTCAATGCCGTATGTAAGACATCATTGTAGATATCCTCACGAATCTCAAAATCATAAGATTGTTCGCCTAAAGTATGGCTGTACAGATGGTACGTTCCCGGTTCTGTCAGTATACTAAAATCAACCCACCAGATTGTGTCACCCGAGGGATTTCCGTCATATCCTTTGCTAACAATAGATCCTCCATTGTCTGGAATCGTAAGCACTACGGTATCATTCGGCGTTCGTACTTCTACAACAGATCCGGGGTTCTCGGAAAATACAGCTACCTTGACGTCGTTAAGCCGGTAACCAAAATGGTCTAATTTAATAGCCTGACTAACCGGTGCTGCATCAACAAGCTTCAAAAAACCAACGAGAATAAAGCAGATGAAAGACGAGTAAAGAAATCTTCCGTGTAACATATATTTCCTCCATAAGTTAAGTATAATGACTTAAAAATAAGTACCCGTCAGTGAATAACTCCAGTTAATGAGGAGAATTTTAAATTATTCGATTCATATATTCTTCTAAAGAATATATTTTGTTTCGTTTGGATTAAATTTATCGTATAAGATTTTCACTTTATTTAAGCGGCTTTCAGAGTGGCACGGACAAACCTTGTCCCTGTATGTATTGAACGGGGATATTTGTCCGTGCTTAACTTGAAGGCGCTATGTGAAGACGGAAGGCAGAAATTTTTTACCTTATAAATTAATTTGTGTCAAGTGAAAAACTTGGATATACATGTTTGGTTGTAATTCATGAATTGTCTCTACATGGCCGATTCGAATTTTCTAAACATTATCCAGAGGTATCCCAGAAAGCAAAGCGTCGTAAATTTACTGCCCAGGATAAATTTCGCATCCTTAAAGAAGCAGATACCAGTACAAGTTCAGGTCAAATTGGAGCACTCTTGCGAAGAGAAGGGCTCTCCTCGTCTAACCTCACTACATGGCGCCGTCAGCAAGAGTGTGGTACCCTGGAGGCTCTTTCACCAAAACGCCGTGGACCAAAAGAGAAAAGAGATGATTCATCAACCCGGCGTGTCAGAGAACTCGAACAGGAAATTTACTCTCTCAAACAAAAGCTCAAGCAAGCCGAAACTATTATTGAGGTTCAAAAAAATCTCAGAAATGTTGAGTATCCCTTCCCATCAGAGATGGAAAACAGAAGAATTCCATAGAGGCATTAAACAAACAACGGGAATAGAAAAGTGTTATTCCACTTTAGCAACTTCTCAACTGACCCATATATTTGCCTCTTTTCTTGCTTTTACAAAATTGGAAATAAGACGTATCAAAGAACAAATTTTCTGGTATAAGCAAAAGACTTTTCTTACCAGGTATGCTGTTACTGAGTATTTATTAGTAAACGCGTAAGTCCTACAATATATAAATCTTAAAAATCAAGGGCAAAAAGCCGTTGAAGAAATAAGCGAAGCGACAACAATTATTTAAAAGTTAAGATGTGTTCCTTGTTCCTTCTGGCATTAAATTTGTTAAACAAGAAAAGTCAAAAAAGGTTGGTATTGCAGCAAAAAGGAAGCTACCGAGTTGGGGTAATGACTACCTTCTTAAGGTATTATTGGGATGGTTTGATGCGATTGCCCTGTTCCGAAATCTTGTGTGCTTCTCGTGCGCAGCGCTCCAATTCCAGAGTTTTGTTGTATGCTGAGTTTGACCACGCGCCCTTGCGTTATACGACATCGGTACCAAGCAGTAAACCTGATTACTGCTAATTCAGCGGAACTATCTATTCATCTTTTTGCTTTGCAAGGATCTTGTATTACTGATAAAATCAAAAAGTATTACAAAATATCAAAACCTGCAAAACGTTTTGGTTCAGTCGCGAACGGTTGAACCATCCCTGAGTGTCGAACCGGTGGGAATATATCAAACCCCATGAAGTACTATAGAAATATCTTCAAAAGTATTAAGGTGCAACTCATTTGTTACGTCTGCCTTTTGACCACCATTCCCCTGCTGTTTGTCTGCATTATGGAGTATTACAGCAGTAAACACGCTATCAAACAGCGTGTCGTCGAACAGCTTACCTCTATTGCCGATCTGAAAAAAAGTGAGCTGACCAACTGGCTGGAAGAGCGGTTAACGGATACATCCGTAATTGCCCGCAATAAAGTCCTTGCTGCTGCCGCTACAAGCCTGATCCAGCAAAGAAGAAGATTTGAAACCATTGACCAACTGATACGCTCGGAAACAGGCCGGATAAATTATATGAGAATTTTAGACAATCTCCATATCCTTAAGCAATTTTATAAGCACTATAATATTATTTCTATCATCGACGGTGCTAATGGGGAAGTACTTATATCCACATATCCTCATATCATTGGCAAGACCATAGAACCATATAAAAGTTATGTGAATATTCTTGAGAAAAAGGAGGTAGCAGTAAAGGATATCCACGCTTCTGAATTTACCAGCCAGAATTTTATTACCTATTTTTGTCCGATCTGCATGACAAATACTATGACCCTGGAGAGCAATGATGTTATCATCGGTGTTATACTACTGGATGTGAATGTTAAAAACAGTATTGAGCCGTTAATCAGCAACTGGCCAGGCATGGGAAAAACAGGAGAGACACTGCTCGTGAGAAGAGATGGGAATACCATTGTTTACTTAAATAATCTTCGCCATAAAGAAGGGGCAGCTTTAAAATTTACAAGCCCTATTCATGCTACCTATGATATCCCTTCCGTGTTAAGTTCCGGTGGAGAAGAGGGAATTAAGGAATCTACGGATTATAGAAATGTACGGGTCCTTTCCGCCTACCGCCATATTCCCGTTCTTAATTGGGGACTCGTAGCGAAACAGGATTTAACCGAGGCATTTGCACCAATTGAGAAACTGAAGGCACGGGTGATTGTTCTGATCATTGTCTGTATTTCGACTGTTGTTGCGATCGGTATTTCTGTTACCAGCAGGATTACAAAACCCATATTACGGTTGGCGCAGGGAGCAAAGGCTATTGCTTCAGGAAACCTTGATCAGCGTATACCGGTTATCTCACAGAATGAAGTGGGACTTCTTGCCCGGGAATTTAATCAAATGGCGGAGAAATTAAAGGAATCATACTCAAATCTGGAACAAAAGGTGGAAGAGCGGACGGCACAGTTGCTCCGTGCAGAGCGTCTGGCAGCCGTGGGGGAACTTGCGGCTGATGTAGCCCATGAAATCAATAACCCTTTGGGGGGATTACAGAATTTTGCCAGTATGCTGAAAAGCGAACCTGAAAATATTGCTCAAACGGAGAAATATGCTACTCTTATGCTGGAAGGACTCAAAAGGGTAGAGATGATTGTAAGGCGGCTTTTAACTTTTTCCAGACCGTATACCATTCGCATATGTGAAAACGATGTTCATAAGATTATCAACAGTTCTCTTGAGTTTATAGAGCATAGAATTGATCACGATCATATTTTCATTCGGAAAGAACTCAACGAATCCCTTTCTCCTGTTTTTGTTGATGCCGACCACATTTCTCAGGTATTTATCAACATTATGGTTAATGCCATTGAAAGTATGCCAAATGGGGGGACGATGACAATAAGGACCGATGCTTGTAAGGATCATGAAAGCTGCGTTGCCGTTAGTATAATTGATGCCGGTTATGGTATCTGCGATGAGATGAAGAGTAAGGTATTTGAGCCTTTTTTTACTACAAAGAATAAAGAAGGTGAAAAGGGGCTTGGGATGGGGCTTGCTATTTCAAAGAGAATTGTAGAAGATCACCGTGGAAAGATTTCTTTGGTGAGCGAGTTTGGAAAAGGAACTACTTTTGTGATATGCCTTCCTTCCCGGAGGAAAGCGTAAAATTTTCATCACAGGGAAATGTCAGAATTATATAGGTATTGGAAGTTGGAATTCAGAGTTTTTCCTTTGCATCCTTTACGCCTTTACGGTGGGTATTGGTTTTTAGATGAAAAGCAAAATACTTATTGTTGATGATGAAAAACTGATGCGTATGTCCCTTGAGGATAAGCTGATGAAGGAGGGATATGACGTTACTTCTTTATCAAGTGCCGTAGAAGGTTTTGCGGTATTACAGTCTGCAAATTTTGATGCGATAATAACTGATTTACGCCTGCCCAAAATGGATGGTATAACCTTTTTGAAGGAGGTAAAAAAGATATCTCCCGATACGGTTGTTATCATCATGACCGCTTACGGCTCTATTGAAAATGCTGTTATGGCTATGAAAGAAGGGGCATATGACTACGTAACGAAGCCTTTTTCCCTGGAAGAATTGATTGTGAAACTCCAGAAGGCGTTGAAGCATAAAAATACGGTTGAAGAAAATACCTTACTGAAGCAGCAAATGCTTAATCAGTACGGTCATGATAATATAATAGGAAAGAGCAATGCCATGAAGCATGTGTTTGATATTATCAGCACCGTATCCAATCGTGATACGACAGTGCTTATCCAGGGTGAGAGCGGTACAGGAAAGGAACTTACGGCCGGGGCTATTCATTACCACAGTAGCCGCCGGGAAGGCCCTTTTGTAAAACTCAGTTGCGCAGCCCTCAATAAAGAAATCCTGGAGAGCGAACTTTTCGGGCATGAAAAAGGTTCTTTTACCGGGGCAATAAAAACAAGGCGTGGACGTTTTGAGCTTGCTGATGGAGGTACAATATTCCTCGATGATGTGGATGATATTCCCTTAGAGATGCAGGTCAAGCTGCTGAGAGTCCTCCAGGAACGGGAATTCGAGCGTGTCGGTGGTGAAGAGACAATTCCCGTTAATGTCCGTGTCATCTGCGCAACCAAGAAGGATTTGAAAAAACTTGCACAAGAAGGTCATTTTCGTGAAGATCTCTATTATCGGCTCAATGTGGTTACCATCCATATTCCACCTTTACGGGAAAGAAAGGAGGATATACCACTTCTCGTTGCTTACTTTATCAAGAAATATGCTGCACAACAACATGTTACTGTTCATTCGATATCGCAGGACGCCCTTCAGTTGCTCTTATCATATAACTGGCCTGGAAACATCAGGGAATTGGAGAACGTTATCGAACATGCTGTAACATTTTGTACCTCTGGCAATATCATGCCGAAAAATTTTCCTCATAATTTAATGAGAGAAGAAGGTCCTTCCGGCATATTTTCCATAGAACTTTCCACAATTGATTCTATTGACTTACAAGAAACCCTTAGTGAGGCAGAAAGAAAACTCCTTCTCTGGGCATATCAAAAGACGAACGGCAATCAGGTACGGATGTCTGAAATATTGCGCATACCCCGCACAACCCTCCAAAACAAGCTCGTTAAGTATAACATATCAAAAGCAAGCCATTCTGCCAACGAATCGGCGGGATAATGCCTATATTTAGGCATAGTTTTAAGTCTAGTATTCTCAGTACCTAAGATATTTTCGAACTACGATAAAAGATACCCCGGACGTACCATGGTCAGGTCAAAGGCATTATCTGGCTTATTAAAAATGGAAACAATCTTAGTTTTATTTCCTTAACTTATTAATTCATAAACAGTTATAAAACTATACGCTATTGATACATGCTTTGGCATTACCATTGCTCAAAGGTTGTATAAACAATTATCGATAGTTAGCAACAGCCCTTGCCTTGCCGTTCATGGGGGAGGAGATGGTCGGTGAGTAAATGAATCTACACCCATTCATCTAATTGTTAGCAATTGGCCTGAAATTGCAACCTAACTACTGATAGCTAATTACGATGTTTGCAGATTTCTCCTTTTGGTCGAAATGACAAAGGCATGCGTTTTTGTTCGGGCACTAAGTACAAAAAATTTTAAGGATGAAAGGGGGTGAGGTAACAAAAAGGGAGACCGTAGATTTTTGTATTCAAGGTAGTTTTAATATTTGGGATAATTTTACAAGTTGAGGAGGTTTAATATGTTATCGAAAACTTTAAAGGTTGGTCTGATAGCTGCCCTGGGGATAGCAGGGGTAGCAACGACCGGTGAGTTAATGGCGGGGACGCCACAGGTAATAGCGACGATCCAGACAGGGCCTGAGTGGGAGCCGCTTCCAAGGGG
>JBDIVL010000007.1:0-106036 GCA_039794405.1 Candidatus Jinrextremum sp. | reverse complement strand
AATCTGAGCCAGAAGTAGAAGGGGCATTCTTATGGGTTAATCAGTCAGGGGCAGAGATCCTCGGATATAAATCACCGGAAGAGGTAATAGGGACAAAGGTAAAGGATATCTACGTGAATCCCGATGAGCGGAAGAAAGTAGTTGAAAAGCTTGAGAAAGAAGGGGTATGGAAGAATTTTACCTCGTTTTGTAAGAGGAAAAATGGTGAACGGTTTTACATGGAACGTACGTCTAATCTGGTTGCTGATGAGAAGGGCAATCCTGTCCGTATAGAGGGAATATTTAGGGACATTACCGAACGGAAAAGGCTCGAAGAAGAGTTACAGGAGTCAGAGAGACATCACAGGCAATTGTTAAATTCCTTAAAAGAAGGGGTATACCAGTGTGAGCCGTTCGAGGATGGGGTATTTACCTGGATTAATCAATCGGGGGCTGAGATCCTCGGCTATAACTCTCCGGAAGAGGTGATAGGAACACGGGTAAAGGACGTGTATGTGAATCCCGATGACCGAAAAGAATTAATTGAGAAGTTAGAAAAGGAAGGAATATGGCGGGACTTTACATCTTATTGCAAGAGGAAGAATGGCGAGCGCTTCATTTCCGAGAGAACATGCAGCTTTGAACGTGATGAAAATGGTAAGCCAGTTAGAATCACAGGTGTATTTAGAGATATAACGGAAAGATAGAACAATTATCATTTTAAAATACACTGAATTAGGAGTGTAAAATTATGGGAAACGAGGGTTTGAAGGGTCTGTCGGTAAATGCAAAGACCCTTATCGTAATATTGTTGTTTGTAAATGTCGGTTTTGCATCAAAGATGCTCAATAAATATTACACAATGAAAGAGGCTGGTTATATCAGAGAAAAGACATTCCATGAGCAGCTTGAACAAAGGGTGAAGAAGGCCTTTGGTTCTATGGAAGAGTTGGACAAAGTGGTAAATGATATTACCCGTCAGAAGGAGGATGCAGAAAGGGTTGCATCTTCTTTCAGGGAACAAGGTGAGCAATTAAAACAAGTAAATAAACACCTTGAAGATACAAAGGCAAAATTGGAGGAAGAAAAAGCCCGATTACAGAAAGAGATATGGAGTATGGAAGACTCTTTATCTCTGGCAAAGAAGACAATGAGTGACAAGGATTCAGCAATCCAAGCGCTTACAGATAAGTTAGAGGCTGTAGAGAAGGAAAATGCAGAATTAAAAAAGCAGCTTGAACAACATGCTAAAACACCAGGAGAGTGGAGTATCCCTCATTAGGAATATGTGATAATCGTGAAAGATTTTTATGTCAAAAGTTTTAATTATAGAGGAAGAAGAGAAAATACGGAAGTCTCTGGTAAGTATTTTTAAACAAGAGGGTTTTGAAATATGTGATGGGATTAAGTGGGAAAAAGCTGGTGAATTGCTCAAGAAAAATATTTACGACCTTATTGTTGTCGACTTGGATATGGAGGCATTCGACAGTAGTGAGATGGTAAAGACTATTAAATTTTCCAATTCTACAGCAGAAGTTATCGCAATAATTCCTCAAGATAGGTATGACGCAGATCTGATAGCTAAATACAAAGTTTATGATTGTATTTTAAAGCCGTTTCGAAGGAAAGATATTGTGGATGTGGGAAAAAAGGCATTAGAGAAAAAACAATTGGCAGATAAGGTACGTAACTTAGAACAGATCATAGATACGGATAAATTAACTTTTATGTAAAAAGTTTGGAAAAGAACTTTTGTGAAGGAAACAGCGTGTATTTAAAAAGGAAAGGGGGTGTGTTGAATAATTCATAATCTATTAAAAGAAGCTTTGCAGATATGGATAATGAGAAATGTGTATTTAAGTGGATAATGAACATGAGTAAGAAGGGGTGTTGTTTTGAAATGATGTATACAACAACATTTTAGAGGAGAACGATTAATGTTATATACAGCAAACGTAGATGCAATTGCAGCGGTGTCTTTAAAGAAGGCTACTGCGATGAAGCACAGTTTAACAGGATTCTTGACTCTCTCTGTTATGGCAGGTTTTTATATTGGGTTTGGTGTTATTCTTGCCTTTATTTGTGCAGCGCCTGTTGCCGCGTTAAACCCAGGCATTGGAAAAATAGTTGCCGGTGCAACCTTTGGTATTGCATTATCTTTGGTAATTATAGCTGGGTGCGAATTATTTACAGGGTATAACTTGTTAATATTTAAAGGAACATTTAGGGGGACTGTAACCCTTTCAGATTCTATGTTAGGTTGGTTTTGGACATACTTGGGGAATCTCGGCGGATCAATGCTCTTTGCGCTTATGATTATTGTGACAGGCATATTTGCTGCCGATCCCTGGAAGTCATTTTTACTGAAAGTGGCAACCTATAAGATGAATGCCCCCTGGTGGGAATTGTTTTTCAGAGGTATCTTTTGTAACTGGCTCGTCTGTCTGGCTATATGGAGTAGTTTCAGATGTACGAGTGATTCCGGTAAATTAATTATGATATGGTGGTGTCTGTTCTGCTTTATCACGACAGGTATGGAACATAGTATTGCAAATATGACAATAATGACACTCGCAAATTTATTGCCTCATGATCCCGAAGCAATTTCATGGGGTAAGATGTTTGGGTGGAACCTTGTTTCTGTTACCCTCGGTAATATTGTGGGTGGTGGTTTCTTCGTTACATTCCTGTATTGGTTTGCTACCGCAATGGATGAAAGGGGAGCAAGGAAGCTTGAATCGTTAAAGGCCTCCAGTGCTAGTACCGAATCGCTCCGACCACCAAGTGTTGAAGAGATTAAGGATGTTAAGGTGAAGATGAAGCAGTAAAATAAGTGATAACTTCGTTAAGGTTATTAATATTAAATAAAAACTTTAATGTTTTGTTGTATCAAAAAGGGCCAGCTTTTTGCTGGCCCTTTTAATCTTTGTGTAACTTGTTGCATATATGTTAACTATGAGTACTTTGCATTTTTACTTCTGACTTGTCTGGGTTAGGGAAAGGGAGAAAGTACGGAATCGGGGAAAGAGAGGAAGGGAGGTGCCCCTAATTCGCCGCTTCTCCGTTTTTCACATTCTCCCATTTCCTTATTATTCGTCAGATATAACTACTCCTCTTTTTTCTCTTCGCAAGGAAGAGATAAAGGGCATAGTTTCCACTAACAGATGCACAATGTCTGCCATCTGTGTTTTGTCTCTCTGCTCTGCCATTATTTTCTATATCGCCGGTTAACTTTACGTATAGGGTTTTCCACGTTTTGTTATAGGGATGGACACTGTGTTTGCCCTTGTTTTGCACGTTTCAAAACTTCTGTTTTTGTTCCCCTGCATAGATGTTATAAAAAAGCCCAATTAAAAATTCTATAGTTGCGGTTCATCTTTACCAAAGTGTCAGACATCTCGCTTTTCATTGGTCTGATGCTCTGGCTTACTGTTTGTTAGGAGATGCCTCGCCTATAGCATAAAGTTTTCCATCATTTGATCCAATATAAAGGGTGCCATCACTATCTATAACTGGCGACGATTCTATTGCATCACCTGTTTCAAATATCCACTTCAAACTACCATCTTGATTAAAAGCATATACTTTTTTATCCCGGGAACCAACGTAAATAGTATCATCTGCCCCAACAGCAGGCGATGAATGAACAGAGGCTCCTGTTTCAAAAGACCATTTTAGCTTTCCGCTTGCCGTAAAGGCATAAAGGTTATTATCTCCGGAGCCAAAATAGATATTCCCTTCAGAATCAATGGCGGCAGAAGAGTCTATATCATACTGCGTATCAAAAGTCCATTCTACGTGTCCGTCTGAGCGAAGAACATAAAATTTGGCATCTTCTGAGCCAATATAGATATTCCCGTTTAGATCAATTAAGGGAGATGCATCCAGAAGGTATCTGGTACCATAGCTCCATATGGCTTTACCCTCCGGTCTCATGGCAAAAAGGTAGTAATCCCCGGAACCAAAATAAATGGTACCATCTGAAGATAAAGCAGGAGATGAAACAATATGATCGGCAGTCTTCTGTGTCCATTTTAATGTACCATCCTGTGTGACGGCGTGCAGTTTTTTATCCCATGATCCAACATATATTGTTCCATCCGGAGCAATGGCAGGAGAAGATATGATTCCACCATCAGTTTTGTATTTCCAGCGTATACTTCCGTTGGGATTTAATGCGTAAAGGTTGCTGTCCCACGACCCAAAGATAATGGTGCCGTCTTTTCTGACGGTGGGTGATGATTCGACTTCTCCCTTGGTTTCGAATGTCCATTTTAGTTTTCCTTCCCTGGTAATGGCATAGAGTTTCATGTCTTTTGAGCCAAAATAAATCGTCCCGTCTTCTCCGATAGCAGGGGAAGATGTAATGCCACCCTGTGTCTGGAATGTCCATTTAAGGGCAGGTTTTTGTATACTGACGTAAGAACTTTTCCCTGTATGCCGTAAATCGTGTCTGAACATGGGCCACGGTGTATCGGCGATCTGCGCATGAAGCATCGTTGACATCGAGGCGGAAAGTAAGAAGAGTGTGAAAATCAGCGGGGCAAAAGCTTTTTTATATTTTTTTACCATAAACTTTCCCTTTAAAAATAATGTGGTAATGCGCAATGCACAATTAGAGTATCCCTTTTGTGGATGGTATATCTTTTCTCCGTTCGTCTCTCTGTACCGCTTTTTCCAGAGCCTTGGCTAATCCCTTAAAGATTGCTTCTGCTATATGATGTGCATTATTACCATAGGGGACATTTACGTGAAGATTGATGCCCGCATGTGTACTAAATGCTTCTAAAAATTCCTGAATAAGCTCCACATCGAAATTCCCAATCTTTTCAGTATGGAATGTTGCGTTAAACACCAAAGCTGGCCTTCCGCTGATATCTACAGCGACATTGGCAATGGACTCCTGCATTGGAACGCTGGCATGTGAGAAGCGCCGGATTCCTTTCTTGTCGCCTAACGCCTTTTTTATTCCCTCACCTAGACAAATACCCACATCTTCCACGGTGTGATGGTCATCTACAACATTGTCTCCACTCGCCTTAAGATTTAAATCAAATAAGGCATGTTTCGTAAGTATTTCAAGCATATGGTCGAAGAAACCGACGCCAGTAATAATATGGCTGTTTCCTTCCCCATCGATATTCACAGACAGTTCTATGTTTGTTTCCCTGGTCTTCCTTTGAATTGTTGCCGTGCGTTTTATCATAAGTATTCTTATTTTACCAATTCAACAGCTACAAGTTCTCTTAAATTTTTTAATAAAATATCAATTTCTTCTTTTGTTCCAATGGTGATACGCAAACAGTCGTCCAGTCGTCTTTGACTAAAATATCTCACCAGTATTTTTCGTGATTTTAACGTTTGATATAAGGTATTGGCGGAAATCCCCCTCATACACCGGGCGAGTACAAAATTGGTCTGGGAGGGATAGACGAAAAACCCCAAATCTCTCAAAGATTCCGTGAGATACTGCCTGGTCTCTTTTATTTTTTCAACATGAGTCCTCATACTCTTTTGATCATCAAGTGCAGCCACAACAGCGGTGATACTGAGGCGGTCGACATTATATGAGTCTTTTACCTTCATCAATCCTTTAATCAGGTGTTCCTGGGCAATACAAAAGCCCAATCGAATACCGGCAAGTGAATAGGATTTTGAAAGGGTACGGAGGATAAGGATGTTATCATGTTTTTCAACAAGGGGAAGGCAATTATCATTTGCAAAGTCAGCATATGCTTCGTCGATAACAAGCACACCATCTAATTGAGATGCAATCTTTGATATTTCATCCTGTGGTATCATAGTACCCGAAGGGGAGTTTGGATTTGCGATGAAGGTAACTTTTGCCTCTTTTACGATAAAATCCTGAGGGAGAGAATAATCCTCATGAAAATCTACAGTGCATGCACATGCATCCTGTAGTTCAGCAAGTGTCCCGTATAACAGGTAAGAAGGATAAGGGAATACGACCTTGTCACTGGCTCCTGCAAAACTTCGTATAATGATAGACAACAAATCATCTGAGCCATTTCCGGCTAAAACGCGTTCGGGTTTTGTTCCTAATACTTCGGCAATTTTTATCCTGGCTGCCGTTGCTAGTGGATCCGGATAGAGACGAAGATTCTCATTCACTGCTTCTTTAATAGCACGTAAAACAGGAGAAGCGGGTGGATATGGGTTCTCGTTCGTGTTTAATTTTATGTAAATGCCGTCTTTCGGTTGCTCACCAGGTACATAGCCAGACATCCGTTCGATATTACTTCTAAAATAACTCAATTCTGTACTCCTTAGTTTATCTCTCCGATTCTTTATGGTTTGTCTTTTTCGGGTCCAATCGAATCTGAACAGAGCGTGTGTGTGCATTCAGACCCTCAATTTCTGAAATTACCGCCAGATCGTGGCTTATCTCCTTAAGTGCTGACCTGGAATAGGTTATAACACTGGATCTCTTCAGGAAATCATTCACTGATAATCCAGATGAAAAACGAGCCGTCCCGCTTGTAGGAAGTACATGGGAGGGTCCTGCAATATAATCCCCCAATGCCACGGGAGTATATGAGCCCAGGAAGATTGCTCCGGCGTGTTTAATGCGGGATAAGATAGCCCTGGGATTTCGTGTCATTATCTGTAAGTGCTCCGGCGCTAGAGTATTGGTAATCTCTATGCATTCATCGATACTTCTTGTTACCAGGATAACACCAAACTTATCAAGGCATTTCCTTGTGTCGTCGCATCGTTTCAGTTGGGTTATTTGTTTTTTTAATTCAGTTGTTACCTGTTTTACTAACGATTCTGAAAAGGTTACCAGTATTGAAATGCCAGGGGTATGTTCTGCCTGAGATAACAAGTCGGATGTTACAAATGAAGGGTCTGCATGGTCATCTGCTATAATCAATACTTCGCTGGGGCCTGCCAGCATGTCGATACCGGCATGTCCAAAGATTTCTCTTTTTGCAAGCGTCACAAAGACATTTCCCGGACCTACAATTTTATCTACCTTTGGAATGGTTTTTGTGCCAAATGCAAGGGCTGCTATGGCTTGGGCGCCACCAATCTTATAGATCTCATGGACACCAGATTCATTTGCAGCAACCAATCTTTCGGGGGGAACAGTCCCGTCTTTCGCAGGCGGCGTCATCATGATTATCTTACCAACACCTGCTGTCTGCGCTGGTATGGTATTCATCAGTACCGTAGAAGGATAGGAAGCTGCACCGCCAGGAACGTATACTCCTACTGCATCAAGCGGAAAATATAAAGTGTCAAGTACGATACCATCCTCTTTTAATTGTGGCACGCTGCAGATTTGGATATGTTCCTGGTATGTTCTTATATTCCTGATAGCTCGTTGAATAGACTTTACGAAGGGAATAGATATATTCTTGTATGCATTCGCAATTTCGCTGTCTTTTACCCGAAATTCTTTTGGTGAAAGAGAAACCTTATCAAAACGTTTACTGTAGTCCGCAACCGCCTTATCACCTCGTTTTTGAACATCATGGATAATGTTCAGTACGGTTGTCCTATGATCCGATAAGCCATCTAAGATATTTAGTTGTTGTTTGAGCTTTTCTATTTCCTTGACGATTCTACATTCCCACGTCTTAAGGATTCGCATTATTCACATTCTCAAAAATTAGCGAGGCATTAGCCTGCTGTATATAATTTTAAGGAACTTCAATTTGAAAAATTATATTTTTTGCCAGGAAAGTTGTCAAGGAAAATGAAATGGGTTTCACTTTGACTTTCACCCTTAAAGCGATATAATACATACTATTTCTTGACCCTGAGATATTTTGGTATGGCTATAATAGCAGGTATAGATGAGGCCGGGTATGGTCCAGTCCTTGGACCGATGGTGGTTACTTTGGTTTCTTTTGACGTGCCTGGGGAAAAGGTTCAATACTCCTTATGGAATCTGCTGGAAAAAGCCGTGTCGGGCAGCCTTAAAGGTAAAAAACATCGGCTGGCTGTTCAGGATAGCAAAAAATTGTATCACTCATACAACGGTTTAAAACTACTGGAAGAGGCTGTCCTTACGTTCCTGTGGACAAGGGATTTAAAGATCACATCATTTTATCAATTGTTGGATAGCTTATCATGTTGTAGTCTCGACACCCTTATGAATTATCCCTGGTATGCAGAGAAGAATTACTCACTGCCTCTAACCACAAACAATACAGCTATCTTAAATTATGGAGATTTGTTAAAATATGTTTTGAATGAACAATGTGTGCAGTTTTCCTATGTAAGCAGTTACGTCGTAACCGTTCAAGAATTTAATGAGCAGGTAAGGTTATCGGGAAATAAGTCTGTTGTTCTGTTCAAAAGCTGTGCTGTACTGATATCGAGACTCTGGAATAATTCCGGGGACAATATAATTTTGAATGTCGACAAGCACGGCGGCAGAAATGTTTATTCGAACTTATTGACGGATCTACTGCCTGCTGCGAATATAAAAGTACTGGAGGAAGGTGCGAAGGTTTCAACGTATGAGATAGAAAATGCACAACGGAGAATGAGGATATCCTTTGTGGAAAAGGGTGAAGAGGCATGCATGGCTGTTGCCCTGGCATCAATATTCAGTAAGTATATAAGGGAATTATTTATGCATTTAGAAAATCAATATTGGCTTCAGTTTATGCCAGATTTAGAACCAACGGCAGGTTATTACAACGATGCGCAGCGGTTTCTATCACAGATCGAGCGTATTAGAGGAAGAGAATCGATTCAAGATGATATTTTAGTACGTATTAAGTAGGCATTCAAAAGCCGGCTCTCAGCGAATAATGCTGGTTGGCACAAAAGGTTGAATATGGCCGGTTGCTGATAACTGAATGCTTGCTGGTATTTAACGATGAAAGGAGTTTCTTTTTAGAGATGGCTGTAAATGTAGCAGTAGTGGGTGCAACAGGTGCCGTAGGAGAAGAATTTCTCCAGATACTGAAAAGTAGAAAATTTCCCATACATGAACTGAGATTATTGGCTTCCAGGCGTTCTGCCGGAAAAAAAATACGGTTTTGTGGAAATGATTACACGGTACAAGAATTAACGAAACAATCATTTCAGGGAATAAAGATTGCGCTCTTTAGCGCCGGGGCAACTATTAGTAAGGAGTTTGTACCATACGCCATTGAAAGCGGAGCCGTTTGTGTGGATAATTCAAGTGCGTTCCGGATGGATGATGATGTACCTCTGGTAGTACCGGAAGTAAATCCGCAGGATATTGCTAAACATCAGGGTGTGATTGCTAATCCCAATTGTTCAACTATTCAGATGGTGGTTGCCTTGAAACCAATTCATGATGTTGCGAGGATAAAAAGGATTGTTGTGTCCACGTACCAGGCGGTATCTGGTGCCGGACTTAAGGCTGTTGATGAACTCCGGAAAGAGACAAACAGTATTCTTACCGGAAAAGATGATTTCAAAAGAAATTTATTTCCCCATCAGATAGCTTTTAACGTTCTGCCTCAGATTCCTCAAAGCAATGCATTCTTGCCGAATGGATATACGTCCGAGGAGATAAAGATGGTAAATGAGACGAAAAAGATCATGGGAGACAACAACATCAGAGTGACTGCTACAACAGTTCGGGTGCCTGTTATCCGTGGCCATAGTGAATCGGTGAATGTAGAGACGGAAAAAAAGATTACAGCCGCAGAAGTAAAAGCGCTTCTTTTAAAGGCTCCCGGTGTCAAGGTTGTGGATGATCCTGCCAGTCAGTTATACCCTTTAGCGGTAGATGCAGCAGGGAGAGACGAAGTCTTTGTAGGACGTATCCGGGAAGACGAATCTCTTGAGAATGGTATTAATTTGTGGATTGTGAGCGATAACCTTAGAAAGGGTGCAGCCCTGAATGCTATCCAGATCGCTGAGATGTTGATATAGTTGTAAGCTATCAGGCTGTCCGGGAATTGTTTTTACGGACCGAAGCTGTACTACAAATTAAAAATATTTTTTAAAATATATAGGTCAGTAAAATTCAGTGAATTAGTAAGATTACTTGAAAAGGAAGGGTTTAAAATTATAAAAGAGAAGGGTTCCATAAGGTACTATTGGAAACCTGGATGGGATAAGTTGGTTCGTGTTGATTATCATGGCTCAAAAGAAATACCAAAAGGGACTTGTCATGCTATACTTAAAGCAGCAGATATAAAAAGAAAGTAGAAGGAGACAACAATGATAGAGTTAGAATATTCATTGACAATTGAAGCAACAGAAGAACCCGACTACTTCGGATTTTATTCTCCAGATTTAGAAGGTTTTTCAGGAGTAGGGCATTCTATTGAAGATTGTATCTATAAAGCAAAATGGGGAATGAAGGAACATGTCCGATTGTTAAAAGAGCAAGGATTACCTATTCCTTCCCCCAATCCCAATCCAAAAATAATTATCGAAAACGAAGATAGGTTGGTGGTTGCATAAGTTTGAAAAGGATATGGCCATGACAAACCATAGAAAGGGTGCGGCCCTGAATGCTATCCAGCCGCTGAGTGCTTTAAATTTTTAAAGTTCTGAATTATGGTAGTCTCCATTGGAGAAGAGGTATATTGAGTCTTGAATCAACGTCTCTATCGGGGGCAAGCCGAATGTCTATACATAATTATCAGATTTTACATTTGAAAGGGACTTTACATGAAAATTTCAATTGAAAGCCAATCAAGAATAAAGATGATTCCGGAAACTGAACATGAGAAAGAAAACCTTGAGGCACTTTGGAAGATTCTTATACGATGCGAAAAGGATAGTAAGGTACTTTGTCCTATCGGAGAATATTTTGCTTCGAAGCATGATGGCGCCAGCTTTGCCATACAGGACCAGTAACTTCACTGTATATCGCGGTAACACCTAACCTGAATGAGTCGAAAGAGAAAGGTAGGGCGAGACTTTAGCCCTGCATTTATTGCAGGAATGGGGCTGACCAAAAAGTATTACAGGTGAGGCTATACACCCATAAGAGATTTATTTTAGCACCAGTTTGTGGGGATAGCCTATCATTATACAATCTTAAGTGGGGAACAAATTTCAAAAAATTTACTTTTTGGTCAGTCCCCCACATGTCGCCGGCAAAATATTTTTGTCACATGCCTATAGTATTCCAAGGATGAAACCGAACGTTTTATCTTTGTCATTTCACGGGCGTTTTCCCATTGTCATTTCGAAGGAGCGGAGCGACTGAGAAATCCTTGTGTCGACAGAGGGGAAAATATCCTAAGGATTATCCCGGTATCTGCCCCGTGCGAAAGATTTCTCGTCACTTCGTTCCTCGAAATGACAAAGGAAAGAGGACCGAAACGACAAAAAGCAAGAGGACCGAAATGATAAACGTGAAGGAGTCGAAATGACAAAAGGCACCGTTTGTAGTTTTTATAGAAAGATTAAGCTACTCTCAATCGTTCGTTTTCATCTGCTGGATACTATAATTTGTTCATGTCTTCTGTCTTAACAAAGGTGATTGTAATTCTACGTCTATTTCGAATCATCTGAATCCTGAACACCATTTTCTTTTTTCCTCCCATCATCCCATTCCCTAAAAATTTCCTTGATATTGCATATCAAATTCAGTATTTATTTGAGCCTATGACATATGCACTCCTTGTTTTCATATCATATCGAAACTGTTATGAATCATCGTCGATAAGTATATGGGCGAGAGGTATATCTATTTGTAACAATTTAGTTTTAAAAAACAATATTATGTATTTATCGTATTTCCAGAGAGACTCAGAGAGACTCAGGAGACTCAGGGTCACACCTTGATTAGTGATTAAATTGTTGATAGTAGAAGGTAATTTGCTATCTTGTCTGACATGACAAGACAATGGCGCATAGAATTTGAAGGGGCTTACTATCACATATTATCGCGGGGAAATGAGCGAAGGAGCATTTTTACTGACGATGGGAATTCCAGGGATACCATACTTAATTATTGACTTGGAAGAATACTTCATAAGCAGAAACCAGGCCCAAAGGTGTCTCAAAAGAGAAATCGAAATCTCTAAAATTAAGTATAGTATCCCTGGAATTCTCCACCAGTGCCGTTATCGGCCCCGCTGATGCGGAGCGTTATATTTTACTTTATCCTATAGGAGAAATTTTCTATAATATTGTTATGAGTATTTTAAAAGACAACATTGCAAAAATGATTCATAACTTGCCGGAAGACTCCACACTGGAAGACATCCAATACCATCTTTATGTGCTAGAAAAGATCAGAAAAGGCCAAGAATCTATAAAAAACGGTAAAGGTATTTCCAACGAGGAAGCCAAAGTTCGGCTTTCAAAATGGATTACAAAATAATTTGGTCACCCGACGCTTTAGAGGATATAGAGGCTATTGGGAAGTTTATCGCAAGAGATTCCGAATTTTATGCTGAATCTACAATTCAAAAGATATTTGAAGCCCCTCAGTCATTAATCCACCATCCCAAAATAGGTAGAGTCGTGCCAGAAGTTGGCAATGAATCTATTCGAGAATTATTTATTTTCCAATATCGTATTGTCTATGAAATCAAAGCAAATGAGATTCATATTCTCACCGTAATACATGGAAACCGTATATTTGATAAAGAAAAAATCTAACAAGTTACTGGAGATTGACGCCCAACAGCAAATCTCCGTTCAAGCGACCGTTAAGCATCGATAGTTTATCTTATTCAAAACCTGCCTGCTATTTTTGCTGGGCGCAACTCAGTAGAGTCGTTGGCAATTCCGAGGCATCATACTTAATTATTGACTTTGTCATTAAAGAAGTTAAGATGCGAGCATGTCCAGAATTGCTCGTGTAGTCGTACCGAAAATTCCACACCATGTTACTCAGCGAAGAAACCGTCGTTTGCAGACATTCTTCTTCGACGAGGATACCGACAGTTTTATAGCCCGGCTTGAAAATGTCCTTGGGAGAGTGCTCCATAAGCAGAAACCCGGCCCAAAGGTGTCTCAAAAGAGAAATAGGAATCTCTAAAATTAAGTATGGTGTCCCCGAATTATGTTTTGTAAAAGAGGTTTGCGAACATCCATTAGCAATTCTCTCACCTTTGCCTTTGTACATAATAACCTCTTCTCACATGCCCCACACTCTGTACCCCTTGTAAACTGTATGATTCCACTTGCGGCTATTGGTCTTATTTGTTTCGGTGAGATTGATCTTTTATTTCCCTTCCTCCTTCATTATCTCCAGCGCCTCTTTTATCTTCTCTTTCAGGTATGTACGGTCTGATAACCCCTTCTGTAATGCCTCTTGTTCCGGATCAATTTTGCAGGTCTTGTCCTCTTGATTGTCGATAGTTTCTGCTTCCTTTAATAATGTTGCTATTTCCTCCTCTATCTCTAAAAGCCATTTCTCAAACCTGGCATGGTCTTTCGTCCGCTTCGCAGAAACATTGCCTTTGAGCTTTGTCCCATCCAGGTGTATTTTCCCCACGCTGATATAGCCTAACGTGCTGAATATCCTTACTACATCCACAAAATACTTCTCTATCTCTTTAAGATTGTTCTTGCGGAAATCATTGATTGTTCGATGATCAGATGTGTAATATTGCATTAAATACATATATATGTCACTGATACACTTCTCCTCCAATTTCCTACTGCTGCCCGCCATGAATGGTTGAAGAAATCTGCATTCTTGGACAACCTGTTAATTCATACTCTCCTTTCATTTTTTGAATCACATTGACTTATTATAATACAAAAGTTACAGTATGCACTAATTGGGCGCAAGGAAACCATAATAATTGGCGAATCAATACCTTATGAATAATCTGGTAAAATACTTCATTTAATATATTCCATAAAAGGGAAAATTTTTATGGCACAAAATAATGAATTAGAAAAGACACTATGGGCGGCGGCTGATAAGCTACGCAACAATATGGACGCCGCCGAGTATAAGCATGTTGTGCTTGGTTTGATTTTTCTGAAATATATTTCAGATGCCTTTAACGACCTCTATGAAAAATTGAAAGCCGGAGAAGGTGAATTTGATGGCGCTGACCCGGAAGATAAAGACGAGTACCTTGCCCATAATATCTTCTTTGTCCCTGAGAAAGCGCGCTGGCAGTATCTCCAGGATAAGGCAAAAAAACCGGAGATAGGAAAGCTCGTTGATGACGCCATGGATTCCATAGAAAGGCTTAACGGTACGTTAAAAGGAATTTTGCCAAAAATCTACGCAGACCCTGAATTGAATAAACAACGGCTGGGAGAACTTATTGATCTTATCGGAACTATTGGATTCAACCAAAGTGGGCATAAAGCAAAGGATTTACTTGGCAGGGTGTATGAATATTTTCTCGGCCAGTTTGCCGACGCCGAAGGGAAAAAAGGCGGTCAATTTTATACACCGGCCTGCATTGTAAAACTCCTTGTAGAAATGCTTGAGCCGTATAAAGGCCGTGTCTATGATGGGTGCTGCGGTTCCGGCGGGATGTTTGTTCAGAGCGAAAAGTTTATTGAGGAACATGGCGGGCGTATCGGCGATATATCCATATTTGGGCAGGAGTCAAACCCAACAACACTACGCCTTGCCAAGATGAATCTTGCCATTCGCGGTATCGATGCAAAGATTGAGCCTGGAGATACGTTTCTCCATGACAAACATCCTGATTTGAAGGCAGATTTTATCCTCGCCAATCCACCCTTTAATGTGAGTGACTGGAGCGGTGAACAGCTTCGTGATGATAAAAGGTGGAAATATGGTGTGCCGCCGGCAGGCAATGCGAATTATGCCTGGCTTCAACACTTTGTGCATAAATTAAGCACCAATGGCACAGCCGGAATAGTTTTGGCGAACGGAAGCATGAACTCAAACTCCGGTGGTGAAGGAGAAATTCGTCAAAATATGATTGAGGCTGGACTTATTGACTGCATGGTCGCTCTTCCCGCCCAGCTTTTTTATAACACGATGATTCCCGCCTGTCTGTGGTTTTTGGCGCGCAATAAGGCGAATGGAAAATTTCGCAACCGATCAAACGAAATTCTGTTTGTTGATGCCCGTAAACTCGGAACAATGATCAATCGTAGGAACAAAGAATTGACCGATGAGGATATTAAACTTGTTGCGAACACTTACCATAGCTGGCGTAATAAAAACGGTCATTATGAGGACAAACCCGGTTTCTGCAAATCAGCGACGATTCTGGAAGTAAAAAATAATAATTACGTCCTGATGCCAGGTCGTTATGTAGGAACTGAAACAGAGGCTGATGACGGCGTGCCATTTGAAGAGAAGATGAACGCGTTGACTTCAAAATTGGCAGAACAATTTGCAAAAGGCGCCGAATTGGAAAGAGAGATAAAAAAGAATCTCAAAGGGATTGGGTATGAAATTTAATCTTATTATGGATAAAGAATATAAAGACTGGCTTACAGAGATTAAATTAAAAGTCCGGCATGCCCAGCTTAAAGCGGCGGTAAAGGTGAACACGGAACTTCTTGTGTTGTATTGGGAACTCGGTGCAGATATTGTAGCCAAACAGGGACATACTAAATGGGGCGAAGGATTGATTGATCGGCTTAGCAAGGATTTGATGTCCGAATTTCCTGATATAAAAGGTTTTTCCCGAAGTAATTTGATGTATATAAAAAAGTGGTATCTGTTTTACAGTAAGAGCAGCGCAATTGTCCAACAGGCTGTTGGACAATTTGCAAAACAGCCTGTTTCGCAATTACCGGCACGCAAAATTAGCCAACAGCCTGTTGGACAAACTGGGCAACAGGTTATTGCCCAAATTACTCAAATACCCTGGGGACACAACATCGCCATAATTTCAAAATGCAAAAACGTCAAAGAGGCCCTTTATTATGTCCAGAATACGATTACACACAATTGGAGCAGAAGTGTTTTGGTTCATCAAATAGAAAGCGGTCTTTATAAACGGGAAGGAAAATCCGTTACGAATTTTGCTCTTACCCTGCCAAAACCGCAGTCCGACCTTGCGGAACAAACGCTTAAAAATCCATACATTTTTGATTTTTTAAGCATGACGAAGAAGTATGACGAGCGCGAACTTGAAAATGCTTTGTTAACTCATGTAACACAATTTTTATTGGAATTGGGTGCCGGGTTTGCCTTTCTCGGCAGACAGGTTCCGGTTCAGGTCGGGACAAAAGAGTTTTTTATTGATCTGCTTTTTTATCATACCCGGCTGCATTGTTATGTGGTCGTTGAATTGAAAACCGGAGATTTTGAACCAGCTTACGCGGGGCAGCTTAATTTTTACATTAAAGCAGTAGATAGTCAGTTGCGCAAAGAGGGAGACTGTCCGACAATCGGGCTTCTGCTTTGCAAAAATCGCGATAAACTGGTCGCCGAATATGCGTTAAGCGACATTAATAAACCTATTGGGGTATCGGAATACAAATTAACGCACTCCTTGCCGAAGAAACTAAAATCCAGCCTGCCGACAATTGAGCAGATAGAGAAAGAGTTGAGCAAGGATATTATTAAGACCAAAAAGTAATTCTGCACGCGTTGCGTGCAGCATTTGTGATGAAGTGCATCCTGATTTGGAGTATTGCAAATGATTGTTAAAAACCTGATGGTTGTCCTCAAACCCTGTATACGGACACGCCGGTTCTTATGTAATTTGAAAAGGAATGGGTATGAGTTCTAAGGGATGGAAACGTTATAACCTTGGAGAAATTATTGATGATATCGCGATGGGGCCTTTTGGTTCAAATTTAAAGGTTGATAATTTTATTGATCATGGAGTCCCCGTGATTAGAGGTTTAAATTTAAATGAAGGTGGATTTTCTGATGAAAAATTTGTATTTGTTTCAGAAGAAAAAGCAATTTCTTTAAAAAGGAGTTTAGCATATCCAGATGATTTGGTGTTTACCCATCGAGGCACAATTGGTCAAGTAGGTATAATTCCACATGGAGAATATCCTAAATATCTTGTATCTCAGTCTCAAATGAGGTTGACTGTAAATAAGAAATTTCTCAATCCGCGTTATCTTTATTATTTTTTTAAGTCGCCTAAGGGACAATATGAATTATTAAAAAATACTTCGCAGGTTGGGGTACCAGCTATTGCCAGTCCAACCACTTCCCTTAAGGAAGTTGAACTTACTATTCCTAATTTGTCAGTCCAAAATTTAATAGTCGGTATACTTGCCTCATTAGACGACAAAATCGAGCTCAACCGTCAGACGAATCAGACGTTGGAGGCAATTGCTCAGGCGATATACAAGGAGTGGTTTGTGGATTTCCGCTTCCCCCATTCCCCTCTTGAGGGGTGCCCGAAGGGCGGGGTGGATTCTTTTCCTCTTGAGGGGTGGCAGGTGAAGCCTGACGGGGTGGATTCTTTTCTTCGTCCATGCCCAAAGGCTATGGATTCTTTGCAAACAACACCCGCATCATGGCAAAAAAACTCACTTTTCCCCTTCTGGACTTTGCCAAAAAACCGCACATTGCAAGAGCGGGCAAAAGAACTAAGAAAACAAGGAATTTTATCAGAAGTTGTATTTTGGAAAACTTTTAAAGATAAAAAAAAGCTAGGTTGGGATATCGATAGACAGGTTATTATTGGCAATTTTATTGTAGATTTTTTCATTCCGGAACTTGGACTTGTATTTGAGATAGACGGCTCAAGTCATAACGATAAACAAGAATATGACCAGGAACGTGATGCTTTTTTATCTTCATTACAATTAAAAGTTGTCAGAATTTCTGATAAAGATGTGCTCAGAAATATTGAGGGTGTTTGGAGTTTTGTGACAAAGTCGATCAAAGAGAGAGTTGAGGAGTTGAGTCCACCCCGCCCTTCGGGCACCCCTCAAGAGGGGAAGAATCCACCCCGTCAGGCTTTGCCTGCCACCCCTCAAGAGGGGAATAAATGCGAAATGCAGGATAGCAAACTTGGCCCTATTCCGAAGGGGTGGAGAGTGGGAAAGCTGGGAGAGATTGTGGAATTGAATCCTAAGCTTGCAATTAAAAAGGGTTCTAATTCCGAATATGTTGAGATGAAGGACATTTCTGAAACATCTGCATCTATTTTAAATCACCGGAAAAGGGAATTTACCTCAGGAAGTAAATTCCAAAATGGAGATACTCTTTTGGCGAGAATTACTCCATGTCTAGAAAATGGTAAAACTGGATTTGTTGATTTTCTATCTAAAGATGAAATCGGTTGGGGTTCTACTGAATTTATTGTGCTTCGAGCAGCACAATCTATAAGTCCTTATTTTATTTATTGTTTATCAAGATATGAACCATTTAGAGAATTTGCTGTTCAATCAATGGTCGGTTCATCAGGAAGACAAAGGGTTGTCGAATCAATTTTGACCGAATTTCCAGTAGTTATTGGCGGGGAGGAGATTCATAAAAAATTCACAAAATTAGCAAAGCCAATATTTGAAGAGATAAAATGTAACTCTGAACAATCCGCCACCCTCGCCGCCATCCGTGATGCGTTATTGCCAAAATTGATGAGTGGTGAGATAGAAGTATGAGTGATGAAATAAAATACGAACAGAAAAAACCTTTAATCACCTACAAGTTCGTTTTGAATCAGAGAAAGATGAACTTATAAGATTGGTGGTGCCATGAGTTTTTATGAATCAGATATAGAACAAATTGCTTTGGATACCCTCAAAGAGGAGCATGGATATAAAATCCTCTACGGACCTGATATTTCCGAAGGTGAGCAAAAGGAACGCGAATATACGGAAGTTGTTTTACTGGATCGCTTGAAAAAGGCTGTTGACGCGATTAACAGTTCCATTCCGGCAGATGCCCGGGAAGAAGCGATTAAAAAGGTTTTGCGCACCTTCTCTGTCAGTATGATGGAAAACAATGAGTCTTTTCACCGGATGCTTACCGAAGGCATAGACGTCAAGTTCAATGTGGGTGAGGGTAAGGCAAGAACAGAGAAGGTATGGCTGATTGATTTCACGAATCCTGATAATAACGAGTTTTTGGCAGTTAATCAGTTTACCATAGTTGAAAACCACAACAATAAAAGGCCAGACCTTGTGTTGTTCATTAATGGTCTTCCGCTTGTTGTCATTGAACTCAAGAATCCGATTGATGAAAATGCTGACGTTAAAGCTGCATTCAATCAGCTTCAGACCTATAAGCAATTAATTCCTTCGCTTTTTGCCTATAATGCCTTTCTTATTGCCAGCGATGGATGGTTTGCCAAGATTGGCACGATTACCAGCGATTATGCCCGATTTATGGAGTGGAAAACCGCTGACGGAGAAACCATTGTTGACGCCAAGGTTGAACCTGAACTTGAACCGATGATAAAAGGTCTTTTCAATAAAAAGACCTTACTGGATATTATACGCCATTTTATCGTTTTTGAAAAAAACACAGTAGGGGCACATCGCAATGTGCCCCTACAAAAGAAAATCGCTGCGTACCATCAGTATTACGCGGTTAACAAAGCAATTGAGTCAACCATTCGTGCTATAGGTGATGTGATGCCTATGCTGCGAGAAAATCCGGAACATTACGGATTCCGAAGTGTGCGAAATCAAACGGCAGGCGATAAAAGAGCAGGTGTTGTCTGGCATACTCAAGGCAGTGGCAAAAGCCTTACGATGGTTTTTTATGTTGGAAAGCTGGTGCTTGCTGAAGAAATGAATAATCCTACCATTGTGGTTTTAACCGATCGCAATGATTTGGACCAGCAGTTGTTTGAAACATTTACCAACTGTCAGCAATTGATTCGTCAAAAGCCGCAACAGGCGGCCAATCGGGAGGACTTAAAAAAGCTACTCGCTGTTTCATCAGGCGGAGTTGTGTTTACGACCATCCAGAAATTTTTGCCGGAAGGTGTTGGGGCGCAATATCCCCTATTGAGTGAAAGGCAAAATATTGTAGTTATTGCCGACGAGGCACATCGCAGTCAGTATGATTTTATTGATGGATTTGCACGGCATATGCGCGATGCCTTGCCGAATGCTTCATTTATTGGTTTTACCGGTACGCCTATCGAGAAGGAAGATAAAAATACACAGGCGGTATTTGGTGATTATATAGACGTCTATGATATTCAACAGGCGGTAGAAGATGGAGCGACAGTTCGCATCTATTATGAAAGCCGTTTGGCAAAGATTGAACTTTCAGAAGCTGAGCGTAAAGAGCTTGATGAGAAAGTCGAAGATATTACCGAAGGTGATGAACTTTCAGAGCGACAGATTCGTTTTGCAAAATGGACAAGCAAAGAAGCTGTGGTCGGGAGCAAACAGCGGCTTCAACAGGTTGCGGCTGACATGGTAAACCATTTTGAACAGCGTTTGTTGGCGGCAGAGGGCAAAGCCATGTTTGTTTGCATGAGCCGCAGGATTTGTGTCGCCCTTCATAATGAAATTATTAGGTTACGCCCGCACTGGTATAATGCCGGGGATGACAAAGGTTCGGTTAAGGTTATTATGACCGGTTCTGCCAGCGATCCTTTGGATTGGCAGGAACACATTCGTAATAAGCAGAGAAGGATTAAAATCGGCGACCGGTTGAAAGATCCTCAAGACCCACTAAAGCTTGTGATTGTCCGCGATATGTGGCTTACCGGCTTTGATGCACCCTGTTTGCATACCCTTTACATTGACAAGCCGATGAATGGACACAACCTCATGCAGGCAATCGCTCGTGTAAACCGTGTTTTTGGCGATAAAGAAGGCGGGCTGGTAGTTGATTATATTGGCATTGCTCAGGATTTAAAAAAGGCGCTGGCGGTTTACACGGAAAGTAAAGGCAGGGGCGGTTTGACGTTTGATCAGGAAGAAGCGGTTGCCGGGATGCTGGAATTATACGAGATTGTCGTGGATATGTTCCATGGGTTTGAGTATCGCAAGTACTTTAAGCTTGAACCAAGAGAAAAATTAAACTTTATTTTAGACGCCACCAATTATATAGCGGAATTATCCGAAGAAAAAGACGGACAGAAAATACGGAATGGTAAAGTCCGTTTTAAGGAGAACGTTACGAAGCTACAAAAAGCATTTGCGATTTCAATGCCTCATCCAAAGGCGTTTGCGATTCGGGATGATTTGGCATTCTTTCAGGCTATTAAAGCACGATTCTCAAAATTAGACGAAGAGGCAAAGAAGCGAACAGACGAGGAAATTGAAACAGCAATCAGGCAGATTATCAATGACGCTGTCATTTCTCAGGAAGTTATTGATATTTTCGATGCTGCTGGCTTGAAGAAACCGGATATTTCCATTCTTTCAGATGAGTTTCTTGCTGAAATTCAGGGAATGCCCCGGAAAAATCTTGCTTTGGAATTACTGAAGCGTCTTCTGAATGATGAAATAAAAGGCCGGAAAAAGACGAATTTGGTTCAGGGTAAAAAATTCTCAGAACTTTTAGCTGAAGCGGTTAAGCGGTATCAAAATGGTCTCTTGGATTCTGCCCAGGTAATTGAAGAGTTGATTAAGCTAGCGCAGCAGATACGCGAGGCAGACAGGCGTGGAGAGGAGCTTAATCTGCGGACGGATGAATTGGCGTTTTATGACGCCCTTGCGGATAATCCTAAAGCCGGGTCAGTGTTGGGTGACCAAACTCTTAAAATGATTGCTCATGAATTGGTTGATAGCGTAAGGAGAAACACGAGCATTGACTGGCAGATTAAAGAAAGTGTTCAGGCAAAATTACGTGTGCTCGTAAAACGAATCTTGAGAAAACACAAGTATCCGCCCGATGATCCGGCAACTGGTGAATATACGATATCGGTTACCAAGGTATTAGACCAAGCGGAACTGCTTGCTGAGTATTGGAGTGAAAGTTAATTGGTATAGGAATAACGAATTTTTAGAACCGCTGGTAATATTGCAAAAGGTTAGATTCTGAAGAAGAGAAGGTTCACATCTAAATATTGATACTTTCTCTGTTACTATAATAGTGATTTTTCGATTTTCTTTCCTTTCACTTTAAACCTTCAGCAACAGAAAGAACTCATGGCAAGACCTTTCCGTGTGGAATACTCCGGTGAGTATTATCATCGTATTAATCGGAGAAATGCTGGTGAAAATATCTTTATAGGTGAATGAGACAGGGAAAAATTTCTGGAATATCTTGCAAAGGTATAGAATGATTTACAACAAGAATCCATGTCTGTTTTAACTTCCAGTTCTTTGAAGCATTGCATCCCTCAATACCTGTATCGTGTGTGTACATTTGACCGCGGAACCACGGGCAGCAAGGAGGTCTTCTATTTGAAGCCTGCAGCCCGGGCATCCTGTCGCCACTGTCTCTGCACCACTTTTTTCAATAGACCTGGCCTTATGTTCACCAATCTTCATGGAAAGATCATAATGGAGCAGGTTAAATACCCCTCCTCCACCGCAGCACCGCTCCGGATTTTCCATTTCCTGGAATCTGGCAGAACGACTCAGAATGTTTCTGGGTTGTTTTGAGATGTTTTGACCCCAATAAAGATGACATGGGTCGTGGTAGGTGATTTTTGTATTCAGTGGCTTTATTTCATATGCAAAATACTTTTCAATGAACTCAGATACATCGTAGAGTTTATCCGGGAACTTTAGAATGCGATCGCCTAAGATTTTGGGATAATCTTTTTTCAGTGTCCTTCCACAGGTAGCGCAAGCCGTGACAATAAAATCGACATCTGCTTCCTCAAATGCCCTTACATTTGTTTCTGCCAGTTTCCGGGCTGTTTTTGTGTCCCCCAGTGACCTTGCAGGGATACCGCAACATAACTGATCTATCGGAACTACTACTTCTGTCCCAAGATGGTTCAGCACTTCGATTACTGCATCTGCAATATCGGTATAGACGTAATTTATCAGGCAGCCTACATAAAATCCTACACGTATTCGGGAATGTTCTTCCTTCTTCATTACGAGAGAAGGGTGAGGTGAAACTGATTCTATTATCCCCTGGTTTTTTCTCTTGTACGAAGGCTTCTTCTTCCCGTATTTTTTCAAGACTGTTTTTTTTGCTAAAGGGGGTATCCATCTGCCTCCCATAAATATGAAAGGGAGGTGTCTCATGGTACCATGACGCTTTAAAGGGATAATACGCTGAACGGTGCTGGCAATTTTCAAGAGGGCATTAAAGAGCCACCTTCGTGTTAAAAAAAGTCTAAATATTATTCGTGGTATAAGCCATATTCCGAGGTTTTTTGCCAGGTCGTCAAGCATGGTTTGAATGATGAAATCATAATCTACGCCTGAAGGACAAACATGAGAGCATCGGAGACATTTCTTGCAGGAGAGGAGATAATCTCTTAAGAGCTCAGTATGAAAAATTTCACCATTCTTTAATGCATCTGCGAGGCTGATACGGCCCCGCGCTACCATGGATTCGTTGCCTGTTTCTATAAAAACAGGGCAAACCGAACGGCATTTGCCACATTTAGCACACTTGTTTATTTCTGTATCCCACGTCCGAATAGCCATAAATTTTATCCTGTTGTAATGTCTAATGGATGAAACCAAAAATTTCTTATTACAAGGGAGAAGTTTAGCAGACGGGGTATTGGAATGCAAGTATCCTGTTGTTTGCGGTTAGAGTAGGGGAAAACTAAAAAGGGGAGATTGGTAATCTCCCCTTTTAACAAGTATTTTCACGAAATCTTTTTTTTAATAATTATTGTTGTTATCATCTTCGTCGTCCGTTCCTACTATCCTTACCGTATCAGTTCCCTCAAACGTTGTACCATCTTCTAATTCACCAGATACGGTAATTTGTTTTGTTGTTCCATTTGTGTCTTGAGATAAATCTAAATCTCGTGTTCTGAATGTTGCGACAAATCGATTTCTCGCTACTGTTCCTCTAATGGCTGATGCCCCATCGGCTTCAACGGTATCGATTATTATATCGTTGACATTGTGAGGCGGGGAAAGCCTAATAACTGCCTTAAATCTGCCTCTTCTCCTCACATTGATGGTATTAGGATTTATATTGATATTCGCCGTTATATCACCGCCGGGTGTTGGAGTGGCATTAGGCGTTGGGGTTGCTGTGGCTGTCCCTGAAACTATGCCACCCGGTACTAAAATTACATCTTCTTGTGTAGGTGTTATCGTAGGAGTTGCGGTAGGTTCTTCCGTGGGCGTTACACCTGGAGTTGGTTCCGGTGATGCAGTTGCAACCACCGTGGGTGTTGCAGATGGAGAACCCGTGGGGGATGCCGTTACTGTTGGTGTAACGTCCGGGGTCGTTCCTCTGTTAACCACAATACTGATAATTTCAAGTTTATCGTCACGGTTGAGCCCTTCGAGATTAAAATTCAATTCAGCATCTCCATTGGAAATGTCGAAAGATTCTGAAAATATTTGTGGGCTGTCATTAATCTCTGTTTCTATAACGAGGGTACTGTTTTGATTGACTGGCTGATTATCCGGGAGTGATCGCAATCCTCTTATTGACAACTCTACTCTACCTGCATCATCTATTTTAATTTCTGCATCTACTTCTGGCGAAAAAGTGTCTGAGGATGCCGGGGTTAAGTTTGATTGAAATAAGGCTTCGCAATACCCCTTTGCCGTGGTTATGATAGATAGGACTGTTATACAGAAAACCCATATTATGAGAGTAAGATATCTTTTCATGGTTTTCTCCTTTCTTTAATAAAGTGTTATGGGATATAATTTAATAAGCCTCCTCCTCTCTTGAAAGTGTTCTGGAAATAAATTTTATTGAAGAAAAAGTATTACTGTGAAAGGTAACGCAGAAAGTAAAAAAGCCTTACGGCGAGAGATATCATATATTAACATCTTCGGCAGTAAGGCTGTCTTTTACACTGCTTCTTGAGTTTTAAGACCCTTTACTTTGCGTCCCCCAATCGCTTGGGGTTTGCCTTTATCGTAAGGTATTTACATGATAAAATGAGGGAAATACACCCGGAGTTTTTCCCGGATAATCTGCATTATAGAACATATTTCCCCCTTTTCAACCATAAATTGCTGTATTTTCTTTCAGGAATATTGATGTCATATGTCGCACATTAAGGTTCTTCCGGAGTCTTTAATTAACAAAATTGCTGCCGGTGAGGTAATTGATCGACCTGCATCTGTCGTAAAAGAGCTTATTGAAAATGCAATTGATGCTATGGCATCGAAAATCGATACCTACTTGGAAGATGCGGGGAGAAAGGTCATACGTATATCCGATAATGGCACCGGGATGGACGCTGAAGACCTTGCCCTTGCATTTCAGAGCCATGCTACAAGCAAACTTCATAATGCAGATGATTTGTTTGCAATCCACACGTTGGGTTTTCGGGGAGAAGCGCTGCCAAGTATTGGCGCCGTTTCTCATGCTGGTATTATTTCCAGAGTAAAAGGGGTTATCCACGGAGGAGAAATAAAGATTGATGGGGGAATCCTCGGAAAAGTAAAAGAATGCGGCGCCCCTGAGGGTACACAGGTTGAGGTGCGGGACCTGTTCTTTAACGTCCCTGTCCGTAAGAAATTTTTGCGGACAATACCTACGGAAATGGCCTATATTTCTGATGTATTGACGAGGTTCTCGTTGTCCTATCCAGCGATTCATTTTACCCTAACACATAATAACAGAACGGTGTTCAATCTCCCCCCTGTTCGTGATGCCGCTGAACGAATTGCTACATTTTTTGGGGAAGAGATGAAAAAACATCTTATTCCTGTATTTCTGAGAGAAGAAAAATTTACCCTCTCTGGATATATTGCTCCTCCCTTTCTCGATAAGGCAAATGCAAGGATGCAATTTACCTTTTTAAATGGTCGCTATATCAAGGATAGCGCCATCTTTCGTGCAATCCATGAGGCTTATCACGGAAAACTCATGTACAGAAGATATCCAATCGTATTCTTGTTCCTGCAAATAGAACCATCTGAGGTAGATGTTAATGTCCATCCGACGAAGATAGAGGTCCGTTTTAGAAATGCAGGCCTGATGTATCAATACGTTCTTGCCGCGTTGAAAGAGGGTTTGAGCAGAACAGCATCAAGTCCTGTAAATGTATCATTACCTATTCAAAGACTAGAGAAGGAAGCGGTAAAAGTTGATGGACAAAATCTTATAAAGAATTCTTTATGGGAACAGTTTTCGTTGAGAAAGACAGATGAAGAGAAATTTAAGAAAAACGATGGAATTCAAATACAGAGAGATATTCCGAGAAGCAAAGAATCTGATAAAAGAGAGAGTGTTGATACTCAGGGAATTGTCCGTAGAGGCTGGAGACCATGTTTTCAAATTCATAATGCATTTATTGTTGAAGAAACGGATGGTGGGTTGAATATTATAGATCAACATGCATTGCACGAAATAATTTTATACCATGAAATAGAGAAAAACATGGAAATTTCAAAGCCGTTAAGCCAACGCTTGCTGATACCTGAACTCCTGGAGTTGAGCCCAAAAGATTTTTTTACCATAAACAGCTTAAAGGAACACCTGGGGACACTGGGAATTGAGATTGAAGAATTTGGACATTGTACAATAGTGATTCGTGCCTTTCCACAGATTCTTAAACACCTAAATAGCAAGGAATTTCTCGATGGTATATTATCCGAGTTGGATGGAGATGACTATCTTAGGGGGGAGGATAAAACTCTTCACAAGTTAATCCGTGTTATGGCCTGTAAAGGGGCTGTTAAATCAGGACAGAGATTAGAATTACAGGAGATAGAAGAGCTTTTGGAAAAAAGAGAAGGGATACGTGCTTATACCAATAACTGTCCGCATGGTAGGCCTACGACCCTTTATTTTTCTTTGGATGAATTGCAAAAGCAGTTTAAAAGAAGGTAGGAAATTCTGTGGGCTTAACTTATCCTATCTTTTTCTATAATGAGCGTTTAGGTATGTATAAACAATCAGAAATCCCTTGACTTTTATTTTTATGAGTGTTAAGATTTTTTTATAGTATGACAGGCTGTAAGAGGCTAATCTTCAGGAAAAATAAGACATTTTTTGGTGTATCAAGTGTTTGAACTCTTTATTGAAACTGATTTTTCTGCAGCACATAACCTGCGCGAATATAAAGGACAGTGCGAAAGGCTCCACGGCCATAATTGGAAAGTTCAGGTTGTCTTAAAATCTGCAAAGTTAGATAATCTGGGCATGGTTATCGATTTTAGAGAAGCAAAAAGGATTATAGGGGAAATTATTGATAAATTTGACCATGCCTACCTGAACGACCTTGAGGATTTTAAAACATTAAACCCAACGACAGAGAATCTCTCAAAGATACTTTATGAAGAGTTAAAGAAAGTATTACCACTGGGGATAAAGGTTGAGAAGGTTACGACTTGGGAGTCAGACCACTGTGGTGCTGTTTATTATGAATAGAGGCTCTTTCACAATTGAGTGATAAATAATGGCGGTAATATTACAAGTAGCCCTCGATTTTATTGACCTTCACAGGGCCGTAAAGGTTGCAGAAGAGGCGATCGATGGGGGGGCTGATTGGGTTGAGATCGGTACCCCGCTTATTAAAAGTGAGGGGATGAATGCGATACGTCATATGAGAAAATTATTCCCTGATATAACCCTGGTTGCCGATATGAAAACTATGGATGCGGGCCGTGCCGAAATGGAAATGGCTGCAAAAGCGGGTGCGAATGTTGCAGTTGTGATGGGAAACGCTCCCGGTTCAACGATTAAAGAATGCATACAAGCAGGAAGGAATTACGGTATAAAGATATGTGTAGATCTTATGAACAACCGTGAGGTTGAAGAGCATGCCGCTGATATAGAGGAATGGGGTGCTGACTATATTGCCATTCATACCGCTATCGACGACCAAATGTATGGACAGACACCTTTTGAGATGCTGCAGCGCATTTCCACAAAAGTGAAAATACCAATTGCCGTAGCTGGCGGAATAAATTCTGAAAATGTAATTGATGCAGTAAACATGGGAGCGAGTATTATTATTGTAGGTGGATATATCAGTAAATCAGTAAATGCAAAGGCTGCGGTGGAAAGCATCAAAATTGCGATTCAGGAAAACCAAAGGACTTGTACAACACTCTTTAAAAGGGTAACAAACGAAGGTGTCCGGGAGGCTTTAATGAAACTTTCTACAGCAAATATCTCGGACGGGGGCCACCGTGCAGAAAGTATTACCGGACTAAATCCAATATACCAGAATATGAAACTCGTGGGAAACGCAGTTACTGTCCGAACATATCCGGGCGATTGGGCTAAACCTGTTGAGGCTATAGACGTTGCAAGAGAAGGGGATGTAATTGTGATTGATGCTGGAGGAACTGGCCCGGCGGTATGGGGGGAGCTGGCAACCCACAGTGCTCTGCAGAAGAAAATAGGTGGTGTAGTGATCCATGGAGCGATACGGGACACTGCAGAAATTAGAAGACTAAATTTTCCAGCCTTTACAAAGATGACGATGCCAACGGCTGGTGAACCCAGGGGACTTGGAGAAATCAATGTACCCATCCATATTTCAGGAATTCAAATAAACCCGGGCGACTGGGTTGTGGGAGATGATGACGGATTGATGGTGATACCCAGTGCAGAGGCGGTTATGAGGGTTAATTATGGCATGGACTGTTTGGAAAAAGAAAATAGAATCCGGCAGGAAATATTATCAGAAAAAAGTTCTTTAGGAAAAGTCATTGATGTGTTAAAATGGGAAAAAAGCAAATGATTCCTGAACTCTACGTAGTTGCAATTAAATAAGAAGAAGTATACAGAAAAATCCAACGAAAAAAGAAGTTTTTTCCTGGTGAATACTAAAGGACTTGCCTGAAGATTGGTTAGGATAGAAAAATAATGAAATGCGAATCTTGTAATAAAAAACACGCAACGGTACATTTAACCGAAATTGTTGGTAATGTAAAGAAGGAGCGCCATCTTTGTGAGGAATGTGCTCAGAGTATCAATACTCATCTTACAAAAGTACCCTCACCGACTGAGATATTGACAAGTCTCATTAACCAGGTAGCACCAGAAATCAATGAGATGTCCAAAACTGTGTGCCCTGTATGTGGATTATCATACCTGGAGTTCCGGTCCAATGGACGGTTGGGCTGTCCGATGGATTATACCATTTTTAGAAAAGGTTTGATTCCATTATTGGAAAAGATGCACAGCAGTACCCATCATGTGGGAAAGGTTCCTTCAAGGGCAGGAAAAGAATTAATAAAGAAGAACGAGCTTATGCAATTACGAAATGAGCTGAATAAGGCCGTGGAAAAGGAAGATTATGAAAAGGCGGCTGAATTAAGAGATAAAATTTATGAACTTTCAGGCGATAATGATGAAGATTAGTGATTTGACTGATAATACAGGTGAATGGTTAAGGGGTACGGGTCCAGAATCGGATATCGTTATCAGCAGCAGGATTCGCCTGGCGAGGAACGTAGCACGATTTCCTTTTCTTTCAAGGGCTAATGTAAAGCAAAAAAAAGAGCTGGAAACATTGGTGAAGGCGAAAATTAAAGAATCTGATATTACCCCGGACCTTTGCTATGTAAATCTCGGAGACATCACGCCCGTAGACAGGCTCTTTTTAGTGGAACGGCATCTTATCAGCAGAGAGCATGCAGGGGGAGACGGTGAAAGGGGCGTAGCATTTGGTAAATCGGAGACAGTCAGCCTGATGGTGAATGAGGAAGACCATTTAAGAATACAGGTAATCCGGTCCGGGTTCGAGTTAAGAGAGGCATGGAAAACAATCGACGAAATCGATAATAAATTAGAGAAAAAGTTGAGCTATGCCTATTCTTCCCGGTTTGGTTACTTGACGGCCTGTCCCACAAATGTTGGTACGGGAATGAGGGCTTCGGTCATGTTACACTTACCGGCATTAGGAATGACGCATCATATTGAAAAGGTGTTTAATGCAGTTATGAAGCTTGGGTTAGTGGTAAGAGGTCTGTACGGTGAGGGGACACAGGTCTCCGGTGATCTGTATCAGATCTCGAACCAGTTTACCCTTGGCAAGTCAGAAATAGAGATAATCGAGGTTATAGAGAGTGTGATCCCAAGGATTACCAGTTATGAACGAATGGCCCGGAAGGCGCTGGTTTCTGAGAGCAGGGAGCAGTTAGAGGACCGTGTATGGCGCTCTTATGGGATGCTGAAAGTAGCACGCATGATCTCGTCCGAGGAAATCATGCATCTTCTGTCCCAGGTCCGGATGGGAGTTAATTTAGGAATTATTAATGATATTGAAATGAAAACACTGAACGAGCTCTTTATTCTTACACTCCCTGGTCATTTACAAAAATTAGAAGGGCGTGAACTTTCTTCATCACAAAGGAATATCATTCGCGCAGCGTATGTAAGAAAACGCCTGGAAAAGATAGAAAGTTTGAAAGGATAGGTGGTATTATGTTTGATCGATTTACAGACCGTGCTAGAAAAGTTATGGCACTCGCACGAGAGGAAGCCAGGCGATTTAATCACGAATATATTGGTACAGAGCACATCTTATTGGGATTAGTAAAAGAAGGTAGCGGTGTTGCGGCCAATGTTCTGCAAAATCTTGATATAGAATTAAAAAAGATACGTCTCGAAGTAGAGAAAATTGTTCAAAGTGGATCAGACCTGGTTTCTGTCGGACAATTACCTTTTACTCCACGGGTGAAAAAGGTACTTGAATACGCAATGGAAGAGGCACGGGCGCTTGGACATAACTATATTGGAACGGAACATCTGCTCCTGGGACTCCTCAGAGAACAGGAAGGTGTAGCCGCACAGGTACTGTTAAACCTGGGCGTAAAGCTTGATGATGTGCGGGAAGAGGTTATTGGTCTTCTGGGTTCCGAAGCTGTTCAGGGTGGTGCCAACCAGGAAAAAGAAGAAAAGAAAGGGAAATCAAAAACCCCTGCATTGGACTCTTTTGGCAGAGATCTCACACAGCAAGCAAGAGAGCACGAGCTCGATCCTGTTATCGGACGTCAGGAAGTAATCGAACGTGTCATTCAAGTCTTGTGCCGCAGGACAAAGAACAATCCTGTATTGTTAGGAGAGGCGGGAGTTGGAAAGACAGCTATTGTTGAAGGCCTTGCGCAGGCCGTTATTCAGGGGAATATACCTGAATTATTAAGAGATCGCAGGATTGTAGCCCTGGATCTTGCGATGATGGTAGCCGGCACGAAATACCGTGGTCAATTTGAAGAACGTATTAAGGCCGTAATGTCCGAGGTAAAGAGGGTGAAAAATGTTATCCTGTTTATTGACGAGCTTCATACCCTGGTAGGGGCTGGTGGTGCAGAAGGAGCTATCGATGCTTCCAATGTCTTAAAGCCCGCACTATCACGGGGAGAAATTCAGTGTATCGGTGCCACCACGCTCGATGAATACAGGAAATATATCGAAAAAGACGGTGCCCTTGAGAGAAGGTTCCAAACCATTGTTGTAGAACCTCCTTCAAAGGAAGAAACTGTTGAGATATTGAAGGGACTCAGGGATCGTTATGAGGCCCATCATAAGGTTCAAATTACGGATGAGGCGTTAGAATCTGCCACAGAACTGTCTATCCGTTATATTACAGGAAGATATCTTCCGGATAAGGCAATTGATGTGATTGATGAGGCATGTGCAAGGGTACGGCTCAAGGCAACTACACAGCCGCCGGACTTGAGGCACATAGAAGAAGAAATCAACAAGCTGGAGAAAGATAAGGATGAATCTGTGGCAATTCAGGATTTTGAAAGGGCTGCACGGTTAAGAGACAAAGCCGATAAATTAAAAAAGAAAAAAGAAACCATAGAGAAAGAATGGCGGGAGTCGCGTGCCGAAGTTGAAGGTACGGTAAACGAAGAGGTGGTATCTGAAGTTGTGTCTAAGATGACCGGAATCCCTATTACCCGTATCGAATCCGCTGAGGCCAAGAGACTGCTTCGGATGGAGGATGAACTCCATAAAATGGTAATTAGCCAGGAAGAAGCAGTGAAGGCGATTGCTAAGGCGATACGCCGTTCCCGTGCGGGATTAAAAAATCCCAATCGCCCTGTTGCATCCTTTATATTCGTAGGGCCATCGGGGGTGGGAAAAACGCATCTTGCGAGGTCTTTGGCGAAATTTATGTTTGGGGAAGAGGAAGCACTTATCCAGATTGATATGTCAGAGTATATGGAGAAACACAATATTTCAAGATTGATCGGTGCCCCTCCGGGTTATATTGGTTATGAGGAAGGTGGTCAGTTGACGGAAAAAATTCGTCGTCGCCCCTATGCCGTAGTATTGCTTGATGAAATAGAAAAGGCCCATCCGGATGTATTTAATATGTTATTGCAGATTATGGAAGACGGGAGATTAACGGATAGCTTCGGGCGCCATGTAGATTTCCGCAACGTAGTTATTATTATGACCTCGAATATCGGGGCGGATGTTATTAAGAACCAGGCCTCTTTGGGCTTCAAAAAAGTGACCGGTGAACATACCTATGAGATGATCAAAGAACAATTGAAAAAAGAGGTTGAAAAACACTTTCGTCCGGAATTCTTAAACCGGGTAGATAATATTATTGTCTTCAAGCCGCTGAATAAAGAGGATTTGAAGAAGATAATCGATATTGAGTTAAAGAGCGTTAAAAAGAGGCTGGAAAATTACAACATCAGCATTACATTAACGGATGAAGTATTAGAATTCCTGATAGAAAAGGGATATAACGAAAACTTTGGAGCACGTCCACTTCGAAGGGCAATTGAGAATTATTTAGAAGACCCTCTTTCAGAAGAAATACTCCAGGGCAGATTTGAAGGAAAGAAGCATGTGAAAGCAAGGATACACGATAGTAAATTGGTATTTGATGAGGTGGTTGAAAGTCAGGAACCGGCATTGGTGAATGCTGAAAGTAGCCTGTAAATCAAGATGAAAATTACGTAAAATCAATAAAAGGGGAGAGCAAAACTCTTCCCTTTTTTATTGATAGGAAAGAGGAATGTTTTCTCCATTATGACAAAACCCGGTGTTTTTTATGTTTGTCAGCATTGCGGTTGGAGGAGTCTGAAATGGGTTGGGCGCTGCGGGGGATGTGGAGAATGGAATTCTACGGTAGAGGAGGTTAATACCCGTGGCAGTTCTGACTATAAATCATCTTTACTCAATCGAGAGTTGCCGCAGCCGATAACAAAGGTAAAATTACTGGAATCCCCCTGTATAGAGACAGGGATGAAGGAGTTTGATAGAATCTTAGGTGGTGGACTAATTACTGGTTCCGCGGTGTTGATTGGTGGAGCGCCAGGAATTGGTAAGTCTACGCTGCTTTTACAAGTATGTCAACATATCAGCCAAAAGGGGTACACAACTCTTTATGTTACGGGAGAAGAATCTGTTGCTCAGACAAAACTGAGGGCAGAGCGGTTATCCATTTTATCTGATAACTTATTGGTCGTTTCAGAAACAAATCTTGATTTTATCCTGGAAAATATCCATAATACGAATCCTACTCTGGTTGTGATTGACTCTATTCAAATGATTTATAAATCACAACTGGAATCTTCTCCGGGAACCGTTGCACAGGTCCGGCAGTGTGCAAATGAGTTAATTCTTATTGCAAAATCCACTGGGTCTGCTATTTTCCTGGTAGGGCATGTAACTAAGGAGGGTATTATTGCCGGCCCTAAAGTGCTCGAGCATATGGCTGATACGGTCTTATATTTTGAAGGAGAAAAATTCCAATGTTACCGTATCCTGAGAGTGGTCAAGAACAGGTTCGGTTCCACAGATGAAATAGGGATCTTCGAGATGCGGAAAAACGGACTGCAGCAGGTGGACAACCCGTCAATGATATTTATCTCGCAGGGCCGAAGAATTAGTTCCGGCTCAACCATTATTCCCTGCATGGAAGGTACCCGTGCCCTCCTGGTAGAGATACAGGCCCTGGTAACAAAAGCAAACTTTGGTATACCGGAACGGAAGGTGAGTGGGGTAGACTATAACCGTGTTTCTATGATTCTTGCCGTTCTTGAAAAGAGAATAGGATTGAAACTCGGGGGGCAGGATATCTTTGTGAATATAGTAGGCGGGGTGCAAGTGGATGAGCCTGCCGCAGACCTTGGTATTGCCATGACGGTCGCATCAAGTTTCCGGGAGAAGGCGATACCCCCGGATACCGCAGTTATTGGGGAGATAGGGTTGGGCGGAGAGGTTCGCCATATAACCCAAATCGAGGTCCGGTTAAAAGAAGCACAGAGACTGGGTTTTAAAAAAGTCATTATCCCAAAAGATAATGCGAAGGGTATAGGGAAGGAGTTGGGTGTAGAGTTGATTGAGGTTAGTTATCTTTCTGAGGCTGTAGAAATTATAGGATAAATTCTCGTGAGATACCAAAAATTAAAACGGGCGGCTCTGTTCGCAGGAATTTTTTTTATAATGTTTTCCTGGAGACCATGGGGTCTCTGTGCAGATACTTATAACGATGGTAAGATTACCGTAAAACATGAAGAATTATCAGTCAAAAGGGATGGTCATCGCATCCAGTTTAGCCACCCTTATGAGCTGACGGGTAATGTTGTCTCAAATGTACTATCGTATATTTATTATGAAGAAAAGGGCTTATTAAAAAAGAAAGGGACGTTAAGGGTCTTCCAGGACGACGAGATAAAAAGACTGGTTCCTCTAATAGTCCAGGCATTTTCAGTTGCAACGCCTACACAAGTTGTTACCGTTTCATCTTACTCTGAACGCATAATTTTGACAGACCAGCAAAATTATTGCTGTTTGTTCATTACCGGCAATACTTTGAATATCGCTTTCAGTCGCGTCCATATGTTCCGGAGCTATAATGACTTTATGTCAGATAAAAAAAGACATACGATGGCGAAGGAGAACCCCGCCGCTGTGAGTCACAGCCGTTTTTGGAAATTAATTCCATCAGCCGGACAGCGGTTTGAACCATCTCATCAAAACTGGCTTGTTATTGACCTGTCTAATGAAATGTATCAGCAACCAATGGTACAACGGGTAGGAACGGTTGAAGAGAAGATGAAGATGGATACCTCTGACTTAAACGCCCGTCTCAAGAAGTTGGAGGAAAGGATGGGCGATACCGATGTTCCGGGGAGTTCTCGATCATTAGGGTCTGTAAGAGAGACTTCCGGTGAGAGTAAGATAAAAAACAAACTTGCCATCCTGAAGGAACTGGTTGATGAAGGGATTGTTTCGGAAGAGGATTACGATTACAAAAAGGCCAAGTTGCTGAGAGAGGCCATGGATGATATGAGCATCAAGGATCAGTTACGAGAGATAAAAGACCTTGAATCTGAAGGCTTGATTACAGAAGACGATTACAACGAAAAAAAGAAAGAATTGTTAGATCAATTTTAACGACAATCAAACAAATTTGCTGTATACCCTTAGGGTTGTTTCAATCGTCTTCGATTAAGCCGGACGTTTTGTATGTTTCCTAATAATTGTTGCTGAAAAAAGGTTTACCCCCTTCCATAAATCTCTGTCATTTCCCTGAGTTTCTGTACCAGCGAAGGTGTTATCTGCTCCGGTAAAAGTCGCCACAACCAGTTACCTTCAGTAATAGAAGGGCGGTTCATTCGTGATTCTTCGCCGAGCCCAAGAATGTCCTGCATCGGGACGATAACCATTTTTGCAACAGACATCATTGCGAGTTTGACGAGCTCCCAGTGGATGTCTTGCCCGGAAACTTCTCGTCCAAGATAATGAAACAGCCTTTCTCTATCTTCGGGTGGAATTTCGTTCTCAAACCATCCTCTTACGGTATTGTTATCATGGGTACCGGTATATACGACACAGTTTTTAATATGGTTATGTGGTGCATAGGGATTTGTGGGGAGGTTCCAGTCAAAGGCGAAGAGAAGTAATCGCATACCAGGAAATTCGAAACGGTGAATGATTTCCCGGACATCCGGGGTAATAACACCAAGATCTTCTGCAATGATGGGGAGATAAGGAAAATGTTTAAAGAGGGTGGTAAAAAAATCTTCCACCGGTGCCTCAATCCAACGTCCATTGATGGCCGTCTTCTCCGATGAAGGGACTTCCCAGTAAGCGACGAATCCGCGGAAGTGATCTATCCGCACCATGTCAAATAAGCTCAAATTTTGTTTCATTCTTTGAATCCACCATATGTATCTCGTTTCTTTCAGGGTATCCCATTGATAGACAGGGTTGCCCCAGCGTTGCCCCGTTTTGCTGAAGTAATCAGGTGGTACACCGGCAACGAATGCCGGCTGTTTATTTTCGTCCAATTTAAATAAATTAGGATGTGCCCAGACATCTGCGCTATCATAGCATACATAAATGGGTATATCGCCGATAAGGTGAATATTCCTATCATTGCAATAATCCTTAAGAGCTGACCATTGGTGAAAAAAGAGATACTGAAGGAATTTTTCCATTTCGATTTTATTTTGAAGCTGTTTTCTAAACATCTCCAGAGATTCCGGTTTTCTATCCCGTATCTCTAATGACCATTCGCTCCAGACCTTTCCATGGAAATGATCTTTCAGGGCAATAAAAAGTGCGAAATCCTCCAGCCAGTATGAATTTTCCAAACAGAATCTTTCGTATTCATATGTATGCTTGTTATTACTGACTTTTTTGAAATGCTCATGTGCCCGGCAGAAAAGCTGTCTCTTGTATACAGTGGCATCATAATAATGAATGCGATCGTTCAGAAAAAGAGGTGGGGTTTCAATGTCACTTTTTTCAAGAAAACCATCCTGTACCAGACGTTCAGGGCTAATGAGGATTGTGTTATTTGCAAAGGCAGATACACTGTTGTAAGGAGAATTGCCATGGGCTGAATCTGTTGGATTCAAAGGGAGTATCTGCCAGAAACTCTGTTTTGTCTCCGCAAGGAAGTCCGCAAACTTGTATGCCCATGGTCCAAGATCGCCTATCCCGTATGGTGATGGCAATGAGGTAATATGAAGCAGAACACCGCTACCTCTTCTTTTCATTTTTTCACCTCGTTTATAATAAAGTATAGGAAATTCTCATGAAAGATAAGCATAAACGATTTTCCTGAAAAATCAAAGAAAAGATTGAAGATAAATTCTGGAACAAAAAAATTTTATCGTAGATAAAACAATTACGAATTTCAATTTTGTAGGGGCTGAAGACTTTCTGCCCCTACGTTGAAATGCTTTATCCAAAAAAGTCGCCGAAGGCTTAATTTGAATGTATAGAAATTTCAAAGTTTTTCATAATACCATATAACACACCCCTAACCCCTCTCAAGAGGGGAATCAAAAAGTCCCCTCCTGGGAGGGGTAGAGGTGGGTAAAAAGTCGTTGGGTTTTTGCCTTTTAAAAACCCAACATAATTTATACAACATGATAAAATCTGTCAGCAACTAAACATCTTTGAAAAATTGGTTGACAAAGAATAGAGCACGTAGTATATTCGTCTTATAAGTATAAATTTTCCGGCGATGGAGTTCGCCCAACGCTATGTCATATAGCTGATAACTCCTGTTGAAGACTTCTTCGATAGGAGTTTTTTTATTAATAAAAGCCCCTGTCGAAGCAACAGTTTCGACAGGGGCTTTTTTATTGGTATGGGAAAGGTCATGCAACCCCCTGTCCTGACATTTTATAGGAGGGCTGTATGGAAAAGAATATCTGTATTAAGGATCTTCAGGATTTGGGCTTTCTTGGATGTGAGTATGCGAAGTTGGATTTGTACGATGCCTTTATGATGTATTTGATTTCAAAGGGCAAGCCAGCTAATGAACGTATTGTTTTAAAAGACGGTGATTCCATACTTGATAGTGAGAGGTGTTTTGAAATAAAGAACTGGATGTTTTGAAGTTTATGAATTTTAAAATGGAAAATCATAAAAGATGAGAATCTGGTAGGATAAAATAAACAGAGGTATCTTGCTGCAATGATTGATTTCCCATCCTGCATTTTCTCGTAGAGGAGATTGTGCCTCATGTTAGAAGAATTTATCAAACATAAAACAGAAATACTAACCGTTATTGAAAGCATTGAAAATTTGACAAAAGAAGATGCCGGGAAAATGGATAACCGATTGCCCGTTGTTAAGGAACAATTGGTATCCAATTGTTTTAATCTGGTGGTTCTGGGTCAATTTAAAAGGGGCAAGACAACACTTATCAATAGCTTGATTGGCAAAGAGATACTTCCATCCTCTGTGGTACCATTAACATCCGTTGTAACAATTCTAAAGTTTGGCAGGGAAATGAGGTGCACTATCTTTCTGGAAGATGGCAGGGATGTGAAAATTAGTATAGAGACACTTTCCGATTATATAACGGAAAAAGGTAATCCTAAGAATATGCGCGGGGTGCGGTGTGCCAGTATTGAGTATCCATCCCCTTTTCTTGAAAGAGGGATGTTGCTCGTAGATACACCGGGGGTAGGTTCTACTTTTCTGCATAATACTGAGACGACCTACGAATTCTTGGACCATCTGGACGCAGCATTGTTTCTTATGAGTGCCGATGTCCCTATCTCGCAGGTAGAAAAAGAGCTTCTTGATACGATCAAAGGTTCAACTCAGAAGATATTTTTTGTCTTGAATAAGATTGACTATTTGAATCCGAAGGAGATTGAGGAGATTGCTGCCTTTAATAAACAGGTATTAGAGGAGATGGGGTTTATTGTACAGGAAATATGGCCTATTTCTGCAAGGGAAGCACTCAAGGCAAAAACAATGAAGGATGAGGCTCAGCTTTTACAGAGTGGACTTTTGAACCTGGAAGATGCGTTAAGCCGTTTCCTTTCACGGGAAAGGGGTAAAATTATCCTGAATACTGCGGTATCGAAAATAAAGCGGATTATTTCCCAAAAGTTGTCCCAGATCGCTATTGAAGAAAAGACGTTAGAGGCTACCACGGAAGAGCTGGAGGATAAAATCAATACCTTTCACAGGCTCGTTGAAAACCTGAAACAGGATAGGGAAGATATCACCTACCTGCTCAAGGGCGAGTCGGATAAATTATGTTTAAAGGTAGAGGAGATGTTAAGGGTTTTTGAGGAAAAAGAGATACCGGTGATAAAACAATGTCTCCAGCAATTTTTTGAGAAAAACCCGGATACTAATCCGACAGTTTTAAGGGATGAGATGCAGAGGGTTATCAAGGAAGAGATTGTTAAAGGGTTTGATATGTTTAGAAAAGGGACTGAGTCAGTGATATCAGATAATATCCAGGAGACCTTTCACCGTTTTACGAGACGTTCAAACAGCATCGTTGATGAATTTAAAACGGCTGCCGAACTGCTCTTTGATGTATCTATGGGGCAGTGCGAATTTTCTGTAGAACTAACCAGGGATAATAGTTTCTATTATATGATCCAGGAATATACTGCTCCTACCGACGAGGAGATCAAATCCGTCCTGCGTGCTTTTCTTCCTAAATCAATGAGCAGGAAGATGGTTTTGAACGAAATGATGGAAAGGGTATCCTCAGATGTAAGCCGTAATTGTGGAAGGGTGCGTTACGATCTCACTTCGAGGCTTCGCAAAACGATCGACCATTATTCTCACCAACTAAAAAATCTTGGGAGTGAACTTATTATCCAGATAGAACAGGCCATACAAAAGGGCCAGGAAAGACGAAGGGCTGGTAGTGACTCTGTACGGGTTGAGTTAACGCTGTTAGTAGACAAGGCTAAAGTTCTGAAGGAACAAGAAAAGAGACTGACGAAAGTGTGGAATGCTGCCAGCCAGATGCTCAAAGAACACGAGAGAACAAACGTGGTGATGGTGTAGTTGTAGTTTATGCACGCGACAGAAAGATCGTAAGAGATAAGACCTGAATATGGTAAATGGTTAGATGGTTGAATGGTTGGCTGGTTGATATAGGAGAAAGATTTTTATTTTAAGTATCATGGCGATGGAGTTCGCCCAACTGCTACATTGTAGCTGATAGCTCCTGTTGAAGTTGCTCTTCGATAGGTGTTTTTATGGAAACCCCTGTCGAAACGACGATTTTGGCAGGGGTTTTTTATTTCTGCTCATTCCCAAACTCTGTTTGGGAATGTAATGGTCAAGAAACTCTGTTTCGGGAAATCAGTCGATGAATGAGAGACGCAAGATTTTGCACCTCTATGCAGTTAATGGGATATTCGTGAAACAGAGTTTCGCGGTGACCTTGTGTTCCCAAACAAAGTTTGGGAACAAGCAATCAAAAACAAGCAGTCAAAAGTCATTTCGTTGCAAATCTAAAACGGGACAATGGTAGTGATGTACAGTATTGGGAGTTAAATAATCTTTAACGGAAGGAAGTCTTTTATGAAAAAGGTAGAAGCAATAATTAGACCGGAAAAATTTAACATAGTAAAAGATGCTTTGCTGGAGTTAGGATATCCGGGGATGACGGTTACACAGGTGACCGGACATGGCAATCAAAAAGGTATAAGTGAGGTGTGGCGTGGAAGGAAATTTCGGATAGATCTCTTATCGAAGATGAAAATTGAAATTACCGTAAGGGATGTAGATGTGGAAAAGATCGTTGATACGATCATCAATGAGTCTCAGACGGGGAGTATTGGCGATGGGAAGATATTCGTTTCTCATGTAGAGAACGTGTACCGTATTCGTACGAACGAATCTGGCGAAGCGGCAATCTAGATTAAAAACATTCATGAATCTTTGACTGCCGGATATTGCCTTGTTTTCATGAGACAATACGCTGGATAATGAAAGGAGGTAATATATGTTGACTGATACATTTTTTGTATGTCCAAACTGTGGTAATGCTAAGAAATTTAAAATATTTACCAGCAATTTTCAGGTTGTCCATCAGTCTCCAGAGATAGGGAAACGTGTAGACGAAAGTAGTGTTATGCCGAGCTTACGGGAAAACGATAACTATATTGAGTGCCAAAGATGTTTTAAAAGGGTGGAGTATGGCAAGGCAATAGACATCGGCAAAAGGTATGTACAGGTAAATAAAAAACTCAGGGAGTAAAGTTTGCAATGCTGAATAAAGATCAAAAGAGGGGACTTTCAATAGCCCTTCGTATTGTGGAAGAAAATATGCGGGACATTGAACAAATGTTAAATCGTGAGAGCTATACCGGTATCCTTTACGATATGAGGCATAGTATTTCCTCAGAGATTAAAGAAGAAATTTTTAAAAGGGTATTTCTCGTAAGAGATAAAATAAGGGTTATTTCAAATGGATTTACCCTCGAAAAGGAATATAGGGAGGTGATAAGTGATATCTTAGGTAAATTATTTTCAAGTTGGGAAATTATTGAAAATGTGAAAGCAAAGAAATTGAAAAGGTATGGTAGTGTTTCAGAAGGGCTTGACCGTATTCTCGACCCTCATCTCAACACCATCACTGATTTAATTATGCAGATCGAACGCCTTATACTAGGAACGCCTAAAGAAGAGTAGTATCTTCCAGGGATAATTGTTATAGAAATTTTCATTTTATTTATGCGGTTTTCAGAGTGGTACGGATAAAAGTAGAGACGACCCGCCGGATCGTCTCTACAAGAGTTGATTCAATCGTCCACTAAGAGAGGAGTCGTTCCTGTGAGAATAATAAAGAGACTTATCTTTATTGCATTGTTTTTACTTACAAGTTGTGCTATGCAGCCGCAACAACTTATCCAATTAGCCTCCCGTTCTCCTGAAGTCATGATCAATATTGATGACTTTGACCGTGTGAAACATGAAATTATTATCGAGATGCAAGTTGCCGGTTTCTTATTAGAAGACGACTCTCAATACTCCATGAGTTTTATAAAAGAATTATTTGATGTTAGTTCTTCTCACCAAAAAACGTAAAGGTGGAAGTTACCTATAATCTGTCACAGATAAAAAAGGAATTAAAGTAGTTTTGTTTTCCTCCATTGTATGGTCTTATGACCCTCATGGCGTTGTTCTCAAGCGAGACGATATGGGGGATAATAAAGCTTGGCTTCATTATTTTTACAATGTACTACAAGAAGTTAAAACAATCGTAGAATCGGCCTAAAGTAGTTAATAGCTATAGTACTCAAGAGATGAAACCGAACAGTATTTTAGATAGGGTGGCACGGACAAACTCGTTTGTCCGTGATGATTTAATCAAATCGTGGTTCATTTTGTTTTATTATGTGATGTTCGGTTTCATCTGTTGGATGCTATAAGAGATGTCTGAAAATATGAAATGGTGGATTCACTTCGTTTAATTCACATATCGAAAGTTTGGGTAGGGTGGATTAAGGCGCTGTCTTTTGCGCCGGATCCACCAATTTCCGAAAAGTATATTCGCTTCGCTTAATCCACCACATAAACAAATCCAAAACATAGATAGAGACCTTTCAGATATTCTCTGACCTTGCTTATTCATATCAGTTATTAGGGAAAAGGAGAATATATATGTCAAATGTTCATGAAGATAGTACAAATAATCAGGAGTATGCTGTACCGGTTATTGAAATTGATAACTTCGAACCGGAACAGATGGCTAATAAGGTTGGATTAGTAGGTATGGCGAAGTCAAACCGTGATACTTTAACAATGCTTGGCCTCAGTATCCTTGCAGGTGTCTTTATCGCACTAGGTGCGCAGGTATCCATGTTAGTTATTCACACAGCGACCTCTCATTATGGTTTAAATCTGCTTGTAGGTGGTGTGGCTTTTACTTTATCGATGGTTTTAATCGTAATCACCGGTGCTGAACTCTTTGCAGGGAACAGTCTTGTTGCGATGTCTTTTATGGCTCGTAAAATTACTGGCAGGGCACTTGCAAGAAATCTGATTATTGCATGCATGGGAAATTTTATTGGTGCAATAACCCTTGTTGTGTGGATTTATAGCTCTGAGCAATGGACACTGAATAATTATTTGTTAGGTGCAAAGATTATCCTTACGGCTCATGGTAAAGTGAATGCCTCATTTGGAGTCCTCTTTGCGCGGGGAGCAATTGGCAATGCCTTGATTTGTCTGGGTGTTTGGTTGTGTTATTGTGGCAGAAGTAATATCGACAAAATACTTGCATTGTTATGGCCTGTGTCTTGCCTCTTTGCTTGTGGGTTTGAACACTGTGTTGTCAATATGTGGCTTATCCCTATGGGACTTGTCTTGAAAGGTAATCGGGCGGTACTGGCTGCTGCTGAAAAAATACGAGGCGGAAGCTTAGATCTTTCAAGTCTCACCTTTTTTAAGGGATTTTTAGTTGATAACCTGTGTCCTGTCGTCCTTGGAAATTTATTTGGTGGCATGGTGCTCATTGGAGGTGCATACTGGTTTGTGTATTTACGTCCTTCGAAGAATAATGAGAGAGATATAAAAAATGGAAAAAAATAATATACCGAAATCTATTCAAGACAGAAATACAGAAATTGCATATTCACCCCAACAAACTGCCTCTATCGTTGAAAATAAGGCCGTAGTGAGGGCAAGACTGCGTCCTTCGCAGATCTTTATATTAAGTATTTTGGCCGGTATCTACATTGCCATGGGCGCCCAATTTGCTACGTTTGTGACAAGCGACTCCACCTTACATTTTGGCATTACTTCCCTTATTACCGGTGTTGTATTTTCTTTTGGGCTTATACTGGTCGAAATTGCCGGTGCCGAACTCTTTACCGGTAACAATCTCAATATTGTAGGTTATGTCAGCAAAAGGATTACGATACGTGAGTTATGTAAGATATGGACCATCGTATATATGGGTAATTTTATAGGCAGTCTCATGATGGTCTATTGGATGCATACGGCGCATCAATGGGAATTTTTTCACCATATGACGGGTGCAAAGGCACTGCTTATTGCCCACAAAAAGGTCAATTTGTCATTTAAGGCGGCTTTGGTGAGGGGTGTATTATGCAATGCATTAGTATGTCTTAACGTTTGGTTATGTTACAGTGGTAAGAGTGTGGCAGACAAGGTGCTTTCAGTTATATTCCCTATTGGTGGTTTCGTTGCCAGCGGGTTTGAACACTGCGTTGCGAACATGTATTTCATCCCCATGGGTATGATGCTACGAAAAAATCCAGCCGTTGTTGCTGCCGCTGAAAAAATAGCAGGCAAATCATTAGACCTTTCTTTACTTACATGGAAGGGATTTTTGGTAAACAACCTCTTCCCCGTTACCCTGGGAAATTTTGTTGGAGGTGTTATTCTGGTCGGTATTGTGTTCTGGTTTATTTATCTGCGACCACGTATCAGTTATTTATCACTTGAAATAAAACCAGATTTTCCTCAAAACAAAAAGTAAACCTCGCAACTCTAAAGCTATAAATGTATTAGCAATTGTCAAAGATAACCAAAAAACCTTTTAAGATATTCCGCTAAGCCTTCCTTAATAAAGGAGGATTTTCCATGCTATACAATGTATAACCCTCTTAAATAAAATGAAAATTCCTATACGTTTAGTTAGGCTTTCGGTAACTTTTAACCTTGTAGTGGCAGGGCGCGCCTTGCCACTACAAGGAAAATGTTTTGTTCCTCCTATAATAGGCACTAAATCAAAATAACATTGAAATATCTCCTTAAATTCCTTATACTCCGTGCCAAATTAAAAGAATAATATTTTAGATAATAACATGTTGAAATTATACTTAAAAGAGATATATGGGACTTATAACCGTGGAGACGCTACAGAAGAAAGTTACTATTATGCCCTTGCAGGATTCTTACAAAAATATACGGAATCTAAAGGTAAAAAACATATCCATATAACTACCTTACCAAAGAAGACAGAGGCTGGAAATCCTGATTTTAGAGTCTGGGATGGGACTCAACATATTATAGGATATATCGAAGCCAAGGCCCCAACTACTGAGTATTTAGACCAAGTAGAAACAACTGAGCAGTTGAAGCGTTATGTAAAAACCTTCCCTAATCTTATACTAACCAATTTCTTTGAATTCAGGCTTTACCGTAACGGTGAATTAATAGATAAGGTACTTATTGGCAGACCTTTTGTTATGCACAAACTTAAAACAATCCCACCTGCCGAAAAAGAATCAGATTTTTTAACATTATTGGAGAAATTCTTTTCCTACTCGCTGCCAAAATTCTATGATGCCGAATCTTTGGCGCGGGTGCTGGCAGATAAGACACGTTTCTTAAGAGATGAAGTGATTACCCATGAATTAAGAGAAGAAGAGGAAGGTAAAAGGGGTAGCCTGATAGGGTTCTATGAGGCTTTTAAGACATATCTCATAAACGATCTTTCAAAAGAAGGATTTGCCGATCTTTATTCACAAACAACTACTTACGGACTTTTCGCATCAAGAATTCGTGTAAAGAAAAATTTTAATAGGAAACTTGCTTATGATAATATTCCCCACACGATTGGCATTTTAAGGGATATTTTCAGGTTCATCTCACTTGAAGAATTACCCAGGCAAATGGAATGGATCGTTGATGATATCTCAGAGATCCTATCGGTTACTGATGTAAACAAGATTCTTCACCAATATTTCCATGAAGGGAAAGGGAAAGACCCTGTAGTCCACTTTTATGAAACCTTCCTGGCTAAATACGATCCAGAAACAAGGGAACTCAGAGGTGTCTATTACACCCCAGAACCAGTGGTTTCTTATATTGTGCGTTCTTTGCATACTATTCTCAAGGATCACTTTCATAGAAACGATGGTTTTGCAAACGAATTAGTTACTGTCCTTGATCCGGCGGCAGGAACGTTAACATTTTTGGCTGAGGCTTCAAAAATCGCTGTAGAAGAGTTTACGTCAAAATATGGTGAAGGTGGCAGGGAACGTTTTATTGAGGAACATATTCTTAATAATTTCTATGCCTTTGAACTTATGATGGCACCTTATGCAATAGGTCATTTAAAGATGTCTTTTCTTCTGGAAGAACTTGGACACAGGCTTCGTGATAATGATAGGGTAAAACTTTATTTGACAAACACCCTGGAAATGGAAGAGCTTGCCCAAACTAATTTGCCAGGCATGGCATCCCTGTCTGAAGAATCACACTTGGCAGGTAAAGTAAAAAGAGATCAGCCAATTCTGGTAATACTTGGGAATCCACCATACTCTGTAAGCTCGGCTAATAAATCTGATTTTATTGAAAGAGCGATGGAAGTTTATAAAGAAGACGTCCGCGATGAAAAGAATATTCAACCTCTTTCTGACGACTATATCAAATTTATCCGGTTTGCCCACTGGAAAATTGATAAATCTGGTAAGGGTGTTATTGGAATGATTACAAACAATTCATATCTCTCTGGCCTAATTCATCGGGGCATGAGAAAGAAATTGTTGGAAAGTTTTACCGAAATTTACATCTTGAATCTCCATGGAAATAGCCGAATAGGAGAAAAGTGTCCTGACGGTTCGAAGGATGAAAATGTCTTTGATATTCAACAAGGGGTGTCAATTGCTCTTTTCATCAAAGAAAGAAATCAAAAAGGTCCGGGAAAGGTATTCTATCAGGATATTTATGGCAAGTGGAAAAAGAAATATGATTATCTGAATGAAAATGACATTAAATCAACAAAGTGGGAAAAATTAAGTCCTTCGGAACCGTACTACTTTTTTGTTGCAAAAGATTTTTCGCACCAAGTTAGCTACGATAAATTTTGGGGTATTCCAGAAATATTTACCCAGTCTTCCAGCGGTGTAAAGACCCATCGCGATCATTTCGTGGTAGGATTTACAAAAGATGAAATTAAGCAAAAGATGTTAATATTTACCAGTAATTTATCTGATGAATTGGTAAGGCAGGGATTGGATTTAAAGGATACGCATGATTTTATATTAAAAGAAGCAAGGGATAAGGTAAAAAAAGAACATTGGGAAAAATCTATCATTCCATACTCTTATCGCCCCTTTGATAATAGATTTATCTGTTACAGACCTGAATTAATTGATAGAGACCGCTATGATGTAATGCAATATTTTTTGAAAGACAATTTGGGTTTAGTTACTATGCGTCAGTATGTTTATGATCCTGTAACAATTTATAATTATATCTCTTGTGTCCAGAACATCACTGATAATCGATACTTTGTAAGCAACCGTGGCATATGTTCCATTTTTCCGCTTTATCTCTATCCAGAAAAGAGTAACCCTGAAAAACGGTCCTCAGTCCGTAATTTAATGCTCTTTGAACCACAGTCAGATTTTTTGGCAAAGAAGCCGAACCTGTCTCCTATAATAATAGAACAACTTACAAGGAATTATAAGAAAGCACCTTCTCCTGAACAAATCTTCTTTTATGTATACGCTATCCTCTATTCAAATGTTTATCGGACAAAATATTCAGAATTCCTGAAGATAGATTTTCCCAGAGTACCATTTTCGAAAGACTACAAGTCATTTAGCAAAATCGCTGAATATGGGAAAAGGCTCGTTGATTTACACCTGCTGAAACCATCAGAAATTAATCCATCCTTCGCCAAATTTCAGGGTAAGGGAGACAATAGGGTTGAGAAGTTAAGATATGAACACGCAAAATTATTCATAAACAAAGACCAATATTTTGAGGACATAGAATCAGAAGTATTTGGATATCAGACCGGTGGCTATCAGGTATGCGAAAAATGGCTAAAGGACAGAAAAGACAGGAAATTAGCACTTGATGAAATAAAACATTACTGTAATATCACTGCGGCCATTAAAAAGACGATTGAAATCCAAAAATTAATCGATGATATATATCCGGTTGTAGAAGATAATGTGATCGGTAACAAATTTAAATTTTAACTTTTTTACTGATCTCTGGGGACTACACCGATTCTAATTCAGATTTTAGTACTTCAGCGGAATGGATGCGGTTATCGTTGTTTTCCTCGAGTAGTCCAAGAACGATCCTATTCAGCCTGTCTGGAACGGCCTTGTTGATTTCTTTCGGTGGGATACGTATTTCTTGCCACAATTTCTTTGTAATTATCTGGTAGAGGATCAAACCTATAGAATAAAGGTCAGAGGCGGTAGTGAGTTTAACCTTTTTCAGGACAGACTTTTCATCTCCTTTACCAGAGAGGTTGCGTAGTAGACGGATCATTTCTTTTTGCTCCGGCGATGCGTAATCCTTGCTCATGCCACAAATAATCTCTCCTGTTTTAATCGTACATTCAAGATCAATAAGCCCCATAGTACCCGTTTCAGGATTTAAAATGAGGTGGCCTGGTTTTATGTCAGAGTGTATATATCCTTTGGAGTGCATGTACTGCAGGGGTGACATTGCACTGGAAAAATACTGGAGCACAAATCCAATTTCTTGCTGGTTCGGTAGCTCTTTCTTCCTGTAGTATTCAACGACATCCTCTCCCTCAAAATGGGTCATGATGAGATAATGTTGGATTAATACTGATTTGCCGTCTTTATACATCATGTCGTTTCCTTCTTTATGTCGGACGGGGATTTGCGGATGTGAGAAGAGGGAAAGGATTTTATATTCCCGTGAATAGTTGTTGGCAGGAGAATATTTTATACCCCATTGGTTCTTTTCAAACTCAGGATTAGAAAGGACGGCATAATTTGCCCTGTGTCCGGATGTGATTTTAAATTCATGAAAGCAATATTTGTTAATAGAATACATGATTAAACCTTAATGGACATCTTTACCATGCAAAAGAATGTTTTAATACGTTCATCCAATATACCGGTAGCTTCCGTGAAAGTAAAAGGAAAATTATCGTACATGAGGGTTTTTGGGGTGGGTATACACCAAGATACCCACCCTCTATCAGACATATGGGATATTAAATTTTTTAATCTAAGGCTGGCGGGTCGTTCCACTTTTTGAATGTTGCTGAACTGTTTGTTGAATGTTTTGAACAACTTCTTCTGGCGTTATTCCAGCAGCTTTTGCTGCCCTTTCGATGTCATCCATAGTAATATGGTCTTTATTCCCGTGATCTTCCTTTGCTGCACCACAACCACAACTCATACACATAGTTCTCACCTCCTTTCCTTAAAAATTTATAAGACAGACAAGAGTAGTCGTTGTTTTGAAAAGTTATTGACATAAGGCTGTTTATTCGCAAGAGGAATTATGGTAATGCCGGGCTATTCTTATCTGCTTACTACTGGGTAACCCAGGGCAGCGCATGCAGTTATGGAACCTAACCAGTCTTCAACTTTTTGAAACCCGTTCCTTTTCAGTATTGATGCGGCAATTATCGCCCTTTTGCCAGTAGTACAAAAACAAGTTATGAGCTGGTCCTTAGGGATTTTATCCAGATAGTCGGGTAGTTCTCCTACATATATATTGATAGCATTTGGTAAATGACCTTTTTCGAATTCTTCTTTGCAGCGGACATCCAGAAGGGTAAAGGTGTTTTTCATGTTTAAACGCCGCAGTATTTCTCCTGTGTAAACGGCAGGAATTTTATCACACGTATGTCCACTGGCTCCCCATTCGTACATCCCGTGTTCAAGATAGCCACAGATATTATCATAGCCAAGTCGTATCAGATAACGGGCAGCTTTTTCTGCCTGTTCATACTGGTCAATGACCAGCCCGATTGGTTTATCATACGGTAAAAACCAACCGGCAAATATAGGAATTATTTCTAAAGGAATTGCAATACTGCCGGGAATATAGGCGCTTGCAAAGGCTTCGAGACTGCGTACATCGAGTACAATCATCCCGTTGTTTATAGCCATGGCAAATTTATCAATGTTGATTGGTGCTGGTTCTTGTAAGTTTTTCAGTGAAGGTGCTCCTTCAAGATTATGCTTCCACATACTGCTGAAGTATGGGGGCTTGTAGTGATGCTCATGAGCCTTATGTTTGATAAATTCGTCACGATTCATCTGAAGAATGGGGTTATACTTTCGCTCATAACCGAGGGTTGAGAACTCCCGTGATGCTATATTAATCCCGCATATAGACCCGCCTCCATGAGCTGGATAAAGAATTACATGGTCACCAAGGGGAAGGAGTTTCTTGAAAATACTATCATAAAGTAATACTGCGCAGTTCTCAATCTGATCCGGGAAAAAGTCTATCCGGCCTGTATTACCGATAAATAACGTATCTCCTGTAAAAACTGCAACTGGCTCTTTACTGAAATTTTTATCGGCTAAAACGATTGAGATACTCTCATACGTATGTCCTGGTGTTTCTAATATACTGAGGAGAATATTGCCCAACTCAAAGGTATCACCTTCAGATACAGAATCTCCGTACTTGAAGGAGGTATGCCTTCCATGATAAATATTTGCTCCGGTACGTTTTGCCAGCCGTGTGGAGCCAATAACATAATCCTCATTACAATGTGTTTCGAAAATGTGGGTGATGCGTGAATTATGGCGGTAAGCAATATCTACATAGATTTCACAATCAAACCTTGGATCAATAACAACCATTTTTCCTTTATCACCGATAAGATATGATAGATGTGCCAGCCCTTCCGATCGTACCGTTTCCAAAAACACGACCTAGGTGTCCTCCTTCCTCATTTTTCCATCCTTTTAAGAATGGACGTTTAATCTAAACTTATCGCCTTTAGCGAACTGATGGTTGGTTCAACCATTTAGATTGAACCATGCGTTTACCATAGGCCTGCACGTTTTTGATTGGTAACAGGCATAGGAAAACATACAAAACGTTTCGGTTCAATTGTGGACGGTGGAACCAACCCTAAGGGCAGCACGTACAAACAAAGTTTGTCCGTGCCACCCTGAGAAAGCCGCTTACATAAAATGAAAATTCCTATACAATCAAGTTAGTCCTATGAAGCCCCCCTTAAGAGCTTATCCTTATCCACATCTTTTCAGCCCGATAAGGGCTGTTGATAGTAGGCAGGCAATTTGTTGCCTGTTTTTTGGATTACGTCAATGATGTATCTCATAGGGACGACCGAAACAGATACAATTCAATCGTCCCTATGGGACTTGTTTTATTCACGTACAGGCAATAAATTGCCTGCCCATTGTCATATACTCCTTACCGGAGTACGAAGGATAAAATACCGATACTCTTACTCACCCCACGAAAGATATGGGTAAAGATAAGCGCTTAAGAAAGGGGAATTGAGGAATTGTATTTTTCCGGAATTTTACAACCCCCTTTATCGTTCGGCTGAGCTCACGCCGAAAGCCGTTATATTTAACCTTTTTTATCCTGGGTTACGATTGGACAACTGATAGCAGAACATGCTGTCATGGAACCGAGCCAATCTTCAACTTCTTCAAACCCGTTCTTTTTTAATAGTGAAGCTGCAATTGTAGCCCTTTTACCCGTGCTGCAGAATACCGTCAAGGGATGATGATTTTTAGGAATTTTATCCAGGCTATTGGGCAATTCACCTACATATATATTGATGGCGTTTGGCAAATGGCCTCTCTCAAATTCTCCTTTACTCCGGACATCCAAAAGAGTAAAAGTTTCTTTCGTATTTATACGCCGCATGACTTCTCCTGCGTAAATTGTAGGAATTCTGTCGTATTTACGTCCGCTAATTTCCCATTTATACACTCCTTGCATAAGGTAATCAGAAATATTATCGTATCCGAGCCGTATCAGGTAACGTACCGCAGTTTCTACCTGCTCATATTGATCGACAACCAGTCCGATTGGTTTATCATACGGCAGAAACCAACCGGCAAATGAAGAAATCATTTCTAAAGGAATTGCAATACTACCGGGGATATACGCACCGGTGAAAGCTTCAGGACTGCGTACATCGAGTACGATCATTTCTTCATGCATAGCCTGATCAAATTCATCCACGTTTCGGGGTTTAGGATTTGGTAAACTTTTGAGCAAAGGTGGTCCTTCCAAATTCAATCTATGCATGGTACTGAAATAGGGTGGTTTGTAATGATGTTCATTAACTTTATACTTGATAAATTCATTTCGGGTCTTTTGAAGAACCGGGTTGTGCCTGCGTTCATAACCAATGGTTGAGAATTCTCTTGATGCCATACCGGTGCCACACACAGAACCAGCTCCATGCGCCGGATAGAGAATTACCTGTTCGCCAAGGGAGAGGATTTTTTGAAAAATACTATCGTAAAGAAGGCCTGCCACCTCTTTCGGTTTATCCGGAAAAAAGTCTGTGCGGCCAACGTCTCCTATGAAAAGGGTATCTCCGGTAAATACTGCAATTGGTTCCTGAGTGCTGAATCCTTTGTCGGTGAGGACAATTGAGATGCTCTCATAGGTGTGGCCTGGTGTCTCCAGTATCCTGAGGAGAATATCTCCCAATATAAAACTATCTCCTTCAAATACAGGGTTTCCATACTGAAAAGGAATATGCCTTCCATGATGAATTTCTGCCCCTGTTTGATGTGCCAATTCTTTTGAACCAATAAGGTAATCCTCATTCCGATGCGTTTCAAAAATATGGGTAATACGTGCATCGTGCCGGGATGCAATATCTACATACACATCACAGTCCCGGCGTGGGTCAATTACTGCAGCCTTACTTTTATCACCAAAAATGTACGATAAGTGCGCTAACCCTTCTGAATGAACTGTTTCCAGGAACATGACTTGTCTCTCCTTTTTCGATATCTTAAGGCTTTGCGGCCTTCGTATGCTGGTTGATGTAGTTTATAAAAAATTCTTTTAACTGCGGCACGTCACACTCAAATCCCATTGACATAGCCCTCTGAAGCGCCTCTTCGCCAGTCATTCCCTGTTTTAGTGCCAAATCTATCATACTAAATGCCCCGGAACGTTTTCCTCTGTGGCAATGGGCGTATATGGGTTTTGGCATACACTCCACGGCATTTCGAAATTTATCAATCTGTTCTGGTTTTAGTGCCTCTTTATTTGATACGGGAATGTTAAGGTATTTCATACCTGATCTTCGGACAAGTTCTTCCTCCTCTTGCGGAGAGAGCGGCTGATCTTCTTCTCCACCTGTACGAAGATTGATTACTGATTGAAATCCTTGTTGAGGTAAATTTTTAATTTCCTCTTCGGATGGTTGCCGTGCAGATGTAATATCTTTACTAACTTTTATTTGATCTTTCATAAGAAACACCTCTTTCAGATTGACACTGTCAAAAATTAACCACAGGCATCATGCTGCTCTTGCGGTATCCAGAAATGCATGGGTTTCGGTATGGTGGCACACCGAAACATCCGGACGGTTGCTTCTCTTCCCGTATCAGAAAATAAGTGAAAGTGAAAATTGTAAAAATGCAAAGTCAAAATTAAGTCACGATATCTGGAGTATAAGTTTTTCTTTATTAGCAGTTTGCATTTTTCACTTTCAGGTCGTTTAGGTCAGGAAAATTGGGTGGAGGTCCAAAGGGAGGGAATCAATTTTTATTGCCATATTGGCAACTGATTTCGGACCTCCACCACGTTTTTCAATTTGTATATTTCATTTCTCCTCAGCCCACTTCAGAGCTGCCGTAAAAATGCCACAAGGGCCTTTTTCTCATCCGGAAGTAACTTCAATCTCAAAACAAGATTGAAAAATTCAACAGTATCTTCTAAGGTTAACAACCTCCCATCGTGCAGGTAAGGTGGTGTATCCTTAATTCCACGAAGGGTAAAAGTTTTGATAGGGCCTTCGGCGGTAACCCATTTATCATTTACCGTTCGTGGATAATAAAAACGCTCAACCTTAAGATCGTGCATCCTGCTATCGAGATAAAATGGTGCTGGGTGGCATTCTCCGCAGCGTCCCTTTCCGAAGAATACTTTTTGTCCAAAGAGTTCTTCCTCTGTTGCTTTTTCACGGTCAAGCAAACCGAACACATCCAGCTTCGGTGCAGGAGGAAAATCAAATATATTTTGCATTTGTGCCATAAAAGACACCTGGCTGGTTCGATCTGGCAGATTGGGTCCCTTTTTGGCCGCAGTTACCTGGTCGCCATCAAAGTAGGCCGTGCGTTGCTCAAATTCAGTAAAATCTTCGATGGATCGCAGCGATCTTTTGGAACCGTGGATTTGCTGATTAAACATACCTCTCAAACTTACCGTATCGATTCTGAAGCGGACTGCTTCAGGCCGTGTATCAGGGTTCAGATGAAAGGCAGCATTCGTATGTCCATTGGAATGGCAATCTAGGCATGAAACACCAAGACTTGGTTCTTCGACCAGCCGGTCTTCCGTTTGGTTAAACTGCTGCTGTGGGAAAGGTGTCAGAAGAAGCCTGAGACCCTCCAATTGTACAGGCGTTAAGAGCCCTTGCATAAGCTCGTAATAGTTCCTGATGGTAAGAAGCTGTCCTTGTGAAATATCTCCAAGTTCTGGCCGTGTTGTCAGGAAAACGGGTGGTGGAAACTCCGGGAGAAAATGCTCTGGAATATCGAAGTCAACATCAAAGCGTTCAAGGGAACGTTTTTCTGACTTCAGAATTTCATCAATTTGAAACTTTGGGAAAACCATACCTCCAATTTCATGTTTTACATGGGGAAGAGGTAAAAAACCTTTTGGAAATAAATCCTTTTCACGAATCTCTCCCGGAGGCATTTCTGAAAGCTTTTCCCATGTCATTCCCTCAGGCAGTTTGACCCTGACGCCTTCTTGAACAGGCTTGCCGCCGGACATTGTGACTTCCTGAGCTGGATAATCACTGAGGTCATAAATATCATTGAGCAGGTTCATTTGCCTGTCCATAACATCGGGTTTTTCATCTTTCATTTTTGCCATAAGGGTTTTGAACTCTTCTTTAATAATAATGGGAAAATAGAATGTTCCTCCTCTTTCTTTTGGTAGTTTTGGACCTGGGATTCTTTCCTTTTGGGTTATTTCTTTTACAGGCTTTTTATCAGTTTCTTTTTTTAGGGTCTTCTCCTGTGGAGTCTGGTTATTTTGATTACCTTTTTTAACCTCCTTGTTTTTTATGGACTTTTCAGGCAGATATACAGGCCCCTGCGCGCAGATACCCCTTGGTGTAATGATTGGTGCAATAAATAAAAAAGTAAAGATGATAAATACATACACCATTTGTGCCCACCGTTCTTCATTTTTCATGCTTTCCTCCCTTATACACAAAAACTTTTTAATCGGTTTATCTTTACCAATGAGCAAGTTTTAAAGAAATTACTGGAACCGCAGATTGCACAGACTTCACAGATAAAAATTCAATAATCTGTACTACAAGGTTGTAAAACCTTGTTTTTTAGCAAGGTTTTTTGGTTGTGGCTCTGCCACGCTATGTAATCCTCTATGTTAAAAAGTAAGTCTTTTTTTACATGGGTAGATAAAATCCTTTTTAAAGGAAGGTTTTATAAATAAGCGCAATCTTCAAAACCAATCTGTGATTCCAAACTTTTTTATTAGCCTGGGGTTTCTCGCCAGGGATTATCTTACGCATATTGTAATAAAAAGCTTGGTGGAGGCTGGAAAGGGGGGGAATCAATTTCGGAGGGCCATATTGGCAATTGATTCTTTTTCAGACCTCCACCATTATTCTGTATAGTTGCAGTCTATTAAATACTTTTTATCCAATTTATCTTTACGCACGAGTCAAGTTTTTTAAAAGTGACCAGAATTGTATGAGGTAAGCAGTCATCTGTTGGCTATCAGCGGTCAGACGTAGGGGCGTATTGCAATACGCCCCTGCATGCCGGATTATCAACTGCTGGCAAATCATGCTCTCTTTTATTAATCTGAGACTTTACCTCGCTCGTTGTTATGAGTAGTTATTACATGGTAAAAATTTATATTAAGGTTTGGTGGAGGCTGGAAAGGAGGGGAATCAATTTGGAGGGCCATACACCAATTGATCTTTGCAAGCCTCCACCATTATTTCTACAGCCGATACATGAATGCAAGAATATCCTTCTTTTCTTCTTCGGTAAGTTTAAGTTCGAAAATTAAATTAAAGAACTCAACGGTATCTTCTAAGGTTAACAACCTCCCATCGTGCAGGTAAGGTGGTGAATCTTTTATACCACGTAACGGAAAGGTTTTAACAGGGCCATCCGGGACAGCCATTACACCATTGATCAGGCATGGCTCAAAAAATCGTTCCAGTTTCAAATCATGCCTTTTGTTATCAGTATAACTTGGAGCCGGATGACAAACGCCGCATTTGGCCTTTCCGAAGAACAGGGTTTGCCCGCGCATCTCTGATTCCGTTGGTTTTTCCTTGGGATTCAGCACACCATATGCATTAAGCATTGGAGCCGGCGGAAAATCAAACATTCTCTGAATTTCTGCCATAGCTTCTACTTGTAAACGGTCAGGTTGAAATCTGCCTTTTTTCGATGCAACTACGTGATCACCATCAAAGTATGCGGTTTGCTGTTCAAATTCTGAGAAATCCTCTATGGTCTGTAAGGAGCGCTGTAGACCAAATATCAGTTGTGAGTGTACACCACGCATGGTTGGGGTATCAAGGCGTTTGCGAAATGCCTGAGGCCGCATGTCCTGCTGGAGTTCTATACCCCCATTGGTATGTCCGTTTACGTGACAGTCAAAACAGGCAACTCCGAGGTTTGGCTGTTCTGTGCGCCGATCTTCAGTTGCATTGAATTCCTGCTGCGGGAAGGGTGTCAATAAAAGTCTAAGACCTTCGAGTTGCTTGGGATTAAGTATTCCGTTAAATATTTCTACAAAATTATCAAGTGTTACCAGCTTGCCCTGTGTGACATCGCCGAGGTCTAACCGTGTGGTAAGATAAATTGGTGGCGGAAACTCAGGCAGAAAGTGATCTGGCAAATCATAATCTACATCAAAGCGGGTGAGGTCTCTCTTTCCCACCCGATTTTTCATTTCGTCTATGTGAAACTTCGGGAAAACCATGCCTCCGGCTGCATGGTCGGGATGAGGTAGTGGCATAAATCCCTGTGGGAAGAGGCCCCTGCTCTCGATCTCTTCGGAACTCATTGTACCTAATTTTTCCCACGTCATATCTTTGGGAAGCTTTACACGTACACCTTCCTGGATAGGTTTGCCTCGTGACATCTTTATGTCCTTGGCCGGTTTGTCACTGAGATCATATCGCTCCTCAAGTAAAGCATTATGCAGCTTTGCTGCTTCGGGTTTTGCGGTTTTCATTTTTTCCATCATCATCTCAAATGGTTCTTTTATAGCGACAGGGAGAAAACTGCCACCACTCTTTTTCTCTAATTCCATCCTCTGTGCGGGTGTTATTCTGGATTTTTCTTCAGAACCCTCCTTCATGCCAATCATCATCTGCTTCTCTGCTTCAGATATCTCTCTCTTACCAAACATAATTTCCTTCTTCGGTACCTCTTTCCCATGCATCATCATTGTCTCAGATTCCACCCTCTGGCCTTCCATCATCTTTCCTTCATGTTCTTCCTTTGCGCCGGGCATCGTTTCTTTCCCGGTTATTCCTTTCTTGATATCCTCCATCCCCTTTTGGAATGCCTCTTTCATATCGGATGTCATTTCTATATCAAATGATAATTCATCAGCGGAAGATGTTTTCTCATATTCCCGAACAAGGAGAATGTTACTACAAATGAGCGTTGCGGCAAGTATTCCAAATAAATTTCTTATGGGTAATTTCCATCTTTTTTGTTCCATAACCTTTCTCCTTTTCAAAAGATTAAGAGAATTGGGCGGAGGCTGGAAAGGAGGGAACGTTTTTGAATGCTATGTTTATAGCATAGATGTCCAGTCCTCCACCACAATTTGTCTCGTATTTTGATGTGCCACCAGTGAATGGTGCGGAATGCTTCTTTTTGTGTATTTACCTGTACGATTTATGTGTCACTAGCCTCAAAAAACGGTGCCTTAAGTAACCTTAAACCCGTTAATACCACAAAGGCCAGAAAGAGAAAAAATGCAATGCCTCGTGCTGTTCCAAGAGGGTTCCAAAATACCCTTCCCATGATACCGAGAAGGTAAAGTGAGCCAACAAGAATACCTAACCAACCGAGCCATTCAGGAAACATTGGTGAAGTTGTACGTGTCATCGCTAGACCTGACAGGCCTACCCAGCCTATGAATCAGGTAGCGCCAAAAACGCAATACATTCCTTTACCATAAGACTCTTCGATCTTATAGATTACCTCCGAAGCTGCCTTTTGCATCTCATTTCCAGTAACAAAGATGCGGGCTAGAACTTCTGAAATTGCGATACATCTCAATGGGCTAAGAATTCCTAAGATGAGGGCTACGATACCAGCCATGAGTGCCATTGAAGCAAGTGTAGCTTCATCCTTCCAAAGGCCTCTTAATACAGCCAAAAACAAAGGGATAAAGGCATGGGGAATGATAGTGATAGTCCACCAGACAATCGGCCATTCAATGGAATTTCGATCTATCATTGGTAGTATCTGGTTGACCTGTCCGTTCCTAAGAACACTGCCAAAACGAATCCAAAGGTACATATAGGATAAGAAGGTAACAGAGACGTAAACAAAAGAAGATATACCGCCGATGGTATAAATATTCGTTTTCATCAATGATGGCCCCCCGTAAAAAGAATATCCGCTGGCCAGCATCTTCAGAGTAGTGTAGCTGCACCAAAAAATGGGGTATTGGAAATTTGTTATGGGTGAAATTCTTTTGTATTTCTCGGAAATGGAAGAAATTTCTCTCCCATCCATGTAGTCATTTTATATACTCAAAATTCTGTTGAATTCTCTTTATTTTGATATTGATAACCACCCATTTTTCCTCTCCTTTGCAAGGAGGGAGTTAAGGGGAAGTCTCCAACAGAATTTTGAGGAATTACAATCAATTCAAGATTTTGAGTTTTCGAATAATCTGGCGATTACAGATTTTTTCCGACCTTTCCTTTATGGATTTCGCCAGTCCATCCACCAGTTTCTGTTCCACGCTGTTCGATAAACTCCTTGAAACGCTGTAGGTCACCTTCTACCTGGTTTGAAATTGCCTCTCGTATATCATTCACCCTTTCTATTGCTCCCCTCGGTTCGTATTCCAGATCAAGAATAATATGAGTCCTGTCACCACCGGAACTTTCAAATGAAACGGTACCGCTGTTTCTGGCACCTGTAGTGCTTTCCCAGCTAATTACACGGTGAGGAGCTTGTTCTATTATTTTGGCATCCCATTCTATTTCTCTTCCCATAATTTCCGCCCGCCAATGCAGTTTCGTATCATCTATCTGTTTTACTTCCTTTATGCCTTCCATAAAACGTGGGAATTCCTCAAATTGAGTCCACTGATTATAGGCTATATGAAGAGGTACATTTACTTCGATTGATTTTCTAATTTTTTCCATAACTTCACCTTTCTTTCTCATTTTGATTGAACGTTTTTGATTCTTTAACCTCGCCATCAAAAACTTGCCCATAAGGCGATAATGGCTATAAACTGAAGGATAAGAGGCAGCCGCAATAATAGCCCGTTTAGTTTTCAAGAATTTCCTTTTTGAGGTATACTCTTGGTACTGCATTACACAAGATTAAATTGGAAAATCTCGCCTTTGGACTGTAAAAAGATTTAGGTATGCTACAAGGAGGGGCAGATTTCAAACCTGCCCCTACAGGTATATGTATTGAAAAAATCCATTGAGTTTGTGTTATTAGCAGGGGTTACTTATATGTTGTTCCCCATGCTTGGCAATTCAAGTATGCTAAATTCTATATCAGAGTATAATTGGTTATCTTCTTTTTGCTCCACCACCCTCGACCTCACCCCTCCAAGCACCAGTTTCAGTACCCCGATGCTCAATGAATTCTTTAAAGCGTTTTAGATCGCCTTCAACCCGGCTTGATACAACCCCAAGTGTGTCACCAACCTTTTCTGCAGCCCCTTTTGGCTCGTACTCTAGATCCAATGTTATGCGGGTCTTGTTATCGGCAAGGGGTTCGAACCTGACAGCACCATTGTTTGCCGCACCTGTCGTACTTTGCCAGGATATCATACGGTCTGGGGTCTGTTGGGTAATCTCTGCGTCCCATTCTATATCCTTTCCCATGATCTCTGCATGCCAGTGTAATCGCTTCGCATCGATCTGTCTTACTTCTTTCACACCTTCCATAAAACGTGGAAATTCTTCGAATTGGGTCCATTGGTTATATGCTGTACGCAATGGAACGTTAACTTCTATTGACTTTTGAATTTTTTCCATAATTTATTTTTCCTTTCCTGTTTTATAGTATTACTTTGTAAAAACATTTTTTCTGCAAATTTTTTATACTACCCGTAAATCTATCGTTGATATGAAGTGATGGATCAATGAAGTATTGGAGTTTTCTTATAACGATACTTAACTCTCCACTACCCCATTATTCCATATCAAGGATTTTGATTGTGATTCCGCTGTGCTGGGGATGGTAATTATCATTAAGGACCGATTCTCATGGTGTCTCATCATAATAAAAAAACCTTACGACAAAGATACTAAGACAATCTTCGGCAGCAAGGCTATCTTTTTTATGTCGCTCCTTCAATTTTAAAAGATCATTTATCTTATTATTTTCCGACTGCTTGATTTAGATCTCAAATCATGTACCAATCGTAGAAAGATGTTGTAGAGCCTTGAAAATATTTGTTTTTTTAGATAACAGACTTGTTTGTAACTTAATAGATAAAAATAGGTTAACTAAATTTTTGTGAGTAAAAACAGATTATTTTTGTAACAAAATAAAAAGGACAAATTATTAAAATAAATAAGGGAAGTGTACCCTGTCACAGAAGTGTATAGGCACAAATATGGGACATGGCATAGTATCAGCAGACTTTTGCAAGAGGAAAATAGTCTATCGGTAAACAGATACAGAGTATAAGCCAAGAATAATTTTCTGCTTGCTTTAAGGCAGACTCGTTATTATCATGAATTTTAAGAGGTTGTTAAAAATATTCGTCATTTGGTTTATATACTATGAGTAAAATTATTGTCCTGAAAAGAGCGTTACAAACTATTTTGGTACTGTGGTTTTTTGTATGCATATTACCAGGCGATTGCTTATTGTTAGGCTGTACAGAAAAACATTTATTTCATTGTACCGAAAATGAATCAGTTACTTTCACCCGTTGTACTGCTGATTCTTCTTCCCCGCAAGGTAACTCACACTGTTCCAGTTGTTGTATACTTTGTGCTCATAATTTAGTTATGCATATGAACCAGAACTCTCCGCATACCTTCACGGGTTATTTTTATCGATTCAAGATTCCTCTTTTCAAGCAATCCAATACTATCTTCCAAAGCATCATCTATCATCCCCCTCGTTTAACCACATAATTCATCTTATAACATTTTATCACAGAAAGATCAGAATATTGCTAAAATGCCCGATGAACCTGGCAACTGCCAGAGGGGTTTTGATAGCCATAGATTTTTAATCCGTGTCCCTTAGGTTACCTTTGGCAGTAGGGGCAGGCTTGAAACCTGCTCTTACTCATGAAAAACAAGGGCGATGTTGGGCTGGGATTTAGCCCTGCCAGGCAACCCTACATAATTGAAGTTCCTATAAACCGAGACAGAGCACCCTTGGGTGCTGCCACCGGAACTTATTCACGTGCCAAACGGAAATCTGTGATGAGTTATTCCCTAGCACTTGGTTTATTTACGAAAGGTTTTATATGGATACCTATTGTAATTGCAAATCTATTTTTCGAAGAAACAAGACCGTAGTTTGTATTACAGGAATGTTCCTCTTTATCTGTTTGTCCTGTTTTTGGGTACTAGCTATTGGAGGTGATTTCCCCAATAAAGTAGAGAACAAGGATCCTATGTCAGGAAACAGAAAAATTTCGATCGAGGAAGCTATTGCCATTGCTATTGAAAAAAATCCACAATTGCAATCGGCAAGGGATCAGGTTGATGCCGCAACGGGTGCTTTACGACAGTCAAAATTGTATCCGAATCCCGTTCTGGATCTTTTGGCTGAAGAAATGCCTACACAGGAAATTGGACTGAATCAGAGCCAAAACCTTGTGGCTATAACCCAGCCCATTATTACCGGTGGTAAGAGGAAACTTGGAATAAAAGTGAGTGAACAATCAAAGGAAAAAAATACCTTTGAGCGCGATACCGTTTTGTTAAACGTTATGGCCGATACAAAAAAGGCATTTTACAAGGTTGTGGCGGACCATGAAGGACTCTCCATAGCAAGGGAAACAGAAAAGATTGCAAAACAAATTTACGAAAGTGAGAAGGTAAGGTACGAAGCGGGTGAAGTACCTGTTACAAACGTCCTGAGGGGTGAAGTAGAACTGTCAAAGGCAAGGAACCTCGTTTCTATTGCAGAGGGAAACCTTCAAAATTCAATAAAGGAGTTACTGACAGTGATGGGTATTCCAGAAGAAACCATTGGCGGCGCATCGGGAACGCTTTTAACAAAACCTGCAGAGTTGTCACTTCAGGATCTTGAGTCCAGGATGAGGAATAATCAACCATTACTTAAGGCGTCAAAGAAGAACGTTGAAATAGCGGAAACTCAGCTTACGTTAGAGAAAAGGCAAGTCATACCTGATATGAATATATCCGCTGGTTATAAACGACTTGGCCGTGAAGACCTAGATACCGTCCAATTAGGTGTTGAGATACCAATCCCTTTTTTTAACCGTAATCAAGGTAACATACAAAGGGGCAAGGCCCTCTCAAAAAAGGCTAAAAACGATAATCAGTCAGTGTACAATGATTTGCTCTTTCAGCTAAAAAGAGATTTCAACACATACCATGTTGAGCGGAGGCGTGTTCTTGAATATCGAGACAAGATATTACCCAAGACAGAAGAATCTCTTAGCTTAATTACACGTGGGTATAAAGAGGGCGAGTTTGATTATATAGACCTGCTTGATGCCCAGAGAACCTGGGCTGAAACGAGGATTTTATATATAGAATCCTTAAAAAATTTAAATCTGTTAATCGCAGATATTGAAAGACTGGCTGTAATCAAAATAGTGAAACAATAATGTTGGAGTAAAGAAATTTATGACATATTTATCATTATTGAAGAACGGAGATGAATAAAGATGCAGGGAAACAAGGCTGAACTGCACCTTATTTCTTAAAGAACAGTTAGAGAATCAGAGCGTTTACGATAATCCAATGGAATGTAGTGTCCTATGAAAAACCGACGAAAAGATTGCGAAGGAGTTGAGAAAATAGCATGTTATTACCAAGATACTCAAACGTGACTACCCTGTCTGGAGTATAGACCGGTGATGAGAGATAGAATGGAAACCTATAGGTTAATTATCGAGGGGATGGATTGCCAAGATGAGGTAAGAATCATCGAAAAGAGATTGAAGTTACTTACCGGGATAACGAGCTTCGAGATTTATCTCGCAACCCAGAGAGTAAAAGTCGTTTGCAATCCTGCATTAATCTCAATCCAACAAATTATCAAGAGTATCAATGAAACAGGATTGAGGGCATCAATTGCTAAGGAAGCCGGGCCAAAAATTACCTGGTGGAGAGAGATGAGGATCCTAGCACTTTTGTTATGTGGCCTTTTTACCATCGTGGCCTTTGTGCTAGAAGAATTCGGATGGGACGGTATATCACCTATTATCTTTTACAGTTTGGCTATCATTAGTGGCGGTTATTATCCTGCAAAAATGGCATTTAGTGCCTTAAAAACATTCACCCTTAATATCAGAACCTTAATGGTCACCGGTGCCCTGGGAGCTGTAATCCTTGGACTATGGGAAGAAGCAAGTCTGCTGGTTTTTATTTATTTGTTGGGTGATATCCTGGAAATATATACCGTAAGCAAATCAAGGGGTGCCATAAGGATGCTTATGGAACTGGTACCGAAAGAAGCGCTAGTTAGGAACAATGGGAAGGAAATGGTCTTGCCTGTGGAAGAGGTAAAAATCTCTGACAGGATCATCATACGGCCAGGAGAAAAGATACCTCTTGATGGAAAGGTAGTGAAAGGCTATTCCAGCGTCGATCAATCTCCTATTACCGGCGAATCGATACCGGTTGAAAAGAAAGAGGAAGACGAGGTCTTTGCAGGTACCTTTAATCAAAGAGGCATCCTGGAGGTAATGGTAACGAGATTATCGATAGATACTACCCTGGCAAAGATTATTCATTCCGTGGAAGAGGCCCAGGCAAGGAAATCCAGCTATCAGCGTTTTGGTGAAAGATTTGGGAAATATTACACTCCAGCAATGTTCATTTTAGCCTTTGTCATAGCAACAGTTCCTCCATTACTATGGGGTGGATTCTCTCATTGGTTCTACAGAGGATTGGTAATCCTGGTTGTATCCTGTTCTTGTGGCATTGCCCTTTCAATTCCTGTTGCAGTAGTTGCGGCTATCGGAAATGCAGCGCGACACGGTATTCTGGTAAAGGGTGGAGTCTATTTCGAGGTTGCAGAAAAACTGAAGGCAATCGCCTTCGATAAAACAGGGACTATTACTGTTGGCAAACCGTCTGTTACCGATATTATACCTCTGAACAACCAAACAGAGGACACCATAGTAAAGTTAGCAGCCTGTATTGAGAATTATTCGGAACATCCCCTGGGAGAAACAATTGTAAGTAAAGCTAAGGAAAAAGGATTACCTCTACAAACGGTAGACGCCTTTGAATCCTTGCCTGGAATGGGAGCGAAAGCTAAGATAGGTGCTTGCGAATACTTTATTGGTAATAAACGTCTTTTTGATGAATACTCGATTCCTACTGATACGATACATGCTCAAACCTCTGAGTTGGAGAAACAAGGGAAAACCGTCGTATTATTAGGGTCACGAGACAAACCTCTCGGGATTATTGCAGTAGCTGATAGAGTCAGAGCCGAGGTCAAAAACGTCATTCAGATATTAAAACAGAGGGGTATAGAAAGGATTATTATGATCACTGGTGATAATGAAGGAACTGCCGCAGAGATTGCCAGAGAGACCGATATGGATGAATATTATGCCAAACTGCTTCCAGAGGCTAAGGTAGAAACCGTGAAAAAGTTAAAAGAAAAATATCACTATATCGCCATGGTAGGAGACGGTGTCAATGATGCCCCGGCTATGGCCGAGTCAGACATTGGAATTGCCATGGGTGCTGCCGGTACGGATATAGCCATTGAGACCAGTGATTTTGTACTCATGTCAGATGATCTAACAAAAATTCCTTATATAATTCAATTGAGTCAACGGACAGTAAAGAATATCCATCAAAATATTATACTTGCCCTTCTCCTCATTGCCTTTCTGGTGCCAATTGCTGTTTTTGGGTGGATTGATCTTATTCCCGGTCTCCTGATAAATGAGATAGGAGGACTGGTTGTTATCATAAATGGATTAAGGCTCCTGAGGTAATAAAAGAAACTTACAGGAAATTACAAGAATCCGCAGTTACTCAAAATAAGGTTACCGGTTAACGAGTATTGCAAGCGGGTGAGCCAAAGTCCAGAATAAAGCAAGGGAAAGTAATCTCCCTTTAAAAAGGGGAAAAAGCATGGCTGCTTTAGAAAAAGAGAATGGGATTTTATAGTGTTTAAAAAAGGATTTATGGCTCCTGCGTCCCGCTTTTCTAAAGGGATTTCAAGGAGGATTAAGAGGCTGACTCAGTCATTCCGCTTTCGCAATGACATGGCATCTACCTGTTTGGATAGTCCCATACAGTATTGAAGTAAACTCAAGATTTAAACTTGTATTATAGGATGTAAACATATGAAATGTTTCGGTTCAGCCGAAGACAATTGAACCAGCAAAAGTTTGGGAACATTGCAGAAAGGACGAGTGTTACCACTATTTATGAAGTATTCAACAGTTCATTTTAAGAAGGTATTAGCAATTGGCAGTATCATTCTTGTAGGTATTATTCTGGCATTCATTATCCTCAGAATGGAAAAAACAACGGTTAGTGATTTTCATGATTCTCATGAGGATACGGAATTACATCATGACAGTCTTGAAAAAGAAGAGGGACCTCATGGAGGGAGGTTATTATCAGAGGGAGAGTTTCAAATTGAGATCACCATCTATGAACGCGGGGTTCCCCCCAGGTTCAGAGTTTATGCTTTGTACGAAGGAAAAATAATCGATCCAAACGAGGTGAAACTTACCATAGAATTACACAGGCTCGGTGGCAGGGTAGATGTCGTTAACTTCCAAAAGGAAGGTTATTATCTTCGTGGCGATACGGTTGTTGAAGAACCACACTCTTTTGATGTCAGGGTATTAGCAGAATGGAAAGGAAGAACCTATCAATGGGAATATTCACAAGTAGAGGGAAGGGTCGAACTTACTCCTGAGGCAGTACAAAATGCGGGGATTGTTATTGATACCGCCGGACCGGTTCAGATAAAGACTGTTCACGAGCACCCCGGGGAAATTAATCTCAATGCCGATAAGGTAGTACATATCGTACCAAGAGTTTCAGGTATGGTAACCGAAGTATATAAAAATATTGGTGATGATGTCAGATTTGGTGAGGTCCTTGCCGTTCTTGACAGCCGGGAACTAGCTGAACTTAAGAGTACATATCTGGCATCAATTAAGCGTGGAGAATTAGCCCGGGCGACATTTGAACGAAAAGAGCGACTTTGGAAGGAGAAGATTTCTTCGGAAAAAGACTATCTTGAAAGCCGTCAGGCATTGGCAGAAGCTGAAATAAACTTGCAGGAGGCTGCACAAAAGTTGCTGGCATTAGGGCTCTCCCAGGCTGATTTGGACAACATCCCTGAAAGGACAGGGAAAAGCCTTACCCGTTACGAGATACGTGCGTTGTTTGATGGAGTAGTTATCGAAAAGCATATCTCCGTTGGTGAATCGGTCAAAGAAGATGCTGATATCTTTGTCCTTGCCGATTTATCGACTGTTTGGGTAGAAGTTACTGTGTATGCCGAGGACTTGGATACGGTAAAAGTTGGGCAAACCGTTACGGTGAAATCCGATATATTAGGCTTGGAAACGAATGGTGTGCTGACGTACCTTGGTCCACTTATTGGTGAACAAACTCGTACTGCAAAAGGAAGGATTGTTGTGCAGAATCCAAAAGGATATTGGCGTCCAGGCCTCTTTGTGACTGTGGAAATCGTACAGGAAGAAGTAACGGTACCGGTAGCAGTATCTGCCGATGCACTGCAAACTTTTCGTGATTGGTCAGTTGTATTTGTACAATATGGAGACGTATTTGAGATTCGTCCCCTTAAATTAGGAAGAAGCGATGGGCGATGGGTAGAGGTATTGCATGGACTCTTCCCGGGTGAAAAGTATGCCGCACGCAACAGCTTCATCTTAAAGGCTGATCTCGGTAAGGCGGGGGCAGCCCATGATCATTGAACCCGACTGGTTTGTTAAATTAGGGTGCCTTCGGCAGCGACTTTTTTAATTTCAACTTTTAACTTTCAATTTACAACTAAACATGCTTGAACGAATATTAAAATCCTCAATCCACCACAGATGGGTGGTCCTCATAGCAACATTTGCTGTTGCAGTTTTGGGTATCTATAATTATCAAAAACTTCCCATTGATGCCGTACCTGACATTACCAATGTCCAGGTTCAAATCAATACCGTAGCCTCAGGATATTCTCCACTGGAGGCTGAGCAGCGCATTACCTTTCCCATCGAAACAGCTATGGCTGGTATTCCGCATTTGAAAGAAACGCGGTCGCTATCGCGGTATGGACTTTCACAGGTAACCGTTATTTTCGAGGATGGAACAGATATTTACTTCGCCCGTCAACTGATCAACCAACGCATCCAGGAAGTCAGAGAAAATCTCCCGCCTGGCGCTGACCCGATTATGGGACCTATTGCAACCGGTCTTGGTGAGATCTTCATGTGGACAGTAGAGTCTAAGTCCGGAGCATTGAAGCAGGATGGGACACCATACACACTTACTGATTTAAGGACCATTCAAGACTGGGTTATCAGACCTCAGCTACGGAATATTCCAGGAGTTACTGAAGTAAACACCATCGGTGGCTACGAAAAACAGTATCATGTTACTCCCTATCCCGAAAAAATGATTGCTTACGGATTGTCATTCCGTGACATACTTCATGCCCTTGCCATGAATAATGCCAATGTGGGTGCAGGATATATCGAGAGCAGAGGAGAGCAATATCTGATCAGGGCCCCCGGACAAGTGGTTACTATGGAAGATATCCGGCAGATTATAGTCGGCAGCCATGAAGGAGTTCCCATTCGTATGAAAGATGTAGCACATGTCTTAATCGGAAAAGAACTTCGTACCGGTGCTGCCACAGAAAATGGAGAAGAGGTTGTTTTGGGCACTGTCTTTATGCTTATGGGTGAGAATAGCCGGACGGTTTCCAGAAAAGTAGCCGATAAGATGGTCGAAGTGAACCATACACTACCACCGGGTGTTGTTGCTAAGACAGTTTATGACCGTACTACTCTTGTAGAAAAAACCATACATACAGTAAATAAAAATCTGACTGAAGGCGCCCTCTTGGTAATTGCAATTCTGTTCCTCTTTTTGGGGAATATACGGGCAGCTCTCGTCACGGCTTTTGTTATCCCATTATCTATGCTATTTACCGTTACCGGGATGGTAAGCAATAAGGTGAGTGCAAGCCTGATGAGCCTAGGTGCACTTGATTTTGGAATTATCGTTGATGGTGCAGTAATCATTGTTGAGAATTGCATCCGCAGGTTATCCGAGGAACAACACCGGCTTGGACGGTTATTAACCCGTCAGGAACGGTTTGAGGTTGTTTTTGAGGCATCAAAAGAAGTACGAAAAGCAACTATGTTTGGTGAATTAATTATTATGATCGTTTATTTACCGATTCTGAGCCTGACAGGTATCGAGGGGAAGATGTTTTATCCCATGGCATTTACGGTAATTGTTGCCCTCCTTGGAGCAATGATCCTTTCTGTGACGTTTGTTCCTGCAGCAGCAGCGCTCTTTTTTTCCGGAAAACTCTCTGAAAAAGAAAACTTTTTTATGTATTGGGCTAAAAAGGCATACATTCCCATCCTTAATCTTGTTACGCAGAATCGGGCATTTGTTATTACAACTGCAACTGTACTTGTTATTCTCTGTGGACTTTTGGCGACCCGCATGGGAAGTGAATTTATACCGAGTTTAGATGAAGGGGATTTGGCGGTTTACGCCCTTCGCATTCCAGGAACAAGCCTGTCGCAATCGGTTGAGATGCAGTGTGCACTTGAGAAAGAAGTAAAAAAATTTTCCGAAGTTGCCAATGTCTTTTCCAAGATAGGAACAGCAGAGATAGCAACTGATCCTATGCCACCCAGTGTCGCTGATACCTTTCTGACGCTTAAACCCAGGGAAGATTGGCCAGACCCTCATAAACCAAAAGAGGAGTTGATACACGAGCTTGAGGATCACCTCAGGAAAATTCCCGGGAATAATTATGAGTTTACCCAGCCAATACAAATGCGGTTCAATGAGCTTATCGCAGGGATACGGAGTGATATAGCAGTAAAGATATTTGGTGATGATATGGAAATACTGTTAAAAACCGGCGAAAAAATATCAAGGGTGCTTGAGGAAATTCGGGGGGCATCGGATGTGAAGGTGGAGCAAGTAACAGGGCTACCGGTACTGACCATCCAGATGAACCGCAGCGAGATGGCCCGGTACGGCCTTAACATTTCCGATGTACAGGAAGTAATTGAAATTGCAATTGCAGGAAAGGGTGCTGGCAAGGTCTTTGAAGGTGATAAACAAGTTGAACTCATGGTGCGCCTGCCTGAAGATGTACGTACGAATGTGGATGCGCTCAAAAGACTGCCGATTCCCTTGCCAGATTCTGAAAGAACAGTGCCCGCCGGCTTGTTTCCAGCAAAATATTTGGAGGAGGGAAGACCAACAAATTACATAACGCTTGGGTCTCTATCAAATTTTACTATCGCACCCGGCCCCAACCAGATTAGCAGAGAAAATGGAAAACGTCGCGTTATTGTGACGGCGAATGTGAGAGGCCGGGATATCGGAACATTTATAGAAGAGGCTGAAAGGATAATAAAAGGAAACGTTACCATACCATCTGGTTACTGGATATCTTGGGGAGGACAATTTGAGCAAATGATATCAGCCAGAAAGAGATTGCAAATTGTCACTCCTCTCGCACTTTTGTTGATCTTTTTCCTGCTTTTCACAACATTCGGGACGATAAAAGACTCTTTTTTGGTCTTTACGGGCGTTCCTTTTGCCCTTACAGGAGGTATTGTTGCGCTTTGGCTCAGAGGTATTCCTCTATCGATTTCCGCAGGTGTTGGTTTTATTGCGCTTTCTGGTGTTGCAGTGTTGAACGGACTTGTTATGATTTCTTTTATCAATAAATTACGTGCAGAAGGTAGTTCCCTCGACCAGTCTGTTTTTCATGGAGCTATTAGCCGTCTGCGCCCCGTGCTTATGACCGCGCTTGTTGCTTCGCTGGGCTTTCTTCCGATGGCTACAGCTACGGGAACCGGGGCAGAGGTACAACGTCCGCTTGCTACCGTGGTAATCGGGGGGATACTGTCTTCAACAGCCCTCACCCTGCTTGTACTTCCTGCACTTTATCGGATTTTTCACCGTAAAGACACTGCCGAAGAAATTGTAGAGATGATTTCATGATGTACATAATTTCATATAAGGTAATGAAATTTATAACTTTTCTGAATGCCTTAGTTCATGGAATATTAAATTGTTATTGATCCTTGAATTTTTCGGATTTAGGGAAATTAAAACTTATTTAAATTATATGGTGAGTAGGGATGTTGGGTGAGTGCCGTTTCAGGAGATATGAGAGTATATGATTAAGTCAAAGCCATAGTTTTTATGAGAAAATGGTGGGCGATATAGGACTCGAACCTATGACCCCTTGCTTGTAAGGCAAGTGCTCTAGCCAATTGAGCTAATCGCCCCATAACTGATAAAAAGTATATCATTGCCCGCCTTATGAGTCAATAAAATTCTAGCGTTTCCACGTTATTGGTAAAAATAGAAGTATCAGGCTGTAAATTTCCAATCTACCCAGGAGCATGCAAAAACTTAAAATCCACTTGCCAGTATAGGAAACATCGCTGAAGTTTGTCATGGGGCCTACCTTCGCTAATCCTGGCCCGCAGTTTGCCATGCATGTTGCTACAGCAGAAAAAGCAGTAACTATATCCGTATCTAATGCCATTAACGCAAGTGAACAAATTCCAAAGAATCCCAAATATACGACAAAGAATACTGAACTTTCCATTATAATTTCTTCGCTTACCGATTCGCCGTTAATTTTTACGTGCTTTACCATATGCGGTCTTAATACCCTGATCAATTCTCTCATGCTCGACTTTAGCAACAGTAATATCCTGACACATTTTATACCACCGCCAGTTGAACCTGCGCATGCTCCGATGAATATGAGTAATACGAGTAAAAACCGACAAGAACTTGGCCATGTATCAAAATCAGCCGAGGCATGACCGGTTCCCGTACATACGGTTATTACCTGGAAAAAGGCATGCCGAAAAGAGTGCCAGAGGTTGTAGTAGAATGTGCCTTTAATTTCATCATTGAAGGATTCAGATTTGCTGAAGTGAAGGACTAAACCTACATAGACAATTGCTAAGAAAATTAAGCCTATAAAAAATCTCAGTTCAGAATTCCGAAAGACTTTCTTGAATTCCTTCCGGAAACATTTATAGTAAAGTGAAAAATTGCAGCCACAAATAAACATAAAAAATGCAACAACGATTTCTATAGAAAGAGAATTGAAGTATGCGACACTAGTATTTTTTGTGGAAAAACCACCGGTAGATACCGTTGTGAAAGTATGACATATTGCATCAAAAATTGGCATGCCGACACAGAAAAGTGCTAACATCATGGATGCAGTAATGACAAGATAAATAATCCAGAGCAGTTTTGCAGTTTCCCCGATTCTTGGTTTTAATCTATCGGCAGTAGGTCCGGCAACTTCTGCGCTAAAAAGCTGATAGCCACTTATTCCCATAGCCGGCAGCAGGGCAACAAAGATGACAATAATACCCATACCCCCTAACCAGTTCGTAAATGCCCTCCAGAAAAGGATGCTATAGGGTAATGCCTCAACATCTTTTAAAATAGACGATCCTGTAGTAGTAAAACCACTCGTTGTTTCAAAAACGGCATCACAATACGTTGTACATACACCAGAATACCAAAAGGGAAGTGCGCCTAAAAAGATACATACAATCCAGCTAAAGGTTACAATAGCTAAACTCTCCCGGGTACCTATAGCCTTGTCTTTTGTTCTTGGGAATACCTTGCTCAGTCCACCTATGATACCCGTAATAATGATGGTATAGATAAAGGCCCATGTGGCGGCATCATCTTTGTAATAAAGGGATACACCCAATGGAATAAGGAGGATACCGGCTAACATTAATACAATGTTACCTACTGTATACAATACAATGGGAATGTTCATATAGGGTATAGTCTAAAAATGGTAAATTTTGGTTCAACCTTTTTTATTGGAGAAGAGGGATTGAATTTTTTCTATTGCATTGGGTAGGGCAAAAACGATAATACGCTCGCCGGGATTTATGATGGTCCTTCCTGTTGGAATGTGCATGACACCTTCCTGTACAATGGCGCCAAGGATGGAACCTTGCGGGAAGGATATTTCTTTAAGAGGTTTACCTACAATTTTTGAGTCTTTTTCTGCTACCAGTTCCATGGCTTCAGCCTCACTTTGGTGAAATTTTATAACCGAAAGGGTATGTCCACGCCGAATATGTTGTAATATAGAGCCAACAGTGATGAGCCTTGGATTGATTACAATATCTACGCCAAGGGAATTGATAATGGTTACAAACGCAGGATCATCAGTAAGCACGATTGCCTTCTTTGCACCGAATCTTTTGGCTAGTAACGAAGACAGGATATTTGTTTGCTCGTTTTCAGATAACGCTACAAAGAAATCGGTAATGTCAACGGACGATTCCTTCAGGAGATCGATATCAAGAGGACTCCCTTGAAGGATTATCGTTTTGTCAAGGACTGTTGCCGCCTGTTGTGTTTTTTCTTTGTCTGGTTCAATTATGGTTACATCAATTTTCTTTTCCTCTAATTTTTTTGCTAGTTCAATGCTTGCCCGGTTTACTCCAAAAATAATCACCTTTTCAACCTCGTCGGCTCGTCTGTTTACCATAGGTAAAAAGAAAGGTAATGCTTCTTTGGCGACGAGTACAAAGATATTGTCGTGAGGCAGCAGTTTGGTTTCTCCTGACGGAATAACCATTTCTCCGTTCCGCTGGATGGCAACTATGAGGAATGAATCTGTAGCTTCAATTTCTTTTAATTCAGAAAGTTTTTTCCCGGCTATAGGGGCATCGGCAGGCACAATAAATCCCCTCAAAAGGATATCTCCCTCGGTAAAATCAGCAACGTATATGGCTCCAGGGGTCCCAATAATATTCAGAATAGAATTAATGGTAATTTTTTCTGGATTAACTATGTGATCTATATGGAATCCATTTTGGTATAAGACGGGTTGTTTATTACTGAATTCAGGGTTTCTTATCCTGGCAATTCTGGTCTTAGCTCCATAACTGTGAGAAAGCATACACACAACCATGTTTATCTCATCACTGTTGGTAACAGCTAATACCATATCTGCATCTTTTACCCCTGCCTCTTCCAGAACTGCGGGTGAGATAGCACTTCCCGGCACGACAAGGACATCTAGTTTTTCAGTAATCCGTTTAACGAGATCTTGATCTTTTTCTACGACTGAAATATCGTGTCCTTCTATAGAGAGTTGTTTTGCCAGATTAAATCCAACGGCACCAGCGCCGATAATAAGGATTTTCATGATACTTTGTGAACGTTCTCCTTAAGTATATAATTATTTTCTGTCTTCAAAGCTGGAGGCCTGTTTTGATTCTAAATTTTGTTTTACCATTTTTAGATTGGCTGATTCTGCCAAGCTCATTTCACGTAATCTTTGAAATTGCAGCTTAAATTCATCTCCACCAAGGTTCGTGTCCTCCATCTTTAAACTTTCAATGAGATTTTTTACGTTATCATATTTTCCTTGTTCAAATAGGATGTTAGCGATGTCTAAACGGCCTTGCCAGCACAATTGACCATTTTGAGGGGTATCTTTTATCCAGACAGAATACCACTCTAAGGCACGATCAAATTGTTTCATTTCTTTTAAACTTTGTATAAGATATGTTTTTACCGTGTCATCATCTGGCAATTGTTTTGCAATCTCTTCATAAAGAACCAGTGCTTTTTGCCAGTCTTTTACAGCAGATAAAGTTTTAGCTAACTTAATTTTCGTTTGTAAAATTTTCTCCTTGAGTTCAGGTTGATTTGAATACTCTGCAATTTGTCTTCCAAGGATAATTTCAGTTCTTTTGTAATCTTTGTTGGCATAAAAAGTTGTTGCTACAGTGTCCATCATTTCAAAATCCATTTTTTTAATATTAACAAGAGATTCTGCAGCCTGTTCTGCTACCCGTTTGTCGATGTCCTGTAATGCTTTTATTAGTGATTCTATTGATTGTTGATTTCCTATTTGTCCCAATGCCGTTACGGCAGATTCCCGTACCCGTGCACTAGTGTCCGAGAGTAATTTAATGAGTGATTCTACGCAGACGGGGTCTCCGATTTTACCAAGGCTATCGGCAGCATACCAGCGTACACGCTCCTGATTATCATTCAGGGTGGCAATTAAATGTTTTACTGCTCGGGTATCGTGAAGCTTACCCAGGGCAGCGGCCGTACATTCCCTTACTTTTGATTCTGCGTGGTTTAAAAAAGTAATTAGGGATTCAACAGCTTTTGTATCTCCAATTTGTCCAAGGGCTTCTATGGCAGAACATAGGATTGATAAATTCCCATTGTTGTTTAAAACCGAAATTAAGGCTTCGACTGCCGCTTGCTTCCCTAATTTGCCTAAGGATTTTGCTGCTTTCTCCCTGACTGCCGGACTTTCATCGTTTAGGGTATAAATTAAGGGTTTGATAACTCTTTCGTCATTAGTTTCCCCCAACGCCTGAACTACTTCAATACGAACCTCTTCTTGTTTGTCTGAAACGGCATTAATCAGTGCATCAATTATAGATGGGTCTTTAATTTTTACTAACTCTTTTGCAGCGAATATTCTTACTTCGGGATTATCACTCTTAAGGGCTTCAATCAATGGTTTCGGATCCATTTTATCTGGTCGAATCTCAAGCAGCTTAATAGACTTTTGAGCTACATCAAGTTTTAGCTGTTCGATTTTTGACTCCAGATGCTTTGTGTTTTCTTCTTGTTTTAATACAATATCCTCTAACCATTGTTCGCGTGTTTTTGTCTTATTACGGTTCCACCATTCTCTCCACCATGCAGAATCATTATTGTTAGCCTGTTTTGTGATCTTTTCCAGTGATTTCATAGCAACTACCCTCAATTCGTGGTCATTTATCGCAAGCATTTTGATTAATGGTTCGACAGCATCTCGATCGTTCGTAGTGCCTAGCGCCTTGGCCAGTGAAATTTTAACATTTACGGGTAGCCGAGGATCAAGTAATGATTCCGACATCTTTCGTATCGAATTCCTTGTATTTAACATTCCTAGTGCACTTGCTGCCTCAGTCTGTATTGGAATAGATTCACTGCCGAGTAAATCGATCAGGATGTCAGTTGCGCGGTCATCTCTGGTAAATCCAAATGCTTTAATAACAGAGATCTGTATGTCTTCGTGCTCGTTACGGTTCTTTAATATCTTTACGAGAGGTTCCTGCGCATGGAGGAGGTTTAAACCCAATAGAGAAATAGCAGCAGAACTTCGAATAGTAGGATCATTCGAATGTAGCAGTTCCGTCCACTCTTCTAATTTGCGCCGAAGTTCAATATCTGTCTTCGGTTCTATATTTTCAACTACGACCTTCCTCGGTACTGCTGTACATCCGAATATAGTTAATGAAACTAAGAGTACTAATACTATCATATGAAATTTTAATTTTATTTCTTGCATATTATGTAACTATCTACAGCCTAACAAATATTAGAAATTTATTGAGAAAAGATAAGTTTTGGTGAGAATTATTGTAGCAACTGGATGTTATAATGTAGCAGATTTTCTTTTCTAGGTCAATATAGAAGATAATTCTGAATTTATCGTTATATATTGTTTTGTGATTTGATATAAGTATTGAACAACCCTTATAAAATTGCTATGATTCACCATCGATATAAAACATATAATAGATTCCTATTCCTTGGATAAAAGGTTAAAATAAAATTATGCGGGGGGGTTGTGCAATGAGGGGGAAAGTTATCGTTATTACCGGTATTGATGGCAGCGGCAAGACGGTACAAACAAAGCTTCTTTACGAGCGATTGAAGGGGGAGGGATACCCTGTGGTTACAATAGATTTTCCACAGTATGGTAAGACCTTCTTCGCTGATATGATTACAAAATATCTCAATGGTGGATTCGGAAGTGCGGATTCAGTAAGTCCTTATTTAGCGTCGCTTCTTTATGCAGGGGATCGTTGGGAATGCAAAGAGCAAATCGATACCTGGCTTAAGGAAGGTAAAATTATTGTATCAAATCGTTATGTGTGTGACAATATGGCACATCAGGGTGGAAAAATTAATCATCCGGATGAAAAAGAAAAATTTTTTCAGTGGCTATATGAACTAGAATATCGTGTGTTTGCCGTTCCAAAATCTGATCTAAACATTTTTTTGTACGTTCCCGTAGAGATAGCCTATCATCTCGTCGAAAAAAAGGAGCAACGTACTTATCTGAAAGGAGAAAAAAAGGATATCCACGAAGAGGATATAAATCATTTGCGATGTGCACAGCAAACCTTTCTGGAAATCGCCAGGAAAAACAAAGACTGGGTAACCATTGATTGTACAAGAGACGGTATTTTACTATCTGAGAAAGCGATCTCCAATAATATTTGGAATGTAGTTCTTCCTGTATTACAAGGAGTAAATACATAGGAGAGGGATTTTCATATGAAGCATAGGAAGAAGATTATTATTATGGGAGCGGCTGGACGGGATTTCCATAACTTCAATGTTTGCTTTCGTGACAATCCCGAATATGAGGTGGTTGCATTTACGGCAACTCAGATACCTTCTATAGCGGGACGGCAATATCCACCCCTATTGGCAGGTAAATATTACCCGAAGGGAATTCCCATTGAATCTGAGCAAAAACTAGTATCACTCATAAAATTTCATGATATTGATGAGGTAATATTTTCCTACAGCGATGTTTCACACGAGTACGTTATGCATAAGGCCAGCTTGGTGAATGCAACGGGTGCGCAGTTTAGCCTTCTTGGTACGAGGCAAACCATGATTAAAAGTAAAAAACCGGTTATTAGTGTCTGTGCCGTTAGAACAGGCTGTGGAAAAAGTCCTGCCTCACGAAAAGTTTGTGAGATTATAAGAGAAATGGGAAAGGAAGCGGTTGTTGTAAGGCATCCGATGCCTTACGGTGATCTTGCCAAGCAGCGGATACAGCGATTCGCCTCATACGATGATTTAAAAAAACACAAATGTACGATTGAAGAGATCGAAGAATATGAAACCCACATAGAGCAGAATACCACCGTTTATGCAGGTGTAGATTATGAAGCTATCTTATCAGACGCAGAAAAAGAAGCTGATGTTATTGTATGGGACGGTGGTAACAACGATACTCCCTTTTATGTACCTGACATCTATATTACTCTCGTTGACCCACATCGGCCAGGGCATGAACTTACCTATTATCCCGGAGAGATAAATCTTCTTCTGGCAGATATTGTTATTATAAGTAAAGAAAATACTGCAGGGCAGGAGGATATTCAGCTTATAAAAAAAAGCATAGAAGTATCAAATCCTAAGGCTACTATTATAGATGCAGCATTATCAATAACTGTTGAAAAGCCGGAACTTATAAAAGATAAGTGTGTGCTGGTCATTGAGGACGGTCCAACACTAACACACGGTGGTATGTCTTTCGGTGCCGGAGTTCTTGCCGCCGAGCAATATGGCGCAAAGGAACTTATTGATCCAAGGCCTTATGCTGTAGGGTCAATTGCTGAAGCATTTAAAGAGTATAAGCATATAGGCAGGGTATTGCCTGCGATGGGTTACGGAGACTCACAGATGGAGGAATTAAGGGAAACGATAGATAGAATTCCAAGCGATATGGTAATCATTGGAACCCCTGTTGATTTGAGAAAGATCATACAAATAAACAAACCCACTGATCGGGTACGATATGATCTGCAGGAAATAGGTATACCAAAGCTCAAGGAATTTCTTGAGAAGAGGCTTGCGTAGCGAAGATTTTGATTGATACGAAGGAATCAAAATGGAGAATAGGATTATTGTGTTTGCCATGGGAGGAAATGCCCTTATCAGGGAAGGTCAACGGGGCTCCATTGCAGAGCAATTTGAAAATATACGAAAGAGTTTGGATGGTATTATTTACTGTTTAGAACAGGGATATAGGGTAGTTATTACCCACGGGAATGGGCCTCAGGTTGGTAATATGCTCCTTATGGTTGAAGCAAGCCGGAACCAGGTACCTGAACTTTCGCTGGGTGTTTGCGTAGCAGATACTGAGGGGGCAATAGGATATATGATCCAACAATCCCTGACCAACCGGTTGCGGAAAGAAGGAATTGACAAATGCGTTGTTACTGTATTAACACAGGTTATTGTTGATAAACACGATAGAGCTTTTTCAGATCCTACAAAACCTGTTGGGCCCTTTCTTACAGAGGAACAGGCAGAGCATTTCCGTAAGGAAAAGGGATGGTGTATTATAGAGGATAGTCATAGAGGTTACCGGCGGGTTGTCTCTTCGCCTGACCCATTAGAGATTGTAGAAGAGAGTGCAATAAAAAGCTTGCTGGAAGCAGATGACGTTGTTATAGCCGCCGGCGGCGGGGGCATTCCAGTTATTGTGAAGGAGAATGGGGATCTAGAGGGTGTTGATGTTGTAGTTGACAAAGACCTCGCTTCCAGTGTGTTAGCCAGGGATGTTAAAGCTGATTGTCTTATGATGCTAACTGGTGTTGAATACGTTTTTTTAAATTTCAAACAATCAAACGAGAAGGCGTTAAGCAAGTTAACGGTGAGAGATGCCCAAAAATATTTGGAGGAAGGGCATTTCCCTTCCGGAAGTATGGGTCCAAAAGTTCAGGCGGCCATAAATTTCTTGAATTGGGGAGGAGAACTGGCCATTATTACGTCAATTGATAAAGTTAAAGAAGCCCTTCAGGGCAGTATGGGGACGAGAATTACAAAAGATCACTTGAATGATTTTTCCTTAACCTGCATAAAATAAACTTCCTGAAATCTATCTTTGTTGAATTTTCTGGATGAACGGGGGCAAAGGGGTATACCTTAATAGTTTTGAGGAGTTTAATAAGTTGGTTGATGAATACAGATAGTAGAATTATAATACCAAAATAAGATAATGATTAGTGAGAAGCAGCCTTGGAATAAATGGAAAGGCTATTTCGGCGACCATAGAGGCGAAATTTTACAAAAGCATATATAAACATGATACACGAACTGTATTTTATCATAAATACTTTTTGAAGATGGAGGTGTTATATGTGTATGACATGCGCAAAGCATAACCCCGGTGGAAAGAAGAAAAAGGAAGAAGCTCCAAAAGAAAAGGAATCAAAAAAGGAAAAAAAGAAGTAAACAAAAATCCCCTCCGATAATGAGTTACCGGAGGGGATTTTTGTTTAAGTAGACAATAAGCCGAGTTCTGTCTTGGGTGATCATTTATCTAGTCTCGCTGTTGCCAACGAGATCTAACGGCTTACCCGGAGGTGTTAATGAAGCGGACCACTTCCTCCCTCCCTATTTAGCCTTTCTCCCAGTGGGGTTTGCCATGCCTCTTATGTCACCACAAGAGCGGTGGGCTCTTACATTAAGTCGGTAAACGACCCCGCCATTTCACCCTTATCCCATCCGAACAGGATGAGACGGTATATTTTCTGTTGCACTTTCCTTCCCGTCACCGGGACTCCGCGTTACGGAGCACTGTGCCCTGTGGAGCTCGGACTTTCCTCCCGTCCCTTGAAGAAGGGACCGACGATCACCTTGTCTACTTCAGAATTTTTTGTTAATCTTCCCTGTTATTCTCTAAATAGAGAATCCGTCCACAACTATGGCAAAAGGTAAGATCCTTGCCAGACATCAGTTGGTTAAGTATTTGTGCTGTTACTGACATAAAACAACCCTGACATACCTTATTAACAACGCTTACTACGGCTACAGCATCCTTATGACTTACCAATCTGTTATAATGTTGCAAAGCATCGCTATCTAGCATGGATGCATATTCATTGTGTTTTTTTCGTTGTTCATCAATTTCATTTTCCAACGCTTTTATATTAGCCTCTACTTGTTTTTGAAGTTCCTTTAATTCTGACTGCTCATGCTCAATTTCATTTTCAAGAGATCTATATTTCTGATGATTTTCTTCATTTCTTGTCATCATGTTCAGGATTTCGTCTTCTAGAACGGATTTATCTGCCTCTTTTCCTCCAATTTCTGCCTTTATCGCACTATATTCTTTATTCGTCTTAACTTGATTCATCTGAAGTCGTAATTTATTAATTTCGGTTTCTATGCTTTTTAAGTCAAGTTCCTTGATATTAATATTTTTCTGGGAGTCTTTTATACTTTCACCGATTTTTGATAGTTCTGTCTTCTTTTGCTGAATTTGGTTCTGTTTCTTTTGAATATCATAGCTTCTGTAGAGTTTGTCGCCTTCCAACCTTTTTAATTTCGTGTCTATTGACTGCAATCTCCGAAGCACCTCAATTCTCTCGTTCATAGACTCCTCTTTGTAAAAGATAATTTTGCTTCTTCCAAATCAGGTAGCTCCTATGATAAATCGCAGAAATTATAGTTATTCTGTGGCCAGGATTACTGTAAAGTATACTATATTTTTTAGCTTCTCTAAAGAGACGCCGAATTGTTTATACTGTTTACTATAAATAATGTCCATTGCATTACATCAGTCTCCGCCAATTCCGTCCAGGAATCCTTCGAGTTTTCGGCTTCGAATGGGATGTTGCAGTTTCCTTACCGCTTTAGCTTCAATCTGTCTCACCCTTTCCCGTGTAACCTTAAATATTTTGCCGACTTCTTCAAGTGTATACGTGTAACCATCACCGATACCATACCGAAGTTTAATAATTTCTCTTTCACGATAAGTTAGCGTTTCCAGTACGCTTTCAATCTTATCTTTCAGCATTTCTTGAGTTGCCGCAGATACCGGGGATTCTGCTTTCTCATCTTCAATAAAATCACCAAAGGAGCTGTCTTCACTTTCACCAACCGGCCGGTCTAAAGAAATCTGGTGACGGGATATTTTGAGAACCCTCCGCGCCTCGCCTACCGTGATCTTTACCTCTTTGGCGATTTCTTCTATGGTCGGTTCACGGCCTTTTTCTTGTAAAAGCTTTTTGGAAACGTTTCTGATTTTGCTCATTGTCTCTATCATATGTACTGGAATACGGATCGTTCTTGCCTGGTCTGCGATTGAACGAGTAATTGCCTGACGTATCCACCATGTAGCATAGGTGCTGAATTTGTATCCCCTCCGGTATTCATATTTGTCCACTGCACGCATGAGTCCCGTATTGCCTTCCTGGATCAAATCAAGGAAACTCAAACCGCGATTTCTGTACTTTTTTGCAATGCTTACGACTAATCTTAAGTTTGCCCCGGAGAGTTTTCTCTTGGCCGCTTCGTGTTCTTTATAGATGTTCTCGATAGATTCGACACGGCGTTTCAAGGTTTTTGAGGACTCTAACACAGTATCCTCCAACTTCTCATATTGAGTTTCCAATTCCTTGTAATGGCCGTTGGATTTAGAACGCGGCTTGCACTCCATGAGTTGTAGTTCCAAGCTTCCCATTTCAGAGATAATCTCTTGAAGTTTTTTCATCATCGGCTGTATCCGCTTTGTACGGATATTTATTTCTTCGAGAAGATCAATCCCTTTCCTCCTTCTGTTTCTGATTGTCCGAAGTAATTTTATTTTCTCTTTTTCTGAAGTCTGCTTCCGCTTTGCACGAGTATAGTCTTCCTTATTTTTCTGGAGGATGGTTTTTAGCGTTTTAGCACTTTTCGGGAATTGTTCTAAAATCTCCTCCTTGCAATTATCAACCATTGCATTAACCTTCAAGGTGCGATCAAAAGAAAGTTCCCCATTGTTAACATCTTCTAATATCCTCAGACAGGTTGCCAATGAGAGATCCGAATGCAGTACCTTTTTCAGAAATCTCTTCCTTGTGATTTCTATCTTTTTGGCAAGCATGATCTCTTCATCACGTGTAAGGAGAGGAATTTCTCCCATTTGTGTAAGGTACATACGGACAGGATCGTCTATTTTTTCCGTAATTGTTGGGACTTCACCGAATTCCAAATCGACTTCTGTATAAATTTCTCCTTCCTCAGACCCAACAACATCGTGTGCTTCAACATCTGTTTCGTCAATTAAGTCGATTCCCAACTCATCTAACATCATCAGAATATCATCGATCTTCTCCGGAGAAATGTCAGCATCATCAGGTAACATATCGTTGAGTTCTTCGTATGTTAAATACCCCTTTTCTTTGCCTTTTTGTACAAGGTGCTTAATTTTTTGGTTTAAATTTTCCATGTAAAGATAGACCCCCTTAACAAGATATTTAGTAAATGGAGATGATTAACCCCGTTTTCCTTTGCCTAAATCTATCTCGTTACAACTTATACTATTACAAGCGTAGGATTTAAAGTTTATTTTTTAAGGTATGGATATTTCTACTTTTTTTATGGAATTCGTCTAATAACAAAATGATATCGTCCTCATTATTGCTAGCTTTGACAGTCTCCAACATTCTTTTCTTTGTTTTATAAATTTCTTTCTTACTATTTTGCCTCTTAAAAAAATGGATACAGTCCTCTAATCTCTCTTTATGATTCGTAATATTCTGAAACTCCTCAGTCGTTACAATGTCCATAAGGATTTTATTCAGTTGTATATCATCTAATATATGCAGTACGTCTTCGGCTTTTACAACCGTATTTTGGGTGTATAGTTCAACGATCTTCTCCGCTATCTTTAAAAAGTTTTTACTGCTTAGTTCTTTTAATCCTATTTCTTTTACCACCCTGGGTATAAGATCATTACATGATAACATCAAATATAAAAGTTCACGTTCTGCTATTGAAGAGGCATCCAATCTTTGCCTGGTTACCTGTTTTTCCCCGGATGAAGTAGGATGTTTATGAAATTTCTTCAGCTCGTTCCGTAATGTAGTTTCATCGATGGACATTTCTTCCGCAATCATTTTAATGAGTAAATTACGTTTTATAACATCCGGCATCTTCATTGCGGTCGAAAGGACGTCATGTATGGCTTTTGCCTTGCCATGAATGGTTGAAATATCCCATTTGGATGCAGCTATTTCAATTTTAAAATGAAAAAAATCTTGAGCGTTGTGAACACACTCCAAAAATTTCTCTTTACCTCTTGCCACAAGAAAATCGCAAGGGTCATAATCTTTAGGTAGCCTGGCAATTTTTACATCGAATTCTTCTTCAATAAAGATATCCAAGTTTCTATCAGAGGATTTCAAGCCTGCTGTATCTGAATCCAAAAGGAGTATTACCTGAGTGCAATATTGCCTTAAAAGCCTCAAATGTTGTTTTGAAATAGATGTTCCCATCACTGCGATAGACCAATCAATACCATGCTGATGTGCCATAACTACATCGGTGTAGCCCTCCATAAGTATCGCATATCGCTGTCTTAAAATAGCATTTTTAGCAATATCTATACCATAAAGGACATTGCTTTTGTTAAAAAGAATAGTTTCCGGCGAGTTTAGGTATTTTGGATGTGTATCGTCTAATGCCCTTCCTCCAAAACCAACGATTTGCTTCCTTGCATTGAATATTGGAAACATCAGCCTGTTGCGGAAACGATCGTAATAACCGTGCCCTTCTTTTTTGGGTATAGCAAGGCCAGCTTTCTCTAATGATTGATTTGAAACATTGTGTTCTTTGCATGCCTTTATTAACATATCCCAGCCATTGGGGGCATAACCAAGGTTGAATGTTTTTATTGATTGGTTGTTTATCTGTCGTTGTCGTAAATAATTCCTGGCAGCCCTTCCAGCTTCGCTATCTTGCAATATTCTATGGTAGAATTCTGCGGCAAAGTTGGTTATATGAAACAGGTTTATCTTTTCGGTAGTTGAAAATGAGGTTTTTTCTGCGGATAAATGTGAGAGGTCTATATGTGCCTTAAAAGCAACGAGTTTTACTGATTCTACAAAGTTAACCCCTTCATGCTTCATAATAAATTGAAATATTGTTCCACCTTCGCCACATCCAAAACACTTAAAAAGTTTTTTTTCTGGATTTACCGTAAAAGAAGGTGTTTTTTCTGAATGAAAAGGACATAAACCAATAAAATTTCTGCCACTTTGTCTCAATTGAACATATTCTGATATGATTTGAATAATATCTGCGGTGTGCTGTATTTCTGTAATATACTCTTGTGGGATAAAGTTTGCCATTAATTGGTAAGATAATATTATCGAAATAACATGTAAACCTTAAAATTATATCACTTAAATTGGTAATGTCAATAAATTGACAGATAATTATTTTTTTAATATTGCCAAAATTGTTACTGCTTAATTGTCATAGGAAAACCGGCAACTTCGGGTATAGGTATTCAGTACGCACTATAAAAATGTGCAACTTCTTATGTTAATACCTCTTTCAATTAAAAACTCTTTTACTTCCCGGATGGTAATTTGCCTATAATGAAAAATAGAAGCAGCCAGGGCCGCATCTGCTTTTCCTCTGGTGAACACATCGTAAAAATGTTCTAATTTTCCGGCACCGCCAGATGCGATAATAGGAATGTCTACTGTTTCAGACAGGATTCTGTTTAACTCAATATCAAATCCGTCTTTTGTGCCATCACAGTCCATGCTTGTTATCAGTATTTCTCCTGCTCCCCTTGATTCCACTTCCTTTGCCCACAGAACAGCATCTAATCCGGTTTGTGTCCTGCCACCGTGTATATAAACTTCCCACTTTAAAGTATTGGAGGTGTTTTTTACCCTTTTGGCGTCTATAGCCACTACGATGCATTGTCTTCCAAACCGTCTGGATGCCTTAGTAACAAACTCAGGTTCCTTAACAGCGGCAGTATTAATAGAGACTTTATCTGCTCCTGCATTGAGTAATCGGCGGATATCATCGATATTACGAATACCTCCGCCAACGGTTAATGGCATAAATACCTGTTCCGCGGTTTTTTTTACAACATCCAGGATGATATCTCTATTTTCATGGGAGGCTGTAATATCAAGAAAGGTTAATTCATCGGCGCCCTCTTTATCATAGAAAGCTGCTATTTCGACAGGGTCTCCGGCATCTCTTAAGTTCAAAAAATTTGTTCCCTTGACGACGCGTCCATCCTTTACGTCGAGGCATGGTATAATTCGTTTTGCGAGCATAATAGTTTATTTATTCCAGACTTGGGTGATTTTATCGATATTTTATGGATGGAAAGGTAAAAAACTAAAAATCCTTTTCAGGGCTACTGGCTTTTGCATAGAGTTTTTTTGGTATGCGTCCGGAAAAGAATGCAAGCCGTCCTGATTCACATGCCAACTTCATTGCCTTTGCCATGCGTACAGGATCCTGTGCAAGGGCGATGCCTGTGTTAAGGAGCACTCCCTCACAGCCGAGTTCCATGGCTATGGTTACATCAGATGCAGTGCCAACACCTGCATCTACAATAATCGGGATTTTTGCCGATTCGAGGATAATTTTTATGTTATTTTTATTTAAAATGCCCTGACCCGATCCAATGGGGGCACCGGCTGGCATAACACTTGCTACTCCAGCGTCTTCTAACTTCTTTGCGATGATAGGATCATCAGAAGTATAGACGAGCACGGTAAAACCTTCTTTCACAAGAACCTGCGTTGCTTTTAGTGTTTCAACCGGATCTGGTAAAAGGGTTTTTTCATCGCCCAGGACTTCCAGCTTGATCATGTCTGATACGCCTGCTTCCCGGGCAAGTCGTGCTACCCTGATAGCCTCGTCTGCAGAATAACAACCGGCTGTGTTCGGTAGGATTTTGTATTTTTTTGAATCAATATGATCTAATAAGGATGTTGTCTCGTTGATTTTTACCCTTCTTACTGCTACGGTGACTACCTCTGTACCACTGGCCTCCAAGGCATCAACCATGACTTCCATTGAAGGATATTTGCCTGTACCAACAAAAAGACGGGAAGTAAACTCATACTTCCCGATCTTGAGTTTTTTCTCTTCTCTTTTCTTCTCAATCTTATCCGCCACCAACAAATGTTACAACCTCCAATATATCGGAATCCCGTAGTACTCGTGTTGAAAGTTCCTTCCTTGGAATAACTTGTAAATTTAGTTCTACGGCTGTACGGTTCTTATCAATCTTATGTAGATCAAGAAATTTTTCAATGGTTATCCCTTCAACACATTCTTTTGATTCACCGTTTAATGTGATTTGCATCGCTCTTCTCTTTTGGTTTATTTGCCACAACACATTGCTGCCGATGGCTTTTTTGATCTAACATATTCATCAATAGATTTCGCAGCCTTTTTCCCTGCACCCATAGCTAGGATGACGGTTGCAGCACCTGTTACAATGTCTCCACCGGCAAAAACCCCTTCTTTGTTCGTTTTACAGGTTTCTAAATCAGCTACAATGTTACCCCATTTGTTTACCTGGAGATCGGGTGTGGTTGACGGGATAAGTGGATTTGGGCCGTTACCAATAGACATAATTACGCATTCCACATTTAATACAAATTCTGAATCCTTTACAGGAATAGGGCGTCTTCTTCCTGAGTCGTCTGGTTCTCCAAGTTCCATCTTTATGCATTCCAGTCCTTTTACCCAGCCTTTCTCATCGCCCAAAATTTTCATTGGATTTGTTAAGAATTTAAATTGCAGGCCTTCTTCTTCACCATGATGTATTTCGTCAGCCCGGGCAGGCATTTCATCTCTGGAGCGTCTGTAAACCACATAAACATTTTCTGCACCAAGACGCAGTGCGGTCCTGGCTGCATCCATAGCAACGTTTCCTGCACCAATTACCGCCACGTTCTTCTTCATTGCTATCGGCGTTGCATATTTTGAATTGTAAGCCTTCATCAAGTTAACCCGGGTCAGGTATTCATTGGCGGAATATACTCCATTCAAGTTTTCTCCGGGGATTCCCATAAACATGGGTAAGCCAGCACCTGTACCTACAAAGGCTGCGTCAAAACCATTTTGTAATAATTCGTCAACGGTCTGTACTTTACCAATAACGGCATTAACCTCGATCTTAACACCCAATTTCCGGAGATATTCAACTTCCGCTTCTACAATGGATTTGGGTAACCTAAATTCAGGTATTCCGTATACGAGCACACCGCCTGCCTTGTGTAGCGCTTCAAATATCGTTACATCATGCCCCATCTTTATAAGTTCGCCTGCACAGGCGAGGCCAGCCGGGCCTGCACCAATAATTGCTATCTTATAACCTGTCTTCTCAGGCAAAGTTGGTATGGTTACTGCGTTGTGGTTTCGCTCGTAGTCGGCAGCAAACCGTTCGAGATTTCCGATTGCCACCGGTTTAAACTTTTTTCCTACGATGCAAACCTTCTCGCACTGGTCCTCTTGAGGGCATACCCGTCCGCACACTGCCGGCAGGGCATTTGTTTCTTTAAGCTTGCGTGCTGCGGCAAGGAAATCACCTTCTGCGATCAGTTTTATAAATCCGGGAATATCAATACTAACCGGGCAACCATCACGGCAAAGGGGTTTTTTACATTGTAAACACCGTAGTGCCTCCTGGCGTGCCATTTCAGGGGTATATCCATAGGGTACTTCATTGAAATTTTTTATTCTGTTTGCATGGTCCTGTTCCGGCATCTTTTGTCGTGGGATAGCGCCCATTTTCTTTGCACCTGCCTTTTCTCCACCTGTTCCGGTACCCGAAAAACCCTCTGCCAACTGGTCAACAACGGCATGCCCTTCCACAGTATGCATAGAAACTTTGGCAGCACCGATACGGTCTTCTTCTGGCTTCCAGCAAGAGCTATCCCTGTTTACATTCTGTAACCGTGGATCTCCGTCATTACTTGCGTATGTCTTTAACCGTTGCATTAAATTATCGTAGTCGACATGGTGTCCCTCGAATTCCGGACCGTCTACACATACAAATTTAGGCTTATTGTCTATCAAAACTCTACAACCGCCGCACATACCCGTTCCGTCAACCATGATTGGATTAAGGCTTACGATTGTCTTGAGATTATAGGGTTTTGTAAGTTTGCTAACCGCATTCATTAGGGGGACTGGTCCTACTGCAAACACGATATCGATTTTGGTTCCCTTATTGATGAGTTCCTGCAAAATTTGCGTGGGGAACCCTTTTGTGCCTTTTGAACCGTCATCGGTTGCAATCATGAATTCGGTACTGTATGCCTGCATCTCTTTCTCACAGATTAAAAGATCTTTATTTCTTGCGCTGATGATTGATATTACATGATTGCCAGCAGCATGAAGTGCCTGAGCTATTGGCATTACTAAGGCGATACCTAAACCTCCTCCGACACAGACTGCAGTTCCATAATTCTCAATATGTGTAGGGTGACCTAGAGGACCGACAATATCTAAAATATAATCGCCGGCGTTTAAGCTGGATAATTGCCGTGTTGTATTACCTACGACTTGAAAAATAATGGTAATCGTTCCACTGATTGTATCCGAACCTGCTATTGTTAAAGGTATTCTCTCACCCGTCTCATCTATACGGAGCATCACAAACTGTCCTGCTTTCCTCTTATAGGCGATTTTGGGAGCATCGATTTTCATTGAAAAAGTAGATTCCGCAATCTTTGCCTTTTCTATAATTTTATACATAAATATCCCCCACACTTATTGAAACAATACTCGAATCCTTTACATACATTAAAATAGATAAGTCAGAACATAACGGATTAATGGTAACTTATCTGCAAATAAAATGCAAGGGAAAAGAAGTTTGACAAAGGGACTCGCATGACATATAATTTCTATTCTTTCTGAGGAGAATCCTGGCATAAATAAACATCTTAAAGAAGCATAGTGGGGCAAGTCACAATCAAATTCCTCCATCTCCATCTTCATCATTTTCTAAAAAGGTGTAGCTATGATGCCGAAATTAGATTCCAATGATAATAAGGAGTGTTTTCAGATGAAAGATGTTGCCACGAAGGTAAGTGATATTCATAATGCGATAAAGCGTTACCACCATTTTCTCATTACCACCCATGTCCGTGCAGACGGGGATGGTATTGGATCCGAGGTAGCACTTTACTGTGCGTTAAGAGATAAAGGAAAGTCCGTTTGTATCGCTAATGACTCGCCTGTTCCACAAATTTTTAAATTCATTGTTCCTAATACAGGAACATATATCTACCCTGAACTTCCGAAAGAACCGCCCGAGGTCATTTTTACCCTCGATTGTCCTACGCTTGATCGGATTGGCAAGATAAAAGAGATTATTCCCAAAGATGCGATAATTATCAATATAGACCACCATATTTCTAATGAGTATTTTGGCAATTTCAATTGGGTATTAGCGGACATGTGTGCGACCGGAGAAATTATTCTCTCCCTCCTTAAAGAGATAAACATCAATATTACACCAGACATTGCTACTGCCCTGTATGTTGCAATTGTGACCGATACAGGCCGGTTTACTCACGCAAATACCACACCGGAAGCCCTCAGGGCGGCTGCATTTCTTATTGAATGTGGGGCAAGACATACAGAGATTTCCAAATACGTTTACAATACAAATCCTTATAATTTGATCCAATTACATGCCCAGGTGCTTAATACCATCAACCTTTACCTTGGAAACCGGATTGCTACTGTTTGGTTAACGAGAGAAATGCTAGAGAAGACAAATGTTAATGCTATCGATACACAAGAGTTTGCTGATATTCCTGTATCGATTGATGGTGTTTCTATTGGTGTATTATTTCGTGAAATGAAGGAGCCCAATTGGGTTAAGGTAAGCTTAAGGAGTCGGAATGGATTTGATGTTAATACCGTTGCGAAAAAGTTTGGTGGAGGTGGCCATAAATATGCAGCCGGTTGTGAGATACAAGGTAATATTGAGCAGGTGCAGCAACTCATTCTTAAAGAGATAGAAAAGGCGCTTTCATCAAAAGAGTAAATCACTCCAAAAGTAACATCTGGCGCAAAACAGCTTTCGGTAGCCCATATACCGGTTAAAAATTTTATAGGCGGTTTATCTTTACCAATAAGTATTATATAAACAATCAGCTATCAGCTTCTGCCTAACTGCTGATAACTGATTGCTGACAGCTTGTGATCTCTTTTATCGATCTGAAGCTTTGCCTCGCTAGCGCTTTATTATGTACCTGGACGGAATAAAAAAAGAGTTAACATCTATCTTGCGTGTTGTTAAAATGAGAGCCGAGATGGAGAAAGGCTTCGGTATAGATGTAATTACCCTTGCTAAACCGAATAATGTAGTAAAATTGTCCTCACAAGGACCTCTTACTGAGGAGAAATGTACTGAGAACCATTTCGAGGTGGAATCTTTCAGGGGGCAGGTTTGTATGGATGAGAAAGAAAGAAGGATGAAACTCCTGGAAGAATTGCGACAGGAGATGCTGGTTTGTCATAAATGTCCCCTGAGTAAATCGCGGACTAATCTCGTCTTCGGTGTTGGCAGCCCCATGGCAGACCTTATGTTTGTAGGTGAGGCGCCGGGCCGTGACGAAGACCTTCAGGGCGAACCCTTTGTTGGTCGTGCGGGCCAATTGCTGAACAAGATTATTAAAGCTATTGGTATGGACCGTAGTGACGTTTATATTGCAAACGTCCTGAAGTGCCGTCCTCCCGGAAATCGTAATCCCCTTCCGGAAGAGATTGTCCTTTGTATGCCATACCTTATTAAACAGATAGAGATAATTAAGCCAAAAGTTTTATGTGCCCTTGGAACCTTTGCTGCCCAAACGCTGCTCAATACAAAGGCACCGGTCGGCACTTTAAGAGGGAAATTCCATGAGTATAAGGGTATCCCCTTTATGGTTACCTTTCATCCAGCCTACCTTTTAAGAAATCCAAATGATAAGGCCAAGGTATGGGAAGATATGAAGAAAGTGCGTGATCGTTTACATGAACTGCGAGGGGATTCAAAACCCTAGCGAGGCTGAGAAACAATCATCCCTCTCTTTGTCCCCTTCTGGAGGGGGTAAGGGAGAGGGGTTCTTTCAAGGTTGGTTCAATCGTGGCTGATTGAACCAACTCTGACAATACTCCTGAAATCGGTTAGATTTGCACGTGAGTATCATTTAAGGTCTTGATTACGTGGGCAATTGTTACTGAATCCATAAGTGTCTCTCCATTCCCTATTTTCATTGACACATTCCGCTATCCCGCTTATATTTATACCATGAAAGAAATAAAACCAATACCTTATAGACATAGACCCAGAGGCTTAACGATTCTCTATGAAGACCGGGATATTATTGTTATCGATAAGAGCGCCGGCTTATTAACGGTAAAAGCACCGTATGAAAAAGAAAAAACAGCCCATCACATTTTAACTAACTATATACGCAAGGGCAGCCTTAAATCAAAAAAACAGCTTTTTGTTGTGCATCGACTGGACCGTGATACTTCCGGTGTTCTTGTGTTTGCCAAGAGTTTTGAAGCCAAAGAAAATCTTAAACTGCAGTGGAAAAACGTCAAGAAAAAGTACATAGCGGTGGTCCATGGAATATTAACTGAAAAAAGCGGGATAATCACTTCGTATTTAACGGAAAATGAGGATTATGAGGTTTTTTCGGTTAAGGATAGCAGAAAAGGGGAATTAGCAAAAACCCGTTACAGAGTTATAAAAGAAGCAAAGAAATTTAGTTTGCTGGAAATTGAATTATTAACGGGTAAGAAGAACCAGATACGGGTTCACTTCTCCGAAAAGGGACATCCGCTCGTTGGTGATGATAAATATGGGAAAAAAGGGGAGCCAAAAAGCCGTTTAGCCCTTCATTCACAATCTCTAACTTTTAGGCATCCACGCAGTGGCAAAGAGCTAACTTTCGAAGCAGAGGCACCTGGTTTCTTTAAGAGTTATTTTGATAACAGATAGAATACAAGCGGAATGGTTCACTGCCGAGGGTATGGAGAGTGCAGAGAAAAACGAAGGAAAACACGGGAAAATAAATGGCTACAGCTATGATACCCGCTTCGTTTAACAATCCTATTTCTTTTCAGTTTCCTCAATCCCAAAGAGATGCGGTGATTATGGCATCAATGCATTTTGTGATTCCCAATCCCGAAGGGATGTCATTATTATAGCAAAAAGCAGAAGAAAGATTTTGAACCCCGAAAGGTGGCATGAGAAACCTGTGGAGAGACGTCATCCCTGTGGGATTTGCCGTTGTTTTATCTGTATAATCATTTCACCCCTTACTAAATTCCTAAGTTTGCCTACAAGATAAAATCGGGATTTAAGATAATTTCGGAAACAACCACCTTACTGAAATTGTGCGTTATGTCAAGTAAAACGTTATATTGTATATAACGGAGGATGAAACCAAATATTACTACGGTTCTGTATATGTTGAGGATTTTAACGCTAAAAGGGTAGTAAGGATAAACTGGTTTGTACGTGCCAGTGGCTGATGTAATCAAATTCTGGTTCATTTTGTTCGGTTTCATTTTTGTATTACTATAGCTTTCAGCAATGGAGGAGGTAAATGCAGGCTGACCGCTGATAGCTGATTGCTTATAAAAACTCTACTCAATTAAGTGAAACAAGCAAAGTTATCTCGATTTTATTGGTTTCTCCATGATTGTTTTCTCTATTTTCCAAACCTGATCCTTTCCCTTCTTCAATTGTAACTTAGTAAGATTGCTGTCACCATTTTTGTATTTAACAACGATATTAGCAACGATGTTATTATTAACTTGCACGATCTTGTCTCTTCGGAATTTGGCACCCCGATAGAAATTTCTGAGAAAATTCGGGTAATCTTTGTTCTCCTCTAACAAGACTTTGTATTCATTATACATCTCTTCGGAGATATATTTCTTTATCGTGTCGACATCGCCTCGTTTCAAAGCACGAAAAAGAGGTGAAAATGTCGTAGTATGAATTTCCCTGTATATGGAACCTTTTACCGGTGTCTCTTGTGCATGTAAAAATTTGTATCCTATAGAGAAACAAACCGCGGGAAGCAAAAAAAGAATGAATACAATCCTTTTCATATATTTTCTCCTTATTGACTTAGTGCAGTAAACCAAAGATTAGCCATTGAACGATACCCGGTACCATTAGGATGAAGCTCATCAAAGAATTCTTCCTGATGTGCTTCAAAATACGTGTAGAAATCAGGAGGCGTCACCGATATATTATTTGTTGCATCCCCTTTTAATTCATCAATAACAATATTGTAATCCTGGATTACGGTATTTCTTGCTGTAGAGACAAGTGTAAACGGTACCTTTGCAAGACATACTTCTTTTCCTGCATTGTTGATCAAGGTTATGATTTGTTGCATTCTATCTTTAAAGGAACCCGGATATCCACTATCGCCCGGGTTCAAACCTTTTCCACTTGGGACGGGTAGTAAACCGCCCGAATCATTGGTTCCATATTGAACAAGGTAATGTTGAGCATAGGGATATTTTTCAAGAAGCGACGGGATTCGTGATAATCCGTTGATTGTTTTATCTCCCGGTACTCCTTCATTAACAACCGTATGTGGATAATTTTTTGCCAATGTAAGGAGATTATTTAATATAGGCGTATATCCTCCTCCTGTATTTCTTCCGTCCGTTGATTCATCGTCCGAAGAGTCATCATCTCCGACTCCAAATGTGTTACTGTTTCCCGCTGCAACATAATAATCACCAATACCAACTTGCGTTGCCTTGTCGTATGTCATATTGCCCGAAACGGGATTTCCTAAGGCATCAACAACAAAGGTCTCAATGATATGTTCGGAAAGACTCAAATTTGAAAAGTTGGCTTCGAAGGGCGGGGAATAAACCAGATAATCTATTCCACCATTCGCTGAACCGCCATCCACAGTAAATTTTACTCCAAGGTCAGTATCTAGGCATGCAGCAGTTGACACGAAAAGATTACCCGGTGGTTGCACATGATAGTTTGAAGGTTGGAGAATCTGGACAGAAGGGTCCGAGCACTGGTGTAATACGTTTATCTCTGCTATTGAAGTCCATGGGTTGCCATTGACCTCGGTAGCTGCCCGTAGACGGATGAATTGGGCAGTCTTCTGATTGAATAAGACTTCTTTTTCTGTTCCATCATTTACGAAGGTGCCCCCAATTACCGGGTTACCCCAATTTATTCCATCAGAACTCGCATAAAATTCGTATTGACCAATCCGGCCATTTACTCCGCCGTCCTGACGTGGTGAATATCTGAAACCACTGATATTATAGATTGCTCCAAGATCGATCTGGATCTCATGAGGCAGAGGTGGACTACCATTAAGCCATTTCGTATGCCAGAGAGTATTGGTATTTCCATCAAAGGCATTTGCTGCTGCCCCATCTTCACCTACATGCTCTTCGCTGTCTACATACCATAAATTCCAGTATGTTTGAGGAATGATATTTCCACTGATAAAACTGCCGTCACTTGCAGTTATAACACGGACTGCCGGGATAGGATCAGAACGCCCAAGGGCATCGGTGACCGTAAAGGTCACAACAAAAGTTCCCGGGTTGTTAAACTGGATTAATCCTGGGTCTTCTGCTGTAGAAATACCAATTCCAGGATCACCAAAGTTCCATTGGTAGGTCAATGGTGTATTATTATCAGGGTCTGTTCCTGTTCCTGAAAAGTCAACTGAATCTCCTACATTTATTATTGTATGCCAGGATGGGGTGTTGATTACCCCGTTTGGTGCCTGATTACTTGATGAATTACCGAGGACATTTATTTCTGCCATCGAGGTCCATACAAATCCGTGAACCTCATTTAATGCCTTCAAACGTACAAATTGACCTGTCATAGGTGTAAACAAAACCTCTTTTTCCGTTGGGTCATCAACAAAGGCCCCGGTTACTACAGGGTTATCCCAGTTTGTTCCATCATTGCTCACATAAAACTCGTAAAAATTGATTTGTCCGATTGAACTATTATCCTGACGCGGTAAATAGCGAAAGCCGTGAATATTGTAAATATTACCAAGATTGATTTGTATCTCATGGGGATGAGGCGGATTATTACTCGAATATTGTGTGTGCCAGAGGGTATTGGTATTTCCATCGAAGGCATTTGTTGCAGCCCCATTCTCTCCTACAAGCTCCTCGCTATCCACATATAACAAGCTCCAGCCTGTTTTGGGAATAGGGCCACCTGTTGTACTTTGTACGGTAATCGTACGGGTTGCAGGCGTAGGGTCAGAAAGTCCGAGGGCATCAGTGATGGTAAAGGTAACGGTAAAGGTCCCTATATTGTTAAATTGTACTGATCCGGGGTCTTCTTGTGTTGAATCGGCAATTGCTGGATCGCCAAAATTCCATAGATAGGTCAATGGTATATTATTATCCGGGTCAGTCCCGGTACCGGTAAAGTTCACCAGGCTTCCAGCATCGATTGTAATGTCTCCGTTCGGTGTATCGATCGCCCCATCCGGTGCCTGATTTTCTGCTGTATTTACGGTAATTGTACGGGTTGCAGGCGTAGGGTCGGAAAGCCCAAGGACGTCAGTGACGGTAAAGGTAACAGTAAATGTACCTGTATTGTTGAATTGTACCAATCCGGGATCTTCCTGTGTTGAATCGGCAAGCGCCGGGTCACCAAAGTTCCAGAGATACGTTAGTGGTGTATTATTGTCTGGATCAGTTCCGGTACCGGTAAAATTTATTGAATCACCGATGGTAATCGTCAAATTTCCACTCGGTGTATCTATTAGGCCATTTGGTGCCTGATTCTCTTCCGGAGGACTTTGTACGATTATCACACGGGTTGCAGGCGTGGGGTCAGCCAGTCCGAGGGCATCAGTAACAGTAAAGGTAACAGTAAATGTACCTGTATTGTTGAATTGTACTGATCCAGGGTCTTCCTGTGTTGAATCGGCAATTGCTGGATCGCCAAAATTCCATAGATAGGTCAATGGTATATTATTATCCGGGTCAGTCCCGGTACCGGTAAAGTTCACCAGGCTTCCAGCATCGATTGTAATGTCTCCGTTCGGTGTATCGATCGCCCCATCCGGTGCCTGATTTTCTGCTGTATTTACGGTAATCGTACGGGTCTCAGGTGTAGGGTCAGCCAGTCCAAGGGCATCAGTGACGGTAAAGGTGACGGTAAAGACCCCTGTATTGTTAAATTGTACTGATCCAGGGTCTTCCTGTGTTGAATCGGCGATTGCTGGATCACCGAAGTCCCATAGATATGTTAGTGGTGTATTGTTATCAAGGTCTGTTCCCGTTCCGGTAAAGTTTACTGAATCACCAACACTGATTGTCAAATTACCACCCGGTGTATCAATTACCCCATTCGGTGCTTGATTTCCTGATGATAAACTGCCCAACACATTGATTTCTGCCATGGATGTCCACGGATTACCATTGACCTCTGTCAGTGCCCTCAGGCGAATGTACTGTGCTGTTGTCTGGGCAAAGAGTACCTCTTTTTCTGTAACACTATTTGCGAATGTCCCTGTCGCTACAGCGGTACCCCAGTTTATTCCATCGGTGCTTACATAGAACTCATATTGACCTATCCGTCCATTCACCCCACCATCCTGGCGTGGCAAGTAACGGAATCCACTCACATCGTAGGTTGCCCCAAGATCGATTTGGATCTCATGAGGTAGAGGGGTGCTACCATTGAACCACTTCGTATGCCAGAGGGTACTGGTATTTCCATCAAAGGCATTTGTTGCAGCCCCATTCTCTCCTATAAGCTCCTCGCTATCCACATATAACAAGCTCCAGCCTGTTTTGGGAATAGGGCCACCTGTAGTGCTTTGTACAGTTATCGTACGGGTTGCAGGTGTAGGATCGGAAAGCCCAAGGGCATCAGTAACGGTAAAGGTGACGGTAAAGACCCCTGTATTGTTAAACTGCACTGATCCGGGGTCTTCCTGAGTTGAATCAGCAATTGCTGGATCACCGAAGTCCCATAGATACGTTAGTGGTGTATTGTTATCAAGGTCTGTTCCCGTTCCGGTAAAGTTTACTGAATCACCAACATTGATTGTCAAATTACCACCCGGTGTATCAATTACCCCATTCGGTGCTTGATTTCCTGATGATAAACTGCCCAACACACTGATTTCTGCCATGGATGTCCACGGATTACCATTGACCTCTGTCAGTGCCCTCAGGCGAATGTACTGTGCTGTTGTCTGGGCAAAGAGTACCTCTTTTTCTGTAACACTATTTGCGAATGTCCCTGTCGCTACAGCGGTACCCCAGTTTATTCCATCGGTGCTTACATAGAACTCATATTGACCTATCCGTCCATTCACCCCACCATCCTGGCGTGGCAAGTAACGGAATCCACTCACATCGTAGGTTGCCCCAAGATCGATTTGGATCTCATGAGGCAGAGGGGTGCTACCATTGAACCACTTCGTATGCCAGAGGGTACTGGTATTTCCATCAAAGGCATTTGTTGCAGCCCCATTCTCCCCTATAAGCTCCTCGCTATCCACATATAATAAGCTCCAGTTCGTCTGAGGTATAACTTGCGCATAACTATAGTTTAAAAATAAGAGAAAAAACACACAAAAAAACAAAAAAATCCGTGTAATCTTATTCATCAAAACTCCCCCCCCTTAGTAAAAGTCTATATTCTTGTTTCTGGTTATGTGATTTCTCCTTGATGTGGAATTCTCTTAGAGATAGGGACAAAGATTAACTCAATGAGGAAATAATTTTTACAATGAATAATGCGGGATTGCTGATTATGTGGAAAGAGGAAAATTTGTAATGTTGGAATGAGTGGTATTTTTGTTTTACAAGTAAAGCATCTCATGGAGATGATACCTTACCTTTCCCGTCCCGTAAAGAATTTTAATGGTATAGAAAAACAGCCTAGTGATACTTTTAAGATTAGTCTTAAATTAAAGTTTGCAATCTATGAGGATGTTATCAAAAAATATGCCATGAAGAGAAAAGTGTGCTTTCTGAAAGAAGAAGTTTAATTTAACGTATAGGAATTTCAATATTCTGTTGTAGGGGAGAACCTTGTGTTCGCTCAAATAGGGAACAAAAATAAATTTTTTGAATTGTGCAGAGCAAGGGACGAACACAAGGTTCTCTCCTACATAAGCGTTATAAAAAGTCACCGAAAGCCTAATTTATTACTTCTGAACTGAGATTATATAAGGTAAACCGTTTGTAACAGAAAAATAAACAGGGTATTAAATGAAAATCATGAGAGTGTGACTTGTTACAGAAGTGTGCAGTTACAGAAGTGTGACGTGTCACAGTAGTGCGCTATTAAAGAGCACCTTATTTATTACACGTGCATAATAGAAAGTAATATATATAAAAGATACATCAATGCTACAGTGGAAAAGGAAAAAAGGGTAGATTCCAATTCACAAGAGATTGTGTGAAAAGAGACGCCATGGTAAGTTCACTTCGCTTCATCCATCTTATTGAAAGCCTGGGTAGGGTGTAGGTTAAGGCGCTGTCTTTATGTCGAATTCACCGATCTTTATACGTTGGTACACAATTTGACAACTTCTACATTATATTTATTACGCAATGCTTTTTATGAGTAATTGAAATGTAATTTTGGATAATAACATGGCCCGGTTATCAAATTACCCATTCTTAACGAATCAGAAGGTTAAACGGATAAATGGTCAGATGGCTGGATGGTTACATGGTTGAATATTATTTTACAGTTAAAACTTTTCTCTCGTAACAACCATCTAACCATTTAGCCATTTAGTTATTCAGCCATTTACCCATTTATTTTTTAAGCCACATATTTTGCCTTATTTATAATTTAAGATAGGTCCTTGTTTTTTACATGACTACGGGTTCTTCGTATCCAACAAGGCGATTATACGTGCCGACTGTGAAACAACATGCTGGCGATCCGACGGTGAGGGAACACTGCGGTGTCCCAATTCCACAACTGCTCGCACTTGTTCAAGTAGCACACTCCGTCGTGTTGAGATCAATGTCCAGTTGGCTAACGTTTCTAGAGACTGGAGTAGACGGCTCAGAACGGCTACATTGCCGCCGGCATTCTGGCGAATCTGGTCGAAAGATTCCGTTATTAGACTAGCAAACGTAGGGCTGTGTGTTAATACCCGCACCTTGCCGTCCGAGGTTCGGTGATGTGACTCGATTCGGCGGTTAATCAGACGGATCAGGATTGCCGTAAGGTGATCGATGCACATGATGGCCGTTGTGGTATCGTTGACCCCTGGCGACAGTGCCTTGAGGGCCACATCTACCAGTTGCCGTATGCCGAATGCAACATCCTGGTCTAGCGAGCGTTCCCGACCGACCGTGTGAACCGAGCCAAGTCGGCGGATGTCCTTTTCGTTCAATGGGTTGGTTGCCAGGACAGATATCGACGGCGTCCCTTCGATTAGAAACTCGCCGATACACCGTTCCACCCGTACCAATGTTCTACGCTCAACAGCAAACTCCAGCAACTTGGCTATGTCGATCTGTTGGATGTACCCTGTTTTCATGGCTGGTACGGGGCGCCATGTTTGTCCCTTGTAATCCGGGTCAGGTCCGCTGTCGCCGGTATCCTCTCCTCTGGCCTTTTCCGGGAACAGATGATCTACTGCCCTGAGTGTCTCTTCGGATATTTCTGCGATAATCTGGGAGGCTTGGATGGATGTCGCGATATGGTGAATGAAGAAGATAAGGAAGGCGATTCCTGCGAACCCCAGGATTAACCCGAACAGCACGGCTAGTGTTGGGATAAACGTTCCTTCATCACTTTCCCGGATAGTTCGGAGAACCACCAGGCAGTATGCGAAAATGCCTACAAACACACCAAGCACAGTTTGGTTAATACGATCGCGCATGAAGGTGCGAAGTACCCGGGATGTGTACTGGCTGGAGGCCAGTGAAAGGGCGACTAAGGTGATCGAGAATACGGTTCCCGCTATCGTGACCATTGAGCCGGCGATAGCCACGAGCAGGGCACGCGAACCTTCTGCGCTTCTACCGAAGAACCGCGGCCAGCGGTCAAGCATTTGCCGGTCGATGAACGTATCGGTTTTGACTAAGCCAATAGCGAGTATGACAGCACCCAAGATGATTAGACTAGGTACAAACCAGAAGCTTGAACGTACGTAATACAAGTATTGTTGTAATTTATTCATGTGGTTTCTCCTTCGTTTTTTGTTGTTCCTGTTTCGCACCACTCTTTAAAAAGAAGGAAAGCCGTATGAGGGAAACCTTACGTAAGATTTGATGAGAAGATGAGCGAGGGAAATTATTCCTCGAATATAGGTATTGACGACCCCTGGGAAACATCACCGATAGCATATAAGTGGCTATCGTTTGATCCGATATAGATTGTACCATCCGGTCCTATAGCCGGAGATGATTCGATGGCGTCTTTCGTTTGAAATGACCATTTCAAGGTGCCGTCTGTATTGATAGCGTAGAGTTTTCCATCGCTTGATCCTATGTAGATAGTGCCCTCTGAATCAATAGCAGGAGAGGATTCTACCCAGTTGTTTGTCTTATAGCTCCATTTGAGTTTGCATTCAGGAAGAACGGCATATACAAAACCATTGTATGAGCCAAATACAACAGTTCCGTCCTTTGTAATAGCAGGCGTGCTGTGAACGGCCTTTCCTGTATTAACATACCATTTTATACTGCCGTTTGGTTTAACGGCAACTACCCTTCCACTGTCAGTTCCTACGTACACAGTTCCATCAGAACCTATTGACGGCGAAGAAAAAGAGTGATATACACCGGTTCCAATCCGTTTTATCCACTTTTCGGTTCCATCCGGTGACAATGCATGCAACGCCCCGCCTGTTTCAAAAAGATAAACAGTTCCGTCTGCTGCTATTGCCGGTGCAGCGGTGATGTTACTTTTACCGGTATATTTCCATTTTAATTTACCATCAAGCGTAAGAACGTAGAGAGAATTATCATCCGACCCAAAGTAAAGGGTGTCAGTTGTTACTGCTGCGGAAGAGAGGATAAGACCACCAGTCTCGAATGTCCACTTAAGTTTTCCCTCTTGAGTAACAGCATACATCTTTTTATCTCTGGAACCCACATAGATTGTACCATCGTCACCGATAGCAGGTGAAGCTGTTATTTCACTGCCTACCTGAAAAGCCCACTTTTTGGTGCCGTTCTGATTGATGGCATATAATCTACCGTCTATAGAACCAAAGTAAATAGTGCCGTCAGGCCCAACAGATGGAGAAGAGGTAATACGGGTGTCAATTTTAAAAGACCATTTCAATGCGTTCGTCTGTGCTCCTTTGTGAATGCTTCGACCTGTATGATACATATCTCCTCTAAACATCTGCCATGGGATTTTTGATGGTTCTGCCTGTATAGGTTTGAATTGTGAAAAGGCTAATGCTAATATAATAAAGAAATGGATAACAATATTTATTCTCATTTCGGCAGCCTCTTTTTGTTAAAATTATATGGAAGGATCAATATATTGTCTACTCAGAATCATAATAATATAAATGTTTTGATCTGTCAATAAAAGACATGCTAAAAAGAAGTTTTTATACGGTAATACTACAGGTAAGGAAAACCTAAATTTCTCAGATCTTGAATAATTTTCAATACAGGGGTTATTTTTAAGATGGCTAAAACCGGTGACAGAATAATAAGCTTTGTTGCTTTTTTCAAGAGTATCAAGGTCAAACTTATCTGCTATTTCATACTTATGACAACATTTCCTATCTTAATCGTCAGCAGTAAGGCATACAATAGCGGAAAGAAGGCTTTAAATGAGAGGGTAATTGAAAAACTGACTTCTATTTCAGATTTAAAAAAGACTCAACTGAATACCTGGTTGCAGGAAAGGATTGTTGATGTTGGCGTCCTTTCTACGAACAAATCATTGGAAATATCATTCTCTAACCTGCTCTATTTAAGAAAAGCATTTCACACTATTGATAAAATGAAGGAGTCAGAAATTGGTCAACTTTATTATAAAAGACTTTTAGAATATCTGGACCAGCTCAAGAAAAAATTTATTTATTGTGACGAAATATCAATATTGGATATAGAAAATGGTGAAATTGTAATATCTACTACCGAATCGAATATGGGATTAGTAGATAGTGATTACAGACACTATCTCACTGTATTAGAAAGAAATGATATGCCTTTTAAAGATATCCATTATTCAGAGTATACAAAACAAATAGGAATGACCTTTTTTAGCGTTACGAAAAGAATGGATATCATTACCATGGAAGAAACGGAGGTTATTAATGGCATTGTACTTATCCGTGTGAATATGAATAATGTCATAGACCCCCTGATACAGGACTGGTCAGGCAGGGGAGAAACAGGCGAATCCATACTTGTGCGTCGCGAAGAAGATCGTTTGGTATTTCTCAATAATACACGGCATCTTGAGAATGCGGCATTAAAAACGAGCACGCCGATAAAATTGTTTGTTCCGGAATCTTTTATGTTAGATGACAAGGAGGAAGGTATTATAGAATCTCTTGATTACCGGGGAACAAAAGTCCTTATGGCTTTCCGCTATATACCTCAATTAAAATGGGGATTGATTGTAAAACAGGATACGTCTGAGGCCTTTAAACCTATTGCAGAATTAAAAAATCAGGTAATTACTCTTGCCGTGGTTAGTGTATCGATTATTGTAATTATCATTTTTGTTTTAGCGCATGGAATAACCCATCCTATTCTTCAGTTGGTTCAGGGTGCAAATGCAATTGGGAAAGGAGACCTTAGACACCGTATTTCAGTTAACTCAAGAGATGAAGTAGGGGTACTTGCATCAGAGTTTAATAAGATGGCTGAAAAACTGGAAGAATTTTATGCGGGTCTCGAATTAAAGATCCGGGAAAGAACTGCACAGTTGAGAGAATCGGAAGAAAAATACAGGGAATCTATTAATTTAGCAAATGATGCCATTTTTACTCTGGATGTTAAAACAGCGCAGATTATCGACTCAAACAAAAAAGCTGAAGAATTAACTGGATACTCAAAGTATGAATTGAGTAAAAAAAAGATATGGGAAATTGTTCCCGAGTATGACCGGGAAAAGACGGAACGGTTGCTGGTGACAATAAATAGAGAAAGATCCGGAATGCTTGACAATCTTGACTGCCAACACAGTGATGGAAGGCTTATTCCTACAAGTATTAGTGCTTGTGTTATTGAGCATGGTAATAAAGAAACAATTCAGTGGATTTGCAGAGACGTTACGGAAAGGAAAAGAATGGAGTTGCAATTGATTCAGGCTGAGCGTTTGGCTGCTGTTGGTGAATTGGCTGCAGGTGTGGCGCATGAGATAAATAACCCACTCGGGGGATTACAGAACTTTGTAAAAATGATGATAAAAGAACCCGGGAATGTATCGCAAAATTTGGGCTTTCTTGATTTAATGTCTGAAGGTTTGAAGCGCATCGAAGTTATTGTAAAACAACTGATGGCATTTTCCAGACCGTATTCTTTACATATGTCAAGTCATAATTTGAACGAAATTGTTGAAGGCTCATTGCGATTTGTAGACCATAGGATAAAAGAGCAAAGTGTCCGTCTGGAAAAGGTTTTATTTCCCAATTTGCCTGAAATTTATGGAGATGCAGATAATATTTCACAAGTTATTATCAATATCATCGTAAACGCATTAGATAGTATGCTGAACGGAGGTAGCATAACAATTAAGACGGGTTATTGTGATTATCAGCCATCAAGTATACAAATTGAGATTGCTGATACAGGGTGTGGGATTCGAGAAGAGATTATTAATAAAATATTTAATCCATTTTTTACGACAAAAGAAATGGGGAGCGGGTTGGGCCTTGCAATCAGTAAAAGAATTATTGACGACCATAATGGAAGTATAACCGTTAAGAGTAGGCCAGGCGAAGGAACGACATTTTATATATGTTTACCGGTAAGAAAGGTTACGGTAATTTGATAAGATTGTGAACTATCAGCAGTCAGCTATCAGCAATTGGGCAGAAGCTACAGTTGACCGCTGGTAGCATATTGTGTTAAAGATTTAACTTAGGAGTGATTTATGAGTAGTAAGGTGCTAATAGTAGACGATGAAAAGTTGATGAGAATATCCTTAGAAAGCCAACTCAGAAAAGAAGGGTATGACGTAAAATCAATAGATAACGCTTTGGATGGATTAAGGATGGTGAAGTCTGGAGAGTATGATGTTGTAGTGACGGATTTAAGGTTATCTGGTATGAGTGGAATAGATCTTCTTAAAGAGATCAAAAGATATAATCAGGAAATTATTGTTGTTATTATGACAGCTTATGGCACTCTGGAGAGTGCTGTGTCGGCGATTAAAGAAGGTGCGTATGACTATATTGCAAAACCATTTTCTACAGATGAACTAATCATTAAACTCCAAAGGGCGTTACAGCATAAAAGTACGACGGCCGAAGTAAACCGCTTAAGAGAAGAAATACAGGCTGAATTTGAATTCGATAACATTATCGGAAACAGTGAGGCTATGAGGAAAGTGATCGAAACTGTTAAAAGTGTTTCTGACAGAGATACAACGGTGCTCATTCGAGGTGAAAGCGGAACAGGAAAAGAAAAGATAGCGGGTGCCATTCACTACCACAGTAACAGGAGAATAGGTCCTTTTATTAGAGTAAGTTGTGCGGCGTTGAACAGAGAAATATTAGAGAGCGAGCTCTTTGGACATGAAAAGGGTGCTTTCACAGGTGCAGTCAAAACAAGGCGTGGGAGATTTGAGCTGGCTCATGGAGGATCAATTTTTTTAGATGATGTTGATGATATTCCTCTGGATATGCAGGTTAAATTGTTGCGTGTGCTTCAAGAAAGAACATTTGAGAGGGTTGGAGGTGAAGAGACCATTTGCGTGGATGTAAGAGTTATATGTGCAACAAAGAAAGATCTTTTAGATCATGTAAAAGAAGGATATTTTAGAGATGATTTATATTACAGGTTGAATGTTGTACCAGTTAATATCCCACCGCTCCGTGAGCGAAAAGAGGATATATCAGGCTTGGTCAATTACTTTTTGAAAAAGTTCATATCTCAGAACGAAGATGCTTTACCGGGTGTTTCACAAGAAGCAATGAGTGCTTTGTTAAACTATAATTGGCCCGGGAATGTAAGAGAGTTAGAAAATGTTATTGAACATGCTGTTGCATTCTCCTCCGAATCAAACGGTATTTCGTTAGAAACGCTTCCTGAATATTTAAGGAGGATTGATATACGTACCGATCTTTTATCAATGGACCTTTACAATAGGGAATCAATAAACTTACAAGATACGCTCACGGAAGTTGAAAAAAAACTTATCCAATGGGCACACCAAAAAACGAATGGCAATCAGGTAAAAATGGCCGAAATTCTAGGCATCCCCAGAACCACACTTCGCAACAGATTAATGAAGTTACAATTATTTGAAAAGGTACAACCCGTATAGCATATTCAACATTCAAGATGACCAATCCTTGAATCCCTGAATCATTGATTTAATTGTAATAGGATTTTCATTATTAATTGAGTGGTTTTTAGGCGGCATGGATAAAAGGATTGGTTCAATCGTCCACGATTGGACTGAAATGTTTGGCATGTTTTCTATCCCTAGAGCCAATCAAAACGTACAGGCCAATGCTTAACATATGGGGATGTTCAAAAAGTATTCTGAATGTACTGGCAGTAAGGTGGTATTTCAATAACTTCCCTACAGGTTGTACGAATACATTATTTTTCAGAATTTTTTGGATGGTCCCAACAATGACCTCCCGAAGTTAAGGGAGATCATCCGGAAGGATTAAGATGTGACTATAGTGAAGTATTTTGTGACCATAAATAGTCATGTCTTATAGCGTTTATTTTTAAATAGATAGAACCAAATTTCTCGAAAGGTCTTTATTTTTTGTGACCAATTATAGTCTTTTGCTGTAAATGCATTTTTTTGGGTTGTTAGATATAAGTCTTTGTTTCACAAACATTTAATTTTTAAGTTCGCCGAGAAATAGTGAATGGTACAATTATTGCGATAGTGTAACCGTACAAATTACCAAAATTTAAATGTCTAAAGAAGGGAGGTGAATCGCTAGTTTTATAAGGAAGTAGAGAAAGTGTTGTGGAGTTAAGAATATGCCGTGATAGTGGTGTGTTAAATATTCTGGTTATAGTTACAGGAGGTAAGGTGAAGAGATGAAAGGGAGATGGATAGGAGCGTTGATGATAGGGGCGTCGGTGGTGGTTGGTGGGGTATCGAATGCGGGGTATATACAGGGGACGCATGTGAAGACGGATTTACC
>JBDIVL010000006.1:0-110307 GCA_039794405.1 Candidatus Jinrextremum sp. | reverse complement strand
AGCTGGTATTAAGGTTGCCATCTTAAATCTCATGATGAGACTTGGAATGCCTCAAAGCTATGCTGTCGCATAAATTTGCTCAATCATGGGAAATTCTGTCTTTTTAACGGCTTTGTGCAACAAAGCCTATTGATATTATAGTTTAGACTCTGGAAGAAAATATCTAACGAACCAGTCACAAGCCAATTTGGCCACCTTTTCCAGAGTACCAGGCTCTTCAAAAAGATGGGTAGCGCCAGGAACAATAACAAGCTCTTTGGGACACTTCAAACATGCATATGCTCCTTCGTTCAAAGAAATGACCGGTACATCTTCACCTCCAACAATGAGAAGGGTCGGGGCATGAACATGTGGTAAATAATCCATGGCAAGATCCGGACGTCCACCCCGGGAGACAACAGCAGCGACATTTTCAGGCTCCCGAGCGGCAGCCTGAATAGCAGCACCAGCGCCCGTACTTGCACCAAAATAGCCAAGCGGAAGCACGCGAGTCTCTTCCTGTTCCCGTAACCAATGTGCACTTGCTAAAAGACGTTTAGCCAGGAGATCGATATCAAAGACCTTCCGGCGATCCAAAGACTCAGATTCTTCAAGGAGATCCACCAGCAGAGTAGCAAGGCCAGCATCCTGAAGAACCCTAGCTACATAATTATTCCTTGGACTAAAACGTCCACTGCCACTACCATGGGCAAAAACAACCAGACCTTTCGATTTTGGAGGGAGGCAAAGAATTCCTTGCAACTGTACGCCATCTGTGGGAATCATTACATCTGGTTCACGTTTCTCCTTTGACGTCTTTAAAGTCATTGTTTGTGGTTTCCTTTATGAGAGTAACACACCCCTTAAAACTGTGATTTCAGGAAATAAGGGAGGATATATCCGCAAAATATATATCTTGATTTTACGTCATACTCAATCGTAAAAACACAGATTCTTTAGGTGGTCACAGGACTGGATGGCTTATACTTAGCTAGGTTACGATGGAGAATCGCAATGGCTTCCTCATCACTCACCTGGTCAAAATTACGGTACCAGGCACCTACTGCAATAAAGGAAATAGGTGTACTAAGGCAAACTACTTCATCCGCAAAATCACTTACCATATCAACACTACTCTGAGCAGCAACCGGGACTGCAGCAATTAAACGGGCAGGATTTCTCCGGCGAAGACCTTCAAGGGCTGCCCGGAAGGTATAACCTGTTGCAATACCGTCATCGACCACGATAACCGTCTTCCCGGCGATCTCTAATGCCGGACGGTCACCCCGATATAAACGCAGCCGCCGTGCAATCTCCTCTTCCTGGTACGCAATCTCACGTTTCAAATAATCTTGTGAAGCACCCGATTCGCTAATCAGCTCTTCATTGATAATACAAATATTGTTACCATCAACCACCGCACCGATACCCAATTCAGGTTGGTATGGAGCCCTGAGCTTGCGAACAATGATAACGTCCAGAGGAGCCGGCATGGCTCCGGCAATCTCATCGGCTACAACAATACCCCCCCTTGGTATACCAAGTACCACAAGTGGCTGATTTTGGTAACCGCGCTTTATTAATGCCTTCGCCAATTGACGACCCGCATCATGTCTATCCTCAAAAATTATATCGTTCATGGTAACCTATGACCTCTACCAAAAAGTTAGGCCTTTTAGTAATTTCTTCGTAATTTCTCACCACGGAAAACACATACAGAAAATTTCTGTACGGTTTCATGCGCTGAAATTCTTATGAAATTCCTAATTCGGAATGATACACAATTTTCGAATAAGCTCTTAGGTTTACAATACACCATATAACTTATATGTCAATACAAATTTCTTCAAGAATATGAGCCCATAACTCTATCCATCCGGTAACTTTTTCTTTCCTTGACTTGTAAAACATATGTTTTGTACTATTGTTTTAAATGTATGTTTTACATTTCATGAAAAAGCCTTTCAGGGAATACGAACTATCATTATAGTATCTCGAATTTTTTGGTTTAACCCTAATACTAAAAGCTTTGAAATTATGAACCTCATTGCATTGAAAATGCTTATAGGAAATCGTGCCAAATATTTTGGCATTATCATTGGGCTGATGTTCGCTTCACTCCTTATCACTCAACAATCCGCCATCTTTATGGGCCTGATGACCCGCACATATGGTTTCCTGACAGATACGCAACTCCCTGATATTTGGGTAATGGATCCCATGGTACAGTACATAGATGACCTTAAACCGTTGAAGGAAACTGATTCACTCCGCGTTCGCAGTGTTGAAGGTGTTGCATGGGCTGTCCCACTATATAAAGGATTGTTAAAGGCAAGACTCACCAACGGAACTTTTCAGGCATGCCATGTCATTGGATTAGACGATGAGACATTAATTGGAGGGCCACCTCACATTCTGCAAGGGCAGCTTGCTGACCTACGCCGCAGTGATGCCATCATTATTGATATTGTAGGTGCAGCAGGAAAACTAGCAACCAAACTACCGGATGGGAAACGTGTACCACTTAAAATAGGTGATACTCTGGAATTAAATGACCATCGCGCTGTCGTAGTTGGAATCTGCCGTGTACAGAGGCCATTCCAATCGCAGCCAGTAATTTATACAACATTCTCCCGGGCAACTATCTTTGCACCTCGGGAACGTAAATTGATGTCATTTGTCCTTGTGAAAGCAAAGCCAGGCCAGGACCTCTGCCAATTATGCCAGCGTATCAGTGATTCAACAGGTTTAGCAGCTTATACAAGTGACGAGTTTAAAAACCTCACGGTACGTTATTTCATGAAATACACTGGCATTCCCATAAATTTTGGTACTACAGTCATTCTTGGTTTTATCGTAGGTATTGCCATTGCCGGACAAACCTTTTATAATTTTACCCTGGATAATATTCGTTATTTCGGAACACTGAAGGCCATGGGTGCTTCAGACCGCATCTTGCTGCGGATGGTTTTACTTCAAGCAGGAATGGTAGGAGGCATTGGATACGGGCTGGGTGTCGGGGCTGCCTCGGCAATAGGTCTTTTGTCAGGAAGAACAGAACTCTCCTTCCGGTTACCGTGGCAACTGCTGCTTGTCAGTGCAGCTGCTATAACACTGATCTGTGCTGCATCGGCCGTCCTCAGTATACTAAAGGTACTGCGGTTAGAACCAGCAATTGTTTTTAAGAATTCATAATATGATGAAAAAAGCTACTGTTGTAGTACGGTGCAAAGGAGTAACAAAAACTTACGGAACTGGCAGCACAGAGGTACACGCCCTCAATGGCGTGGATCTGGAAATTCATGCCGGTGAACATATGATGTTGGTTGGACCTTCAGGGAGTGGCAAGACTACGTTGATTTCTATTATTGCTGGAGTTCTTGGCCAGGACCATGGCGAATGCTCGATATTTGACCGTGATTTCTCACACATGAACCGTTATGAGAAAACACGGTACCGGGGACAGAATATCGGATTTGTCTTCCAGATGTTCAACCTGATCCCGGCGCTTTCGGCAGTTGAAAACGTTGCGGTACCTCTCTTAATTCAGGGTGTAAGGCGCCGTGAAGCAATCAACAGGGCACATGAAATCCTTGACCGCGTTGGGCTTGGTGATCGTTCACTCTCCCGGCCAGAAGAGTTGTCAGGTGGCCAGCAGCAGCGCATTGCCATCGCCCGCGCAATCATACACAATCCGAAACTTATTGTCTGTGATGAGCCAACAAGCGCACTTGACCATGAGACTGGTCACAAAATTATGGAACTTTTGTGCGAAATTGCCGTTGGGACAGATCGCGCATTAATCGTAGTCACTCACGATGCCCGCATTTTTGAGTTTGCAGACCGTATTGCCAAAATGGACGACGGACGTGTCACTCTTGTAACGAGTTCATTCCATTACCTATCAGATAAAAAAAAGAATTAGGAAATTTTCATGACAAGAAAATACTTTCTTCCTATCCTTGCATTCTTTGGTTTTATGTTTGCTGTATTTACTGTCATAAACGGCAACAAGAATATACCTCCCACTCCCCCCGTTGTGAATCCGGCTATACCGCCATACCAGTCATCTGTTGCAGGTTCAGGTATCGTAGAGGCTAACACGGAGAATATCTCCGTTGGTACCCTTATCAGTGGTGTTGTATCAGAGACATATGTTTCTGTTGGTAGTAATGTTAAAGCGGGGAATCCCTTATTTAAACTGGATGATCGGGAACTGAAGTCACAACAAGAAACACAGAAAATGGCACTCCGTGTGGCAATAGCAGGTGTCAAGGTTGCAAAGGCTTCCCTTGACGATATGAAAAACCAGCATGGCAGGGCTGAAATTCTTGCAAACAAACATGTTATCAGTATTGATGAATTGGACAGGCACCGGTATGCAGTACAAATTGCCGCTTCAAAATTAACTCAAGCAAAGGAGGAAGTTGCATCAGCAAAGGCAAAATTAGAGGAAACGAAAACCAACCTCGAAAGGATTATCGTGCGTGCCCCGGTCGATGGCAAAATCCTACAAATGAAGGTTCATCGTGGAGAATTCGCCACAGCAAATTTTAATGAAACACCTTTAGTACTTATTGGTAATGTAGACCCTCTCCATGTCAGGGTTGATATAGATGAAAACGATGCATGGCGGGTACACTGGTCAGCACCAGCGGTAGCGTTTCTGCGTGGAAACCGGGAGATAGCAACACCTTTGAAGTTTGTACGGTTTGAGCCGTATGTCATTCCTAAAAAATCTCTTACTGGCGACAGTACAGAACGTGTGGATACCCGTGTCCTGCAAGCCATTTACCGCATTGAGCAGAATAATTTGCCTATATTTGTTGGTCAACAGATGGATGTATTTATTGAAGCAACTAACCAAACGCAGGTATTAGGCTTTAATGCAACAAACTCATCAGATTGAGTAGCTACGGGCTTTTTTTAGCCTGAGCGGTGAAAAAGTTTGCATTTCATTGGATTATTTTATATGTTCTGCCTGTTTTTTTCGTTTATTTTTTCTGATTACCAATATCTGCCTTTCACTCTTGATCATCACAATATCGTCTATTACATTACTCTAAATTTTTTGCCCCGTAACCAGCTTTTCATGGAAATTTTCCAAAGTAATTTTTATTTTTCCGCTGGACACAGAATATAAGTTTACTTGCGATCTCCGTATAATATGTGATAGACTTTATACTCTGCCATATTACGTCTATTTCCAGCCTTTTCGGGCAAATAAACAAAAATCAACGATAACTTGTTTCATATGTCAGGATATATTTTGATGGAATCAGAAAACAAAAAAAACTTGGCCCCTCTCGCAAATTCAGATACGGATGCATCATTAGCCGTAAAGATCAGCGAAAGTCTTCATTACTGCTGGATAGAGGGAATTACTACATCTATTACGATGGGCATATTAGATTATTACCTTGTTCCCTATGCCCTCTTCCTTGGCGCAACGAGCCAGCAGATTGGATTTCTCATCGCAGTCCCGCCTTTGTTTGCTTCCGTTTCCCAATTATTTGCAGTAAAAGCTGTCAGGCTTGCAGACAACAGCCGTTTACGCTTGCTGCTATTCGGAATAGGAATTCAAACGATTACCTTATTCCTTATCTCGATGTTTTCTCTCTTTCATTTCCCAAAAAACATCCTCATTCTCACTTTTTTTATTACTCTCTTTGGAACTTTAGGAACTATAATCGGGCCTTCCTGGGGGAGTCTTGTAAGTGATTACCTTCCTCCAAATCAACGTGGACTTTATTTCGGAGACAGATCACGTGCAATAGGGATCTCTAGTGTCATGGGTCTCTGCTTATGGGGAGCTTTACTCTCTTTCATGAAAACGACATCCCTCCCGGCGGGCTTCTTTTTAGTTTTTCTTGCGGCAGCAGCCTTTCGTTTTGCATCATTTTACTATATGTCAAAAATGGTTGATCTGCCAATGCACAAATCACCGGATAGTGATTTTACGTTTGCAAAATTTCTTCTACGCTTTCGGGAAAGTAATTTTGTAAGGTTCATTTTCTATGTTGCAAGCATTAGTTTTGCAGTACAACTTGCGAATCCCTATTTTAATATCTATATGCTCCGTGACCTTCACTTTAGTTATCTCACTTACATGGTAGTGCATCTTTCCGGTGTTATTGCGGGTCTTATTGCCTTCCCCATATGGGGTAGACATGCGGATGCTTTAGGTAACGCAAGAATTTTGAAAATTTCAAGCTTTCTTATTCCTGTAGTTCCGATCTTATGGCTCTTTTCTTCAAGCCCATTTTATTTAGCGGCAACAAATGCCCTTGCCGGTTTTATCTGGAGCGGTTTCAACCTCTGTACAACAAATTTCATATATGATTCAGTAACTCCACACAAACGATTGAGGTGTTTGGGTTATTTCAATTTAATTAATGGTACTGCTATCTTTGCTGGCGCTTCACTCGGTGGCTTTTTAGCAGAACGAATACCACCTCTTTGGGGATACCGGCTGCTAACATTGTTCTTAATTTCCGGTATTCTCCGCTTTCTTGCGGATTTTTTCCTCTCACGACATTTCGCTGAAGTTCGTGCATCAACAAAAAAGGCATCCAGCGTTGAACTCCTCTTTAGTGTACTCGGTGTTAGACCGTTAGAGGGTGTAAATACTGAATTTGAGATCTTTCCATCATTTCGGCAACTGATGAGTATAAGAAAAAAAACAAAAAGAAAGAGCAGTCATCCGAAGAAAAAACAAAAACAACCTTATTGACATCTTATCCCATTATATTTATTATAAGCCAAGCATTAAGAGGCTTTCACATACAGTAAGCACCAGTCCACAGAAACATGTTGTAACATACCCTTGTTTTGAATTCATTATATGTGAATTTAAGGTTATGAGAGTAAACAAAGAAAGAAGATTATTCCTCAAGAAGACGATAAAGATCGGTGGTGGAATCTTTGCCTCTACGATCATCGGAAAATATCTAACAGATCATAACTCCATTATCACATGGGGAGATAACGTTATATCCACAACCAGCCAGCCTACTATCGTTATAGCACGTGACGATAAGCCTTTCGCTGAAACAGGAAATATAAAAGAAACTACGGTTTCAAACATGATACAGAAAGCTGTGATACAGTTGACACAAACCGCATCACAGGAAAAGGCATGGCAAACGCTATTTAAACCCAGTGATATTGTTGGCATAAAGCTGAACTGCCTTTCCGGCAAAAAGATGTCTCCCCATGTTGCAGTTGTTGAATCTATCTTACATGGTTTAAAACTGGCAGGAGTTAAAGATAAAAACATCATTGTTTTTGAACGATTCAACCGCGAACTTGAAATGGCCGGATTTCGTACCCGGCACATGGTAGATGGTGTCCAATGCTTTGGCACTGATGAACTTCCGGGAGGCGGTTATGATGCTGAACCAGAATTAGTGGGTAGTGTAGGAACTTGCTTCAGCAAAATAGTCTCCCGTCTTTGTACGGCTATTATCAACGTTCCTGTCTTAAAAGACCATGATCTTGCAGGTGTAAGTTCAGCTATGAAAAATTTTTTTGGCGTTATCCATAACCCGAATAAATATCATGGAAACAATTGTAATCCCTTTATTGCAGAGCTAAATACTCATCCTTATATTAAGGATAAAGTGAGGCTCATTGTAGGTGACGCCCTTCTGGCACAGTACAATGGTGGTCCGGGCTATAAACCGCAATGGACGTGGAATTTCAACGGCATTATTGTTGGGCGTGACCCTGTAGCCTTCGACCGCGTATGCCACGCTATCATAGAAGAAAAGCGAACGGAAATGAAACTCCCGTCATTAAAACAGGCAAGGCGGGAGCCAAAATACATTTCAACGGCTGCCATGTTAGGACTAGGAATAGACGATCTCTCCCAAATCAAAGTAATCCATACCTAGTGCAGCGTAGCCGCAGTCAAACAAAAATAAAGTATATAAACAAAATCCAAGCCCAAAAACCGTTTAAACGACTTAATTTGAATTCGAAATTGAAGTTTTCTGTATCCTTCTTCCGAAAATATTTTAGAAAACTTACTAAAAGAAGGAGTTTTTACAGGGTAATACGACAAAATGCTTGTACCTTGAGAGATGTCACTCTTGAAAATCTGTTGAATCATCATACAACTTCTGATACAATCTGACACATATCTCATATCGATTCAGAAGGTCATGTCATTGCACATGACCTTTTTTATGGAAAAACATACTGTGATAAAATTTCTTTCAAGCAATGAAAAGTAATAAGGAAAACAAGATGTCTTCATCATTTACAGAAGAACAGATAAAACGTTATTCACGGCACATCATCCTTCCGGAAATAGGTGGAAAGGGGCAATTAAAACTTTTAAGGGCTAAGGTGTTCCTTGTCGGTGCCGGAGGCTTAGGCTCTCCTGCTGCATTTTATCTTGCCGCAGCGGGAATCGGAAAGATCGGTATTGCAGATAGTGACTGTGTTGACCACTCAAATTTGCAGCGGCAGATTTTACATTCCACAAAAGATATCGGTTGTTCTAAGGCATTGTCTGCCAAAAAGACCCTAGAGGCGTTAAATCCAGATGTTGAGGTTGTTCCTTATACGGAGCGCCTTAATTCAGAAAATATCCTAGATATCATCAAAGATTATGATGTAATCCTTGACGGTGCAGACAATTTTCCTACAAGATACCTTGTTAACGATGCATGCGTTTTTCTGAAAAAACCACTCTCCCATGGCTCTATTTTCAGATTTGAGGGACAGGTCACAACTATTATACCTTTTGATGGGCCCTGTTATCGCTGTTTATATGAAACCCCTCCCCCGCCCGGACTAGTACCCTCATGTCAAGAAGCAGGTGTTTTAGGCGTACTGCCTGGCGTAATAGGTTCTATTCAGGCAACCGAGGTAGTAAAACTTATTCTTGGTAAAGGTGATTTACTCAAGGGAAAATTACTTATTTATGATTCTTTAAATATGGATTTCAAAAAAGTCAAGATCCATAAAAACCCCAATTGCCCTGTATGCAGTGATAATGCCACAATTAAGGAACTTATTGACTACGAAGAATTCTGTCAGGTTCATGCCTGATTACAGAAAATATTTAAAAAGGAGGATAGGATGATGAAGACAAAACATCTACGATGCATACAAACAACGATATTATCTGTAAGTACAGGCCTTTTTCTGGCTGCTGCTACTAATATCACAGTCATCGAAAGAACCTATGCAGACGAAGCAAATACGAAAACACAGATAAAGATAAAAAATATTTCACCGAAACAAGCAAAAGAATTATTAGAAAAGGAGAAGGATGTGTATATATTAGATGTACGTACAGAAAAAGAATATGATGAAGTACATCTGAAAGGAGCCCATCTCATCCCTGTCCAGGAACTCGAAGAAAATATTCAAAAAATTCCTAAAGATAAAAAAGTAATTATCCATTGTGCAAAAGGTAAACGGAGTGAAAAGGCTTACGATATACTGAAGGATAAAGGATTGAAGGAATTGTATCATTTAGAAGGCGGTATTCGGAAATGGCAGGAAGAGGGTTATCCTGTTGAAAAACACCAGTAACATCTCATGGGATTATCGAATTGAGGAAATACAGAGACAGGCGATGAAGTTTTCATGTAATGTATCAAATACGCCTATTTAAAGGAGTGGTGTGCCGGGGCATTAATTGCTTTAGCAACTGGAATTAAGGCATTTCCTATTTTATCTATAGTGTACCTGATATATCGGCGACATTGGAAAGCAGTGTTATTTACCATTTTATTCTTGTTCTTTTTTCTTGTACTTTTGCCTGCACCATTCCGTGGATTCTACCGTAACCTGGAGAATATAAAAACCTGGAGTAACGGTACGATATTTTGTTATAACTCTAACGCCCTCGCCCAACGCCCTGGCCATGGATACAGTTGAAAAATCACTCACTTACCGCAGTAGCAAACCGCTTGTTGAGGTCCGTAAATGCCTTTGAATCATATGAAGAACCAGTTTGCGTAAATATTGTCAATCTCAATTTTACCTACATCAATATGATTATTTTACTATCGGTCTCAGCCTCTGTCTATTTTACATAACCTCAATGCCCCACGATACTTTAAGGACAACACATTCTGATTCTATCGAGTACGCCATACTACTACTGCTAATCCTGATGCTTACACCGCTCTCGTTTACATACTTTTATGTTTGGCTATTGTACCCATTCACAGTTATTTGGAATATTATATTAACTACACACAATTCATCTCGTGTAAGAAATTTGATATTGATCTGGTTTGTTGTCTGTTTACTCCTGCTCAGTTTAGGATTTCCAGTACCGTGGCTTAACCGGTTTGAAGCACTTGGTGCCACCTTTTGGGCTTCTTTGCTCTTGTTTAGTAAACTTTGCTGGAAACTGCGGCAATCAAAAGCACAGTATACTTATACAATATCCGATAATTATTGAGAGAAAACCTATGATACGACAAGTTCATTATTTTGATAAATCCGGGAGGGAAAACACAGAGAAGTGTATAGAAATAGCGGTATCTATGGTAGACAATGGCTACAAACATGTCGTTGCCGCAACAACCGTTGGAGATACCGGCGTTGGTATTGCCAGAAAGCTCCAGGGTAAAGATGTGAACCTTGTGGTTGTTACCCACTCCGCAGGTTTCAAAGAACCAAATCATTTTGAACTACAGCCTGAAAAAAATGAAGAGATATTGAAGCTTGGAGGAAAGGTATACACCAGTACAATCCTCACTCATTCCATCGAAACTGCATTTTTTCAGAAATTTAATGGCCTCTATCCAACAATGGTCGTGGCACAGTCATTACGGCGCTTCGGTGAAGGGATCAAGGTGTGTTGTGAGATTGTAATGGAAGCATGCGATGGAGGACTTATCCCTGAGTTTGAAGAGATTATAGCTATTGCCGGAACAGTCAGGGGAGCGGATACAGTATGCATAATAAAATCTGCTGCATCGAAGAGGTTTTTTGATTTAAAAGTACTTGAAATACTTGCTAAACCCAGGGAATAAATCAGAATGATGTCAAGCCATCTCAATCCTTATGTTTGGACTGAAAGAGTAACCAGCAAAAAATGCGTAATGGCCTATTAAGCAAACATTCTTACGCAGGAAATGTTTTTGATAAGCAATTTTATCTTCTGCATCTGTTACAGAAATCTCCCAAGCCACATAGCCGTATTTCGGCAAGACCTGATGACAGATAGCGTCTAGCACCAGTGTTTTTTACGGATATCAGAAACCATAATAAATCATTTCTTTGAGAGGCAGAATTTGCTGATACTTCCAAGCCGGCAGTATCTCTTAATATTTTGACAGCCATTTGTGACCTGTAGCAGGGTATTAAGTTTCCGAGCAGTTATAAAAAAGAGGATAGGCTTTTTAGCCTATCCTCTTTTTGATGATGTACAGATAAAATTGCCTGCCTATTTGAGTTTCTTCTATTTTCCCCGCCTTACGACTTTTGTTCCTTTTCGCCTTTCTCACCTTTTGTTGATTTTATTGTCGTATCTCCCTCTACTGCAATAAAATTTTTAATCTTTTCAAATTTTTTATCACCAATGCCGTTTATTGTTTTGATTTCTTCAACAGTTTTAAAACCGCCAATACTTGCCCTATGATTTACGATTTCAGCAGCCAGTTTGGAACCGATACCTGGCAATAACGCAATCTGAGCTTCAGTAGCTGTATTAATATTTATCTTTCCATCAATTTCGCCGGCAGAAATACAAAATTTCGCTTGATAATTAAAGACAATCACAAATAACAGGGCAGGTAATCCAAAAAATTTACATACTGTATACATATTACTCTCCTTATAGAAGTTCTTAATAATACTTCCTAAAGGCCTTTCGGATATGAATTAAACACGTGTAAAAGATACAATCGCAAAATATGAACCAAGCATTACAAAATCATCACAAAAAAAACAATTACCATCTAAGTATAATAATTTTAGATATTAACAGAAATTGTAATCTATTTACACCAATAATAATTTAAAGGAAATAACTCGTTAAAATAATACAAAAAGATTCCCTACCTGTACAAAATTGTAAATTATCGCAGAAATAAAAAAGGACACACAATTGTGTGTCCTTTTTGTAGTATGCCTCTTATTTGTTTTTGTATAAACTTATTTCTTTTTGTCTCGTAAGGATTCTATTACCTCATCAACCAAACCATAGGTTTTAGCTTCATGAGAAGACATATAGAAGTCACGGTCAACATCTTCTTCAATACGCTCTAGTGGTTGTCCTGTATGCTTTACGAGAATTTCGTTTAAATATCTTTTCATCTTTAGTATCTCTTCTGCCTGAATGCTGATATCTGTTGCAGTCCCTCTCATTCCACCCCATGGTTGATGGAGCATAATGCGGGTATGGGGCAAGCCATATCTTTTCCCTTTTGTACCAGCAGCAAGGAGAATGGCCGCCATGCTAAATGCCTGCCCTATGCAAAAAGTTGCAACATCACATTGTACAAATTGCATCGTATCGTAAATAGCGAGTCCCGCAGTGATTGAACCACCTGGTGAATTAATGTAAATATTGATATCTTGATTTTTATTCTCATTCTGGAGGAATAAGATCTGCGCTATGACAAGGTTTGATAAAGTATCTTCTACCGCTGAACCAATAAAAATGATCCGATCCTTCAGTAATCTCGAAAATATATCATAATGCCTCTCCCCATAGCCAGTTTTTTCAATAACATAAGGCACAAAAAGGCTATTGTACAGCATTTTTGATCCTATAACGGGAAACTCACCATTTTCTAAGTGTGACAAAAACTCTTTATACACAAAAACTCCTTATTTATTTTATATCATCTCGTAACTTGATTACAGATATCCTATCTTTCTTCTTCAATCTTGGCTTCTTTGAAAAGAAAATTGAGCACTTTCTGTTCACGCATATCACTTCTCAAGTAAGAAAAACTCCCCTGCCGCTCCAGTTGTTTACGCACCCTTTCCGGCTCAGTATTATACGCTCGTGCAATATCAAGGATTCTTTGTTCAACCTCATTTTCAGTAATAAATATCTTTTCCAACTCCGCAATACGGTTCAGGACAAGAGATACCTTTAAATCACGCACTACGGATTCCGCAGATGCATTTTTAATTTTTTCTGTCTGTTTCTGGATCTCATCCAGGGGTAGTCCCCTGTTTAACAGATCCAACTGGTATTTGTATATCCTCTGTTCTGTATGGTACTTTACAAATTCTTCGGGCAATTCAAAGTTTGTCTGGCTTAAAAGCGCATTGATTATCTGGTTCCTTAAATCGTCCTCAACCCATCTCTTCTTCTCATTCTCTATTTGTTTTTGTATGCGATGTTTTAAATCTTCTAAAGTTTCAAATCCGAGTATTTTCGCAAAATTTTCATCAACTGCCGGAAGGGTAAGCCGCTTTATTTCCTTCAATGTGAGTTTTAATTTTGCATCCTTTTCCCGGTACTCTTCTTGAGAAAACGTGTCCGGGAGTTTTACATCAATCTTGCGTTCTTCTCCGGACTTCATACCTTCTAGCTTAGCAGCCAGATCCTGTATCGGTATATGAGCCACTGCATAGTTATTCGCAACTAAGACTTCAACATCCTCATCTTCCAATACGTTTTTTTTACCTACCTCTACGGTAACATCACAAATAATGCGATCTCCATTTTTTACATTTCCATCCTTTACAACGGTTAATTGCGCCTTTTGGAGACTAACATCCTTTAATGCCTTTTCAATATCTTCATCTGTTACCGTAGCTGCTTTTTTCTTTACGTTTAAACTTTTATATTGTTTGACTTCAAAAGTTGGCCATACTTCCAGCGTCACATCAAAATTGAGGGGTTTTCCAATCTCCAGTGTTATCTCGCCAAAACTTGGGTTTCCTACGGGATTCAATTTATGCTCTTCAAGTACCTTCTGGTAAGAATCACTGACAACCGATTGCTTCACCTCATCTTTAATTTGCGCCCCGAATCGTTTTTCCACCAACTTTCTCGGTGCACGTCCCTTTCTGAAACCCGGCAGTTCTACCGTGTTACAAACCTCTTCAGTCTTTTTTTCAAACTCACTTTCTAAGGTTTCTTTTGGTATTTCAAACTTTAAAACCTTTTTACAAGGACCTGCATCTTCAATTATTACATTCATAGTATTATTTCCCTGCAATACCTTCTTCCCGTCTAAGATAAAAAATGGAGCGGGTGATGGGGTTCGAACCCACGACATTCACGTTGGCAACGTGACGCTCTACCGCTGAGCTACACCCGCTTTTATATAAATTACATAATCCTATAAATAATGCGAGGGGGGGGAATCGAACCCCCACGCCGTAAGGCACAAGATCCTAAATCTTGCGCGTCTGCCAGTTCCGCCACCCTCGCAGGAAAGCCATTCATGGCTTACACGATATTTTCAAGGATTGCACAACGTCAAGTAAACACTCAGCAACTGCTTCCATAATTAAAACATACCTGGCATTTACTCTTTCGGTTTTCCATGAACTCCAAACACCTATTGGATTTGGCAATCCCTTGAATTCTTTGGTGCGCCCTGAAGGATTCGAACCTTCGACCCACTGATTAAGAGTCAGTTGCTCTACCAACTGAGCTAAGGGCGCATTTCTTTAACTCTTCGAATATTTGGATGGCGCGCCCGGCAGGACTTGAACCTGCAACCGTTGGATTCGAAGTCCACCACTCTATCCAATTGAGCTACGAGCGCAAAATTTACAACTCTTTAGCCTTATCGATAACTTTTGGTATCACAAAATAAATAATGGAACAATTCACAAATTATAATGAATTTCCTAAAAAAGTCAACTGCATTATAGTATTCCTATGTAAAAACTTCTTTTCCCCGTTTCTGTGAGTACTAGTTTCTACAGCAACGATTGCGCGACGCAACAGAAGATTGATAGTAACGGATTGTACAACAGGACGGGAAAGGACAGGAGCCTCTTAATCTCCTGTAAACAACTTATCGAGTGACTTTTTTGATAAACCCTTTTTCCGTTTACGGCCCTCTTTCAGTATGTAGACAGCGATATTATTATTCTCAAGGGCACGCCTTCTCAATCCAGGGAGCATACGATTCATTTGATTTCGCAATAATCGTTGTCTATCCCATGACCGGTCTATATAAGCAATAAGACGGCCGGCGTTTACCAGTTTTATAGGAGGCATTGCCATCTGGAGTTCTTCAAGGAAACCGCCAATCTTAGATGCGTACGGCAAAGCTACAAATGGCACTCCCTGGATCGCAGAAAAGATAAGGAAATGCAAACGCATTCCCACCGCAAATTTAAAATTGCTAATAATCGTGAGCAGTTGCCCGGACGTATATTCATCCTTCAACACAGTAGCCTGCGACGCACGGAGCATTCGGGCAACCACTGCATGAGAATGTTGTACATCCATCATCTGCCGCTCCATAGGAACAAACACCACATCAGCATCGAATCGGTCTACCATATAGTCGGCTGCATCTGCTAAAAGGGCATGGTAATGTTCCACTTCTATGTCCGGTGCAGCCACTCCTGGCTCCCGAACGGATATACCTATTAATGAGCGTTTACCTTTCAAGTGTTCCCTCTCAATAGTACCATCTGGTAAAGGCTCTGGCTTGAGAAGGATAGCCGGATCTGCAGTTACGATTATGTCACGGTTTACCCCAATTTCTTCCAATATCTGTTTGGCACTCCTCTCGCGAACAGTAACAACAGTTGCCAGATTTAAACAATCACGTACGGTTTCCTGGGCGGTTGGATCCTCTAACGGTCCGGCACCCACAGCATAGACCATTACCGGTATTCCTTTTTCCTGTGCCACCATTACCTCTCGTAAATACATTTTTACCTCCGCATCAAATAAAATTCCCCCTCCACCAAGGATCATAAGGTCAAGCCTTTCAAGCTCAGGAAATACTTCGCTCCGTGTAATTTTTCGGACTGGTACTGCCCGATCCACTTCATGGCGCCGTAACGTATCCTCAGGATTTCGAGAAAATACCGTAATTTCTACCGGAAGGGAACGGCGTAACTGAGTAATAATACTTTGCAGAATAGCCTCATCACCCAGATTGAGACCACCATAAGATCCCGATATACCCACACGAAAAATATCTTTAGTCTCTTTTACTCTCATATATCTCTATTTGGTTATGGCGGCAATGCACGTTTCGTTTATTGGTAATGTAGTTAAGTAGCTATTAAATATTGTTATTCAGGCATTCCCGTTGCTTTCACTTTGTTTTACCCTCGTCCGTTTTCTGTACTCCAGACATCTGATCCGGACTTCCACCTTTACGGGTGTATATCAGCCGCAGCAATTCCATCACAAGGGTATTATTAAGGAGTGCCCTTTTTAACATTGCGGGCAGGAGATTTTGTGTTTGTTCACGTATCATATCACGTTGATCCCATGCCTTATCGATATGTGCAATAAGTCTACCTGGCGTTATATCGCGAAATGGAGGTACATCCACTTTGAGTTCTTCAAGAAAACCCAATACCTTTTTGGCATACGGAAGCGCAACGAATGGAATTCCTTGAAGTGCAGCAAAAATGAGAAAATGAAGCCGCATTCCGACAACGAACTCAAATTTTTTCATAATCGTCATAATTTGACCCGGTGTATAATCTCCCTGGAGAATGATGGCATGGTTTGGCCATACCATACGGGCAATTACTGAATGCGCCTGATGGAGGTCGAATTTCTGCTCCAGTGGAACAAAAACAACATCGGAATCGTAACGGTCAATCAAATAATCAGCCGTATTTGCAAAAAGATTATGGTAATGTGCTTCCTCTATATCAGGAGCTGCTACACCGGGTTCACGCACTGACATACCTATAAGTCTTCTTTTGTGATCGATTCCTTCCTGTTGCAAGACCTCGGCCTTGAGTGGTTCCGGTGTAAGCAATAAAGCAGGGTCAGCGGTTACAATAATTTCCCGTTTCACACCAGCATCCTCAAGGGTGCGCAATGAAGGACGATCACGGACTGTCACTACTGAAGCCAAATCCAAACAATTTTGCACCTGTGTCTGAACCGTAGGATCATTCAATGGCCCTGCCCCTACAGCGTATAACATGAAAGATACTCCCTTTTCGTGGGCGATAAATGCCTCCCTTAAATATGTCCTTGCATCAGCATCATACAGTATACCTCCTCCGCCTATAATTAACAGGTCGAGACGCTCAATTTCTGGCATCACTTCTTTGCGCCCTAGCTTTCTGACCGGCACAACGTGATTAACTTTATGTCTGCGCAACGTATCCTCAGGATCACGGGTAAATACAGTAATTTCAGCATCTATACTACTCCTTATCCCATGTACGATACTTTGCAGAATAGCCTCATCACCCATGTTCATACCACCATATGAACCAGAAATGCCTATTTTGAAAGGTGCGGATACATCCATTGTACAACCTCCTTTTTACTCATGGTTGCAATAACAATACCATCATTTTTCAAGGATGCCGGATTACAACTTCACCGTATTTCCTTTTTTTCCTTAAATACTATTGAATAGGAGGTTAAATCGCTAGTCTAGCAGGGCTTCCCATTCGTTTCTAGTTCTTCTGATATTACCTTTGGTTCTTCAAGAATTTGCCCTTCCTGTCGCAATTTTTTTTCAAGGCTGGTATATGAAATATCCTGTACGACACCGCCGGCCTCATCAATAGCAAGTGCTGCAGCGATACCTGCCGACTGTCCAAGGATCATGAGTACAGGTTCCATCCGGATCGAACCGTACGCTATATGTGAAGCGGAAATGCATATAGAAACAAGCAGGTTGGTACATTCATTCCGCCGGGGACGGATTGCACGGTAGGGAATGGCAAAGGGAGCAAGCGGTAATACTTCAACATTCCCCTCGTTTACAACTCTTCCTGCTAAAACAATTCGTTTACAGTTGTGTGAATCCATCGTATAAGAAGCCATACCCACCGGATCATCAACACTGCAACGGCAAAATGTGTTATGTTCGGTAATTACATAATCGGATATCATTCGCCTTGCCTCTCTGATATAAAGCTGAGGAGGCCAGTGTCCCGTATCAGAAAACTCGTCGGCAGCAAGCCCCCATCTGGCAGTAATCTGCCGTACTTTCTTAGGCAATCGCGAATCGTTTGCCAGGAACCAGAACAGCCCTTTTTGGTAATTTACGTGATCCTGGTAAATACGTTCCCGAACCTCATAATCGCCATCAGGCCAATCGTAATTTGCACCGATATTATCGGTATTTACAGCACCCCAGTTATTGTGATCGAATTTTTTATTTGGTAAAGGGAGAGTAAGGTAGAATATGCTGAAAATGCCTGAATCGATATATCTCCTCAGCAACTCGTAACGCTCAGGATTGTATTCGTTGGGTTTAGGAAACGGTATCCTATTATCAGGATCTCTCGTAAGGCAGAGACGAAAGTTATATGCCTGCATCAAGCTATCACCATCTCCTTGCCGGCCAGGAAGAAGATTGCTTATACCAGGAAGCAATCCACTTGAAAGGTCTCCCTCATTTTTGTAGGGGTCAATATATCGACGGAAATTATGATGAGGACCTCCATAGTGAACCCCATTAAAATGCTCACCATAGAGGGCGTTATCTTCTCGGCCAATCTTATAACGGACCCCCGCACGTGCCATCAAATCCCCTTCATAACTGGCATCAATAAAAACATTAGCCCTGAATACCCCCCCGTTTTCTGTGTATAAAGCGGTAATTCGGAAATCGATCTTTTCAATACGGTCAAGCCGATGCTCCGCATATACAGGAATCTGATACATTTGGATCCATTCTTTGAGGACCTTCGATGCCACACCGGGCTCAAAACACCATTGATCCTCCGTTCCGTAGTGTGAACCCAGTTCTCTGTAGAATTGAAGCGACAATCCACCTATCGCGTACTTACTGCCTGTGTCAGTAGCGCTCAATCCCGATGTGGTCATTCCGCCAATATGTCTGCCAAATTCTACCAAAACAACCCGTTTTCCCAAACGAGCCCCTTGAATTGCCGCAACGATACCGCTAGCAGTAGCTCCATATATGCAGATATCAGAAACAATTTCTCTTCTCTGAGATAGATTTGCTACAGGATAATAATAATGTAATCCAGAATCGTAATGCACACCCATGTCTGATGCCCTCAACGTATAACGGTTAGCAATGAAACAACGCCATCATTCAATCACTCTGTCAAACTTTTCCTTGAGCCATTCTAGCTCGGAAGTAATTGAATCGACGACTGGAATTTTTGCACCGGGTAAAGTTCCATATGAATATGTTTCAACCTCTATATGCCTTCTCCCTGTACTCATTATTTGTTTGAAAAAATCATCTTCAATAAGGCACGCAGTAGAAGAGACCTCGTTCCCAGACCACGTTAGCGGAACATGAAAATGAACCCTCCATTCACCACGGAAAGGCTGATCTAACGCATTTGTCAAGTCTCTAAATCTTATCATACCTTGTTCTGATAAAATATGTACCTGATGAAGATGCTCTTTATCATAAAAAGGTAAAAGTATTCGACTGGGGTTTCGCAAATTTTCTGCCCTGAGAGCAGAAGAAACTTGAATTTTTATAACCTCAATACCACACTCCGTAAGTCTTTTAAGCCAGCCTGATGGCGACTCAAATTCTACCGCTACATGGCAGCAGTCAATACATACACCTAAATATCTTCTGGCAGATTCATCTATCGTGAAAATATTTTTAAAAAAATTCTTTACAGAATCCAGTGAATCAAGATAGCAGCCTGGTTCTGGTTCTAAAGAAAGAACAATCCGTTTGCCTGTCCTCCCTTCTATTTCTCTCAAAAAAACTACTGCCATCAGCAGATTGGATACTGCTAAAGGTTCTTCTTTTTTCCCTAAGTGGGATGGAACTGTAGATATTGTACCTGTTTCACCTTCAGGCAATAGACCGGCAAGGGTTTCAGCAAGTTTCAGCGTATAATTTAATCGCATGACAGATGTCCAATCTGGATGATAAACCCTCTCTTTTATCCTCATTCCATGAAAAGAACCAAAGGAGAAACCATTTACCGTAACTACATACAATCCGTTAAAATCAAGAAATTCCAGAAAATCTTTCAACTTCACGGAGAGTTCTTGCGCTGCCACGTAAGAAAGCCGTAATCCCAAACCAAAACATGCATCAGGACAAACTTTCTCTTTAACCCGAAGGGCATATTTTTCTATAGATGTAAGGATTTCATCCAAGTGCTCACCGGGATGGATATTGAGGCAATACATTACATGATTATTATTTTTCAATCTCATATTAATTAGGCTTTCAGCAAAGTACCTGAAAATACACGATGGTTTGAAATTCCGAATTGTTTGTTTTGGTGGACAATGCCCACCCTACGTGGCTGAAAGCCACATACATAGAATAAAAATCCTATCTGATAAATGCATCCTTCATTTCCTTCACAGCCTGTTCAACCTCATCACGGGAAATACTATGTATCTGACAACTGTTGCCAAGATGTTCAGGCATAATTAAGGTAAGTTTTCCGCCCAGGTGTTGTCGAAATTCCTCCAGTCCGTTATAAATATTGAGGAATTTGCCATTCTCTCTTTTCTCAAGAAAAGGATGCCACAACCGAAAACCACAATCCTTAAGACCATGGAAAACAAGATTATACTCGTCTTGATTAATAAGACCACGGTTTTTAGCGATTATCATATCGAGTATAATGCCAATTGCCACTGCTTCTCCATGGCGAAGTTCATACCCTGTCATCGCCTCAAGGTAATGTCCACTCCAATGCCCGAAATCTAAAGGACGGGAGGATCCATTTTCAAAAGGATCATTTCCGGAAGCTATGTGATCAGTATGCAGTTGAACACAACGAATTATTAACTCCTCCATAACTTTTTCATTGCGCATAAACAGGGCTTTTGCATTGCAGACCAAATATTCTAAAAATGAGCGGTCTTTAATAATTGCAACCTTGAATGCTTCTGACACCCCGGAAAGCCAGTCCCGCATATTCAACGTTTTTAAAAAATCAAAATCATTAATTACCGCATAAGGAGGTGTAAAGGTACCAAAATAATTCTTTACACCGTAAAAATTAATACCATTCTTAACCCCCACACCAGAGTCATTCTGGGAAAGCACGGTTGTCGGTATTCGTATATGACGTATACCTCTTTGACTGATAGAAGCAATGAACCCTACAGCATCAAGCACGGCACCACCGCCGATGATAATTACGTAAGAATGGCGGTCTAACCCATTTATACGCAGTGCATGTGCGATCTCTTTTTGGCATTGAAAATCATTCTTACACCGTTCTCCTCCATTGACGACAATTGCAGGAAAAACAATGTCTGCACACCTGGAATGAGTGTCAAACCATCTTTTCATTCGATATTGTATATCAGGCCAGGAGGATACTACTCCTGAGTCGAGAAAAATTATGGTCTTTGATTGCTCCTCCTTCAATACCTCTCCAAGCACATTGTTGTCGGGATTAAATATATCATGAATGAAATGTATCAAATACTGAAACTTAACTTTTATACGTTGATTTATTCTCATTTTAATGTATTAAATCAAGCCTTCGTCAACTTAAAATACACATTTTCCTTCCCTTGATGGGAGGGATTAAGAAAGGGTGATCAGTTCATTTCTTTCACCCCCCCACCTAACCTCCCCCATCAAGGAGGAGGAATTAACAGTTTGAAATTCCTATACAATCGAGTTAAGAAGATTTTTCATGCTTACAGAAAGGTCTACCAATGTATCAGGGCTCCCTGGCAGCTTAACATCAGATGCATAAAAGACCGGTTCATTTCCATCAACACGACCGTGAGTCCCTCTGATTCTTCGTGGATTTTGAGATATCCAGGGAGGCCATCCAAATAATAATTCACAAGGGTCATATCCCGGTTTATTATGTATATCGACGTGAAAGGCATATTCAGGTGACTCTTTTTTTTCTTCCCACCATCGGTAATCAAACCAAGTCGCCTGTTTTGCTATAAGTACCAACTCTCCGCTTCGGGAATGGTCAATACCTGCCCCAGACTTACCACAATCGTCTAAAATTTTATCGATATACGGAACTGTACTTAAGAGCGATTTTACCTGTTCTTTTTTATTTTGTTGGAATACATAAACATGTGCGATCTGGTGGTCGACAACACAAAATGCCGCACTTGTGTATAAATTAAGGTACTCCATTCCCTTAATATTTCTTGTTTTTAATAAACCAGCTTTTCGCAATACCTTATTAGGAGATACAACACTATTTGCAGAAACAACAGAGTAATCTCCAAAGAGAATAACCCAGTATTTTTTCTTTTTTGCGGCTATCAGAATTTCATGAATCATGGAACCAATTTCAAGAAAAGCCTTTCTGCTTTTCCTTGCATGAGGGCCAAACCGTTGAAGTGCATAATCAAGATGGGGTAAATACACGTAAAGTAAATCAGGAGCCTCATTGTCCATAATACTGATGGAGGCTTTTGAAATCCATTGACTGGATTTTTTCGATGCCAACGGACCCCAATAGCGATGGAGTGGGAAGATACTGCCTACATCCATTTTTAATCTACCATTCAAATACGGTGGTTCTGAAATGCAATCCATAATTATACCACCGTGGTGTTTATGAATAGGAGCGGGTGAAAATAAGACATCACTGCCGGGGCCAACGGATTGTTGAATAAACATTTGTGCCACTTTTCCACCACATGAACGAAAATGTTCCCAAATATATGGCACTTCGATTAACCGGCTATTCTGCTCCCAGAATAACGGTTTCCACTGTTCTCTGAAGAAAAATCCATTCCCTACTATTCCGTGTTGTGCTGGAAGCGCAGCAGTACGCATGGTAGCCTGAACCACGCAGGTTAATGCAGGAAATACGCCCTGAATGGGTTTAATATCAAGTCCAAAAAATCTTTGATTATCTATGTTTTCTCTTAAAAAATTATATCCAAGCGCCGCTATTTGAAGTAAGAGAATCTTCTGTCTCATATAGTTTAATTATTCTCAAAGCCAAACGACTCTCAAGGTAATTCAGTCTTGTAGATTGAACCATACAGTTACGTTTAAGAATCTCAAACCGCTTATGTAGTGGCAAGGCGCGCCTTGCCACTACACTGTTAAAAGTTACCGCAGGGCCTAGTTTAGAGATCATCCAAAAACCTCAATTTATAGTACTTAAAAGATGAAACCGAACAGTATTTTAGATAGGGTGGCACGGACAAACTCGTTTGTCCGTGATGGTTTATTCAAATCGTGGTTCATTTTGTTTTGTTTTATTATGTGATGTTCGGTTTCATCTTGGATGCTATAGTATCTATAATCATTTGAAGGTATAGTGTTTACAAGTAGAGAAATTCATGATACGTACCAGTTCCGAGGGTGGCACTGACAAACTCTGTTTGTCTGTGTGTTATATTTCATACCTATGTGCATACTTAAACAAGCACGGACAAACCAGTTTGTCCGTGCCACCCAGTCTGGAGTTATCCAAAAACTTCTACAGAGTAGCTACAATCTTTTGAAGGCATAGAAAAGAGTCCAGTATAGAAATAGGTTTGGGATAACGTCTATACAAAATTATGCATAATTACCAGAATCTTAACTTCCATAAAACTTTTTTACTGTTAAGCGAGAAGCAAAAAATAATACATATAATATTGCTATGGCAAAAAAGTAGTAGTTTCTATATTGTCCGCTATGATCCATAAATATTGCTATGATGGTGCACTGGATCAGCATTATGTCGCAAATGAGGTTCCCTATTCTTTCCGGAATATGTTTATCTTCAGATCTTATTTTTCGAAGTGTAAGTAGAATATGCGCAAGGGCAATGAAAAGTACACATATCCCTATCAGGGAAATTCTCTCTAATACCATCATAACAAGGACTAAGAGAGACGCATATGGTAACCAACATTGCATAATACCCGGATGTCTTTTCGTTTCTGTATATGCAAGGGCGCTCACAGATGCAATGTAGAGCGTTTCTATTCCTGCCCCGTAAAAAACCTTACGGTTAAAGGATTCTGTTACTACAGCAGCTCCCAGGAGGACATTACAACCCCGACATAATCCCATTACAGTAAAACCAATCCATGGAATTTTTCTTGCTAGTCCATTGTAGAGGACTATAAGCACAACAAGAATCAATACAATTTTCAGCACTTGTGTTTTTTGAACTGAACAGATAGATATGTCCATCGGTAAAAGATTTATTCCACTTATAGATGAACCTAAAAATACGGCAGAGGTCATGAGTACTATCGACACAATCAATGCTTCCTTTGAATGCACTTTTCCTGATGGGATTGGGCGCGATGGTCGCTCAACTCTATCTATCTTAGCGTCAAAATAATCATTAAGGATCAGACCAGCAGTATAAAGAAATAATGAAATAATTACGGCTGGAATAATAAGATGAATTTCACCTTTACCAATAAGGGCAAGTGAAGCACCTGTCAAAATATCTCCAGGTATTGTAAAAAGGTTTGGAGGACGAATGATTTCTAACCAACCGCACAAGATTTCCGGGTAAGTAAACCGATTTCTCATCTTCATTTCATATTACTATGGTTGACGTTGATATTGAGAGATGCAGAGAGGCTCAATATGGTAATTTGGTTTCCACTCCAGTGACTGGCTGTAGAAGGCATTGGCATTATCGTAAACAAGAAGCTTAAGGGATTCTTCTTTATGGCCTTCATTCCGCAGATATTCAATAGTTCTGGGTAAAGATAATGGATCAGAATCGCCCCAATCTGCACTGCCGTTAACCATTGTTCGTTCTGCTCCAAACTCCTTTACGATGTTTGATACCCGTTGTGGGTTAAGCTTAGAATACGGATATACCGTTAGACCAGCAAAACATGCTGTTTTAAGAGTAATATCCATTGTATCTTCTGTATTATGGTCAATCACTACACGTCTCTGGTTTACACCTTCAGCCTTGATGATATCAGTGATAATCTGAACGCCTTTGATTTTAAGAGAATGAGGCAGGTGAATTACCACGGGCATATTCCTTTCTTCAGCCATTAAGAGTTGACGGCGAAAGACATAAATTTCATTTTTCGTGATTTTGTTAAACCCTATCTCACCTATTCCCACACACCGGGGATGACTCAAGTACTCATCAATACCAGAAAGCACTTCATCGGCAAGATTCTTATTCTCAGCCTCTTTAGGATTCACAGATATACAACAATAATGATCGATTCCATACCGGGCAGCACGCTGCGTCTCAAACTCCAGGATTAAACGAAAATAATCAAAAAAACTTCCCGCATAGCGCCTATCAGAGCCAAGCCAGAATGATGGTTCCACAACCACACGTATACCAGCTTTGTACATGGCCTGATAATCATCTGTGGTACGTGAATACATGTGAATATGGGGTTCGATTATATACATATAATAAGATTCAAAAACAACATGCCACCGTTATCAAGGGTTCTATAAAAAAATTGGCTCTGTTATACCACCTGTCTACCACCTAGCTGCAACAACAGCTTCTATTCTATCTTGTATATATTTTAAATGTCTCCGCTCATCGGCGTAGTTCTTCTCTATAAGACCCTTTACATTTACTGGCATATCCCATGATAGAGCTTCACTATACGCTCTATTTGACAACTTTTCGTTTGATTCTAGTGCTTTTAGTGCACCTATTGTTCCTGATAAGCTGCGAACGGCTGTAAAACCGGCAGTTATGTAGCCTTTAAAATCCGGAGAAAACTCCGGTGGGTTTTCTCCAAAAGATACAATTGCATGAGACAGCTCATCTGCATGCCGTTTATGATCATCACGGAATGCAGTAAGTTGAGAACGGATTGCCTGATCGTCTACTTCTTTTAACGCTTGGACGTAGCCGTAGACCGCATCAATATCGAGCTGAGTCAACGAAATAAGTTTTTTCACCTTTTCATCCATGTCGAACCTCCTTCATTATTTTTTTATGTAATTAATCTAGCTACTAATAGCACAAAGGACATAGAAATAAGAAAAGAGATTTATTTTATCGGTGTAGCAATAACTCCGAGCCTTTCCTGTATATATCTTACATGTATGTGTTCATCACGAGCATTTATTTCTATTACTTTCTTTATATCTGGCGGCACATACCAAGAGCATGCATCACTATAGATATCGTTAGCTACTTTTTCATTGGTCTCTAAACCCCTCAACGCACCTTCTGTCCCGGTAAGATTGAGAAGAGTCATAAAACCCGGAGTTAAAAATCCTTTAAAATCTGGTAAGCGTTTAATTGGTACCTCCCCAAGAGACTCCATTATGCGAGAAAGTTCGTTTATGTGTCGTATATGATCGCTACGGAATATATTCAGTTGATCACGAACCATAGGATCACTTACTTCCTTTATCACCTGGTCATAACTATAAACTGCATCATTATCAAGTTGCACCAATAAACTAAGTTTTTTTGCTATTTCCTTCATAAAAACCTCCATTCCATCAAATTATGCCTGCGGCTACTTTGTTTGTGACCACAGTAGGGGCAGGTTTAAAACCTGCCCCTACAAAAAAATATAGAAATTACTCAGGGTCGGTTCAATCTTGTAAATGAACCAGACGTTTGAAGTTGATATACGGCTTTTGATTGGTACCAGGCATGGGAAAACATGCCAAAACGTTTCAGTTCAATCGTAGACGTTTGACCAACTCTGGGGACACGAACAAACAAAGTTTGTTCATGCCACCATGAAAGCCGCATACAGAAAAATGCAAATTCCTGTACAATCAAGTTATGAAACTTTTTTAAATAGGTATAAAAGGGTACTGCACATTCTGTACTATATCACATGATAAAATTTTATTTACAAATATCATGTCTTCATTTTGTTATAGCACTTATATGACCATCACCCTCCATATAAGCTATTTTCACCTTTTCTCATTGATCGACTCCCTGCTCACGAAGTTTACTCATGAGTTCTTCTTTCGTAATAAATTCACGTCGCATGTTTTGAAGGATTATCTTACCGTTTTTTACGAGTGGTAATGGAGGTGGATGTATAAATTGCAGTATTCTGGGAAACCTATAACTTAACCAATCAAACATAAAATTCCAAAAAATAATTGTAGTCACAAGAAAGATACCATCGGTAACGGAATCATATTGATCAGCCATTGCATTCTGAGCCGCATCTGCAATTAAAACTAACAAGAGGATATCTGAAATTGAGATGCTTGATACTTGTCTTTTCAATATCAAACGGAGGAGTGTAAAAAGACCAATATAGATTATTGATCCCCTTATAAAGATCTCAAGAATGGGCTTTGCTGGAATAAATATTTCACTCCAATCTGGAATTGAAAATATGTTAGTCATTCTATTCTCCAATAAAGATACTCTTCATTACATGCTGTTGGATGAAACGAAACATATCAATAGAGTATTCTGCGTTTATCCGGTATATTAAGTTCGCCCATAAGACACAATAAACTGATTAGGTGTTTACTTTGTTTCATCCAACCTACAAGAAAAATACACGAAATTTTATTGCTCCGTAAATACGCCAGAATACAGCAACAAAAGGTATCGCAATGGATGTAGTTGCCATTTCGGTAATGTGCGATAAAGAATGGGATGTCCTTTTTATCCGTTTTAGAAAAAATCTCCCTGTCAAAAATACCCAAAAAGAAATCAAGCTTACAGTAGAATACCATGAGCCGTAGAAGACACTGGGAGGAAGAAGAATTGAGGCACAAACAATACAATAATAGTTCCACGGTGGCCACCGCTGTACAATCTTCCGATACAAGAGAGGATGTTTCTTGTACAGCAGGGCATTGAACATAATCTTTTTGTGTTCCCTCAAACCAACTCCCCATGGTACCTGTCTTACGGGATGGATTACTATCGCTTCTGGTGTACATACCATTTTTTTATTTTTTTTTATCATAGTAAAAAACAAATCAGCATCCTCTCTCCAGGCGGTAGTAAACCTCTCATCAAAACCACCAACAGCATAGAGTGAATCACGAAGGTAAAAGCAATTAGCCGTAACAAATTCACAATCCCTAAGCCTCGATGTATTATACTGATAATCTGTGGGAACAGGTGGGATTGGAACAATGATTTTTCCCGATACCCCGGCTACACCATCGGTAAAAGCAGCCAATCCTGCCTGAAGCCAGGTGGGAGTAGGAATACAGTCATCATCTGTAAATGCAATAATATTGCCTAAAGCAGCCCTCCAGCCACGATTCCGTGCCGCTGCCGGACCATGCAACCTTGTAACAGGAATGTAACGCAAAATAGGAAAACATCTCTTTGTACTTTCCATCTCAACAAGTTGTCTGGTCCTCTGGCTCTGTGCGTCATCCACGACAATAATCTCATATGCTAAAGGATTAAATTCTTGTGCAAAAAGACTTTTTAAACAACGGTAAAGCAATTCATCCCGTTTATATGTTGGTATAACAACAGAAACAGAAATAGCCACATCGTCTCCTTATAGCCAGGAACAATAGATTCATGGCTAACATGTAACCACCGGCTATCCAACTAACCTGACCATGAGCATGCTCGTTCGGGCAGAAAGTACGCAGCAGGCAGTAGATAGAACGGTTTCGCTCTTGACAAATTTTCATTACTCCACAACACAATTATGAGTAACTACGGTTTTTCTAAGATATATGAGCCCATAACAAGCGTATCTATTGGCGATGTCCAAAAACATTCCAACGCATCACGTGGAGTACATACGATCGGTTTACCACGGGTATTAAACGATGTGTTAACAAGAATAGGTACTCCTGTACGCTTCTGAAATGCACGAATAAGATTATAATACGCCGGATTATGCTCTTGCCTGATTGTCTGGATACGTGCAGTCCCGTCAATGTGATACACGGCAGGTATAAGATCCGCCTTATCAGCCCGCACCTGGTATACAAAAAGCATAAAGGGAGACGTTTCTCCGTCTATAAACCACCCTGGAGCCTCTTCCTCTAGTACAACTGGTGCGACGGGTCTAAAATCTTCCCGATCTTTTATTTCATTTAACCGAGATTGCATCAATTTACTGATCGGTGATGCAATAATCGAGCGCGCACCAAGTGCCCTCGGTCCAAATTCCATTCTTCCCTGAAACCAGCCTATCACCTTATTCTGAACGAGTATATCTGCTACTTCCTCTGACACATTTGACAGCTTGCGGTACGGAAGTTTTGACCATGATAGATACTTTTCAATTTCATTATCACTATATTGGGGGCCGAGAAAGGCATGCTCCATCACATAGTTCCTCTTACCATGAGGGCCATTTCTTTCGCATGCATCAACCCATAGTGCCGCACCCATGGCCGTGCCGGCATCACCAGCCGCCGGCTGAATCCATATATTTTTAAATGGCCCTCTTTTCCGCAGGCATGCATTCATTACACAATTAAGTGCAACGCCCCCGGCCATACACAAATTGTCTTCACCCGTTACCTTGTGCAGCCAATGAGCGATATGCAATACCGTCTCCTCAAGAACTACTTGAAGAGACCGGGCAATATCATAATGACGTATTTCAAATGGTTCTCCCCGTATCCTTGCAGGTCCAAAGAGTTTTTCAAGTTGCAGTTTTTGAACCGTATACTGGCCATTCTCTTTGACAAGAATAATTTTACGAAATTCATTCACATATACTGGCTTGCCAAATGATGCAAGTGCCATAACCTTATATTCATCTGATGAGTGAAGAAAACCAAGGTATGTTGTAACCTGCTCATAAAAAAGACCAAGTGAATGAGGAACTGTTACTTCTCCAAAACGCTCAAGCTTGATGCCGTCACCAATACTGTAACTTGTTGTTACTTTCTCCCCGCGTCCATCCAGTGTTAGCACCGCTGCACTATGAAAAGGAGAGGCAAAGAAGGCACTTGAAGCATGTGCAATATGATGATCCACAAAGTGCCACTGATACGATCGTTCATCCTGTATTTTTTTAAAACGCTCTTGTAAATGAAACGGCACTCCATCATGAATTTGGCGCGGTGCATTAACAATTGATGACAAAAAAAGCGGATCCCATACAGATTCCCATGATGTTGGTACAGGATGGAGACTTGGTTCAAGAGGCAGAGTAATTACTGCATCTCTGCCCTTCTGTTGTAACAGTAAAAACGGGTTATAGGAATAGGCAACGTGATCTACGTCTGAAAGGGTTAACCCGGCTTCCTTTAAACAATAATCGATCGCATGATACGGTAGTTCATACGTTGAAAATGGAACCGGACGTTTCCCGTGCTTTATCCCGGTAAAACGTTCTTCTTCAGCGGCAGCCACAACCTCTCCGTCCTTTACGAGACAAGCGGATGAATCATGATATGCAGCATTAATTCCAAGTGTATACATAATGGAGTCTCTTTTTGTATTGTACCGAATCAAATTTTATATCTTCATTATAAATTAAGCCTTCGGCAGCTTTAATAGTGTAGTGGCAAGGCGCACCTTGCCACTACATACGTAGTTTTGAAATTCTTACGCATTAAACTAGGTCTTTGGTGATTTTTCGTGCTGCTTACCTCACCCTCAGTAAGCCTTTCCCTTTATCCCCTCAGTGAGAGAGGGATAAATGAATACTAAAAGATTTTCATCACAGCAGTACATCCTGATGATAATGTATTCTTTCATTCAACAATTCGCGGGCAGCATTTACTACAGTATATGGTGAAACCAGTCTGAGACAGTTATGATGTCCCTCAGGACAAATACTTTTATAGCAGTACTTGCATGGCACATCATGGAACAATACCCGATGGGGAACCCTCCATGGTGTATGCTGGGGATTCGTTAATGCATACAGGACAACGACACGTATACCCAATGCAGATGCTATATGTACAGGGGCAGTGTTATTTGAAATCAAAAGGGGTGCAGAGGATATAAGCGCTACAAACTCATTTAAAGTAAGATTACCAGCGAGGTATGAACTGACACCTATCATATCCTGAATACTCCTGACCAGTCCCTGTTCTGACTCAGTTCCCGTTAAAATCAACTGACAACCAATATCTTCTACAAGGGACCTGGCAGCAGCAGCAAAGCCCTCAGCCGGATATCTGCGTGAAGGAGCAGTTGCTCCCGTGTGGACAATAATCCATGGACAGTCTCTCTTTATTCCAATATTTTTTAAAATGCCCTGAATCCTTTTCATTGCTTCAGGCTGAACACAAAGCGAAATCCGATCATTTTCTGTATGACATCCAACCGATGCAACCAGGTCTAGCTGCCGTTGTACTTCATGGCGTATCATATGTCCTGGTTCAGGATCATATACCCAATGGGTAAGGAGTTGATATGGATTCTCATGGCAATATGCGAGACGCAGTGGAATATCTGCCAAATAACACAGAAAGGCTGCGGGCAATGGATTTTGGCTATATACAGTAAATATAACTGCACCATCATACCTGCCTTTTCTTAAATATTCTGCCATACCATACTCTGATATACTGCTCTGTATCGGCGCTGTAGCTTTCATCCATGGAGCATTGTAAACAATCATGTCGTCGACTTCCGGAATCAACCCCGATAACTTCGCACCTGATGAAGAAGTAAGGAGCGTTATCCTGCGTCCGGGGCATGATTCTTTAATCGCACGAATCGCAGGCGTCGTCATAAGGACATCCCCGATACTGTCAAGTCTTACGCAAAGGATATTCTTAGCATCATCCCACATGCTATAGCTTGTCATAATTTTTATCAGCCGATGTAATAATAAGTGCAGCTTCTAAAAGATTTTTTGCTTTATAATGTGGCATTCGGTTCTGAGAAAGAATCCATTCTGTCTCATTACCATTATCGATAAGAACAGTTTTGCAGCCCGCATTCCGTCCTGCCTCAACGTCATTGAGAATATCGCCAACAAACCAGGAACGGGTAATGTCTATATTGTGCTCACTGGCTGCCCGGAATATCAATCCTGGTTTCGGTTTCCTGCAGGCGCATATCGTATCGTGACTCTGCATGCTGTATGGCTTATGTGGACAGTAATAAAAGCCTGCAAGTAGCACTCCAAACTCATTCATGCTCTGGTAGATATAAGTTTCTGCAATACGCAAATCCTGTTCTGAAAAGTAACCATATCCTATACCTGGTTGATTAGTAATGATGATCAACCTGTATCCAGCGTTATAAAACAACTGTAGCCCTTCTTGAGCACCCGGCATGAATTGCATTTTCCTTGGATTAACATTATATGGAACATCTTTCATAATTGTACCGTCTTTATCCAGGAAAATAGCCTTTGTCATAATTTCGTAATGTATTGTATCTGTAATAAAGATGAAGTAGTAGAGTAATGAAAATTTGTTAAGGGTGAAAAAGTTACGTAAACACTTTAGAAAAAATGTATCAACTTTTAAACACCTCATACAAAAATGTTTTCTGCTCAATTACGGCCAGGATGTCTCACGCATAGGAAGTACCATCACTTCCGGTATAACGGTTTCTTCCGGCTGCGTTAATACAAACTTAACAATCTCCGCAACATTTTTTGGCTCCTGGAGGGTTTTCTGGTCTATATCAGGAAACCTTTCAAGCAAAAACGGCGTACGCATACCACCGCTTACTACAGCTATCACCTTGATTTTTTGCTTTCTGGCTTCCACATGAAGCGCATGGTTAAAGCCAAGGAGTCCCCATTTACTTGCATGATATGCAGACGCATTTGCCCAGACCCTTTTGGCTGCAGTAGACACAACATTTACGATATGCCCGCCTCCCTGTTGTTTCATTATGTTAAGAACGTATTTCGACATGAGGAAAGGTCCTCGCAAGTTTACCCGGATAATACTGTCCCAGTCAGCGACAGACATCTCATCAACAGATAATGTCACATCAATCCCTGCATTATTAATGAGGATATCAAGCCGTCCGTACTTAGATACTACCTGACGTATAACATCTTCTGCTTGCTGTTCATCACCAACATCAAGCTGCAGGGCCATTGATTCAACATGTGCCTTCTCCAATTCTTTAGATACCCCCACGGCAAGATCCTCTCTGATATCAGCCGGAATTACAATAGTACCTGACTCCCCAAGCACCCTGCATATGGCCTCACCCAGACCACGTCCACCACCAGTAACCAGAGCCACTTTTCCTTTTAATCTTTCCATACTTTACAACCCTCCTATTTGTGGCATATATACGAGACAAAATTGTTAATGAGGCCTTCGGCAACTTAATTGAATCAACCCTGAGACACGGATAAACTTGTAGAAACTTCGATGAGGCGTCCCCACCTTTGTCTATTCCATCCTACGTTCTGGACCGCTCCTTGAATATTTTTACAGCTTTTTCAAGCGGAACACCTACAGCATCTATATTATCAAGAGAGGCCGTTCCCAAATTGAGATTTTCGGCTTCGTTAATATGGCGTACATCGTCAAACCCAAGTATCCTTGCTCCAATGTAATCTGTAGCAACAAAATCTTTCCCTGCTATAACAAGGCCAGATTCAAAGGTTTTACCGCCGATCGGGCCTTTATGAATCATCGCTGGATGGCCTACGATTATCCCTAAATTAATGGGGAATTCTTGACACATACCAGCAATGAAACCATGCAAGTCTTTAAAAAAATTATGCGGGTGGGCATAGTTTTCTCTTGGATGACCATAATAATCAGCGGCTGGATAGGACATGGCAATATTTTTCATCGTAAGGGTAACTGACGCCGATCCATGTACTTTAAGCTGCGCAAGAGAAATAAGGGTATCGTACTCAAGCACATAAGGATTAATCATTACCTCGCGCTGTGGCCCATACTTTAGCGTAACGACTTGAAAGGGCCCCCTGTTATGATCAAAATATTCCACACCTTCCTTCTTAATCACCTTGTCTATACCGAGGTATTTAAAAACGTTATGAGTCTCTTCGGCTCCAGCACCGCCGGTAACAGTAATCCTCCTGGGATTATAACGCTTGACATATCTGATTACCGCTTCCACGGAATCCGCTTGAGTACATGGCGTTAAGTCATCAGGAGATGCCCATGTCTCATTAGGTTTTATTGCAACATGCTTTCGATGGAACAGATCTGAAATATCGCCAAGGTCATCGAGTGCTGCCGGAATTGCCTTATAAATGTCTAAATCATAAACAATAGAGACGGTACTTTTCATTTTAACCAAGCCAGGGATGGTAAAAGGCCCAAATACAATAATGCCCCTATCTACGAAAAAAATGAAAGCAATCCCAAATGCTACTTTTTCTAAGAATCCCTTTCACGAAGGAATTTTGCTCAGCTATCTTTTGTAATATTTCATAGCCTCAGGAAGCTCATTCTGGATATACTCAATTCTTTTTTCAGAACCCGGATGAGTAGATAAGAATTCGGGAGGTTTTTCCCCTCCAAGGCTGTTCATCCTCTCCCAAAATGGAATAGCAACTCGAGGATCATATCCTGCCAGCGCCATTAAGACAAGCCCGATATGGTCTGACTCAAGCTCGTGACTGCGACTGTATGGTAAAAGAACACCAACTTGCGTACCTGCACCATAAGCCGACATAAATAACTGCCTTGAGAGTTCCGGCTGGGTGCTTAACGCTGTAGATAAGGCCACAGCACCTATTCGTACAAGTAAAAGCTGACTCATTCTTTCACCGCCGTGGTTTGCCAGAACATGTGCAATCTCATGTCCCAACACTACAGCAAGACCGTTTTCATCCTGTGCAATAGGGAGGATGCCGGTATATACGGCAACTTTCCCTCCCGGCATAGCAAAGGCATTTATCATTTTATCATCTTCAATAAGGCGGAACTCCCATCGATAGTTCTTTATTTCTTCTTTCATATTGTTCTCACGCATAAATTGCTCTGCCGCCAATGCAATTTTTTTTCCTACATTTACCACCATCTGTTTCTCTTTCCTGTTTTCTGAAAGATCCGATTGCTGAATCAATTGGCGATAACTATCCCTGCTTAATGCTATGAGTTGATTTTGCGGCACAAGAGAGAGCTGCCTTCTCCCCGTTATTGGTACCGTAGAGCAGCTTATGAAAAATAAAACAATACATACTATTGATAACTTACGATTATGCATTCTGTCCCTCTAATACTTGTTCTATTATTGTTACGGGTGGCACCGAAACACTTTCATAAAATACAGCAATAGACTTCACAATAGTTTTCCAGGTAAATAAATTATTTGCGCGTGTAATAGCGTTTCGCCTGAAATAGCGGGCTATTTGCGGGTACCGGAAAATATCGTGCATCCTGCTGGCAAGAACCTCAGGATTATTTATCGGAATCAGATAACCTGTCTCTCCGTCTTTTACCGAGTATTTGATACCTCCAACGTTGGATCCTATTACCGGAGTACCGCATGCCATTGATTCTACCGGGGTAATGCCAAAAGGCTCATACCAGGGAGTAGTAACAAAAATATCTGCAGCACTATAATAAAATCTCAGTTCGTTGCGGTCGGCGCTGCCTTTGAATATCACCTTATCATAAATTCCTTCCTCAGTAGCTATCGCCTGCAGCCGGCCGATTTCAGGTGTCGCAGCAGCATCAGGAACCCGTGTTGCACCTCCTACAATTGCGAGCTTTGCGTCAATACAATAATCCTTTACTAGCCTGGCAAAGCCACGTACCACTGTTTCTATTCCCTTTCTCGGTACTAGACGCCCGAGATGAAGGATAATGCGGTCCCTTGGTACAAAACCTATCACCCTCTTTGCGAGTGGCTTATGAATTGGCCACAGTTCTTCAGAATCAAAGCCACATGGAATAACCGTGATTTTAGAAGGATCTGCCTTATAAAAGTTAATAAGGTCTTCTTTATCCTGAGGACATTCAGCAATAATCCCGCTTGCCCGTTCGACAATACGTTCCTCGATCTCAAACCGGATTTTTGGAAACTGGTCAGATTGTTTTTGATAGAGTCGCCGAACACGACCAAGGGCGTGAAAGGTAATAACAAATGGAATACCAAGAATTTGGTTGAGATTTACTGCAACAAGACCGGACATAAAAAAATTCGCATGGATAATATCGTAGTTTCCCTCATTTTTAAAGTAACTCACCATATAGTCTGTGAATTTATCCATATGAGGCAAGAGTTCTTCTTTTCTTACAAAGCAGCATGGTCCGGCAGGAACACAGATAATGCGTACGCTGTCTTTATAACATATTTTCTCCGGCAATGATTCATCATCCCGCCTTGTGAAAACGTCAACTTCATATCCCATAGAGGCTAACTGCGATGCCACCTGTGCAACATAAACATTCTGGCCGCCGCTATCTTCTCCTCCAAGAACTGCAAGTGGTGATGCATGATCACTAATAATTGCAACGCGTTTTATCATACCTTTCCATCCTCCACACTATATTACACTCTCTTTTCATGAAATGTCTGTTACAAGAGAGAATGCGTTGTTCCAATCTCCGATAAACCATTGGTATGAAATCATTCCACAATGGAAACAGAAATGAGCGTATTTGTGTCATGCAAGGCAAAGGCAAACACAAGGTTCTCGCCTACAACAGAATAGTGAAATTCTTAAATATTAAGAAAATACTCGCTTTGTGATACAACGGTTTCAGGGCTCAGATTCGCAGCACATGGCTGCCCGATCGGACATATTTCATACATACATGGCCGGCATTTAATTGGGTAAGAAATGGTTTTATGAATGTTTTTATCAAGTGGAGACCACCGGCCCGGATCCGACCCTGTTGTAATAATAACACTCGGTGTCTTCAGTGCCGCTGCAATATGGGAAACACCTGTATCATTTGAAATAAGGAGTCTTGCATCCCTTATTAAAACTGCAAGGGCACCAAGACTTGTACGGCCGGCTAAATTAAGGGATTTTGACTTCATCGTACAGCTAACGTAAGTTGCAAGCTCAACTTCATCGGATGAGCCTGTAATTACAATTTTAAACCCAAAATAAGCTATGGCATCAGCCACAATTGCAAACTTTTCCGGAGCCCATCTCCGTGTCCTTAACCTCGATCCAGGATGAATACAAACATACTTGCCTTTTCTCAAATCGAGTACTTCCCTATGTGCAAATAACTCCTGTTCGTCTTTTTCAAATATCGGAAATTCAAGGCTATCTCCCATCACCGGTATACCAAGGAATTTCATAAGTTCTCCATAACGCAGTACCTCAGGTAAATGTTCAGGGTATGGTAAAAAGTGATCAGGGTCGGGGCAATATTCCCCCTTTTTATAAAACCCCGCATTCACCCTTGCACCAAAAATAATCACAAGGGGATTTACGATTACACCATTTCCATGCATTTGAATTGCCAGGTCAAAGCGCCTTTCCTGCATCTTAATGAGGAATTCAGGCAGCAGCGGTAACCGGGGTGTTTGTTCCGGAAGACCGGGATAGCCGGGAAACTCCAAAATCTCATCAAAATAATTATGGAAACGCGGCAAAAGTGTTTTTGACCATGGTAAACCAATCAGCGTAACCCGGGCCTTGGGGAAGGCATACCGAATTGCCCGAAAAGCCGGAACAGCACAGAGGATATCCCCTAACTGCAGTGCCCTGAAAACACCTATAGTGTTTGGAAAATCACCGTTAAAACAGTCTTTCACATTTTTCTCCGAACATCTTATTATCGTCGTGAATCAATGTCATGCTGAGAATTGTTCTATAAATTTTGATTAATGCCAGATGTATGAAACATGCAAAACGTTTCGGTTTATTGGAATTTTATATGTGTTTTGATAAATACGGTAAGCCAGAATCTCGAATAAAGCAAAGGGAGAGCAAACCAGAATGACTTTAAACTCATGATACTAACACAAAAAATATACCATGAAGAAGAAAAAGTTATTTTATTTGTACTTTATTTTTAGAAAATAATCTTTTATACGACAAAAAATGAAAAGAGCGACACATGAAGTGTGATGAAGATGTGACATGCCACAGAAGTGTGCCAGCACAAAAGTGCGACATGCCACATTCGGCCAAAAACCCCTTTACACGGAGAAACATCTTGATACTTTAAAAGCTTTATGAGATAATTGCCCAACTTTATGTCTACAAATAAAAGAGAACAACTATTTGATTCACGTTCATTTCCCATAACAACACTTTACACGATGCAAGAGAAAAGTGAGAAAGAGATACTCATTGTAGAAGACAGCCACACCCAGTCAGAATGCCTTAAACATTTACTAATTAAAGCGGGGTATACAGTAAGGACGGCAAAAGACGGCACCGAAGGCCTTACAATGATACAGGAGCAAAAGCCAGCGCTTGTCATCAGTGATATTGTTATGCCTGTTATGGATGGCTATACACTTTGCAGAGAAATAAAACAACACAATGAGTTCAAGAATATTCCCGTTATTCTCCTTACTCAATTACATAATATTGAGGATATTATCCGTGGTTTGAGTGTAGGGGCAGATGAATATATTACCAAACCATATCTTGAGGAAGAACTGCTGTTCAAGGTAGAGACTTTCTTCAAAGACCCGGATAAAGAAAGGGCTACCAGAGAAATTCTCATTGTTGAAGATAGTCCAACACAGGCAGAGTTATTAGAGTGTACCCTTACTAACAGAGGATATAAGATAACCATTGCAAGAGATGGTATTGAGGCATTAGAAGTAGTACGAAAAAGGAAACCGGCACTTATTATTAGTGATATTATTATGCCCCGTATGGATGGACATGAACTCTGCTATGAAATTAAACGTGACGAAACGATAAAAGACATCCCCATTTTATTCCTTACCTGTTTAACGAAGCCGGAAGATGTCATCCGCAGCTTAAATACCCGGATTGACGGCTACGTTACAAAGCCTTATGATGAGAATTTCCTCCTCACGAAAATAGAATCACTTCTTAAGCAGCCTAATTATTCCAAAACAGATGAAACACACAAGGAATTTACCTTCATGTATAAGGGGAAAAAATACATCATAGCGGCCAATCGTTATCAAATCCTCAATCTCCTCCTTTCCGCATATGAACACCTGATTGAGCAAAATAGTAAATTCTTTCAAATAGAAGTGGAATTAAAGAAAATAAATGAACAACTGGAAGCAAGGGTTCAAGAAAGGACTGCTCAACTGGAAGAAATAGCCGCAAAAGACACCCTGACAGGATTGTTAAACCGGTACTCCTTTGATCGGGATCAGAAAGATTTTCAAAATCCCACCCTCCTTTTGGTCAATATCGATAATTTCAAACTCATCAATGATTTCTATGGAACAGAAACGGGTGATTATATTTTACAAAGGCTTTCTCTGATGCTTAAAAATATCATACCGAAAGATCTGAATGCAAGATTTTACAGACTTGGAGCAGACGATTTTGGCATATTGTACGATCACCCGTTGGAACAAAAGCCGGAAGACCTGGCAAAAACCATCGCTCATGAAGTAGGAAAAGAAATATTCCTTTGTCAAGGTCAAGACATAACAATATGCGTGTCTATTGGGATATCCAGAGAAAAACCCCTTCTCGAAAAAGCTGACATGGTGCTAAAATACATTAAGAAACGTCCGAGAATACGATTCCTGGAGTATCATAAAGAACTCAATCTCTATGAGAATGTATCGAGAAATTTACACATCATGAATCTCTTGAAAAATGCTATCAAGCGCGATGATATTCTTGTGTATTTTCAACCAATCTTCGAGAATACAACGGGAAAGATAAACAAATATGAATGTTTGATAAGGGTCTGTAATAGAGATGGCGAAATCCTCTCCCCTGCATCATTTCTGAATGTTGTAAAAGAAACGAGGTTATACGCGGATATAACGGAAATCATGATCAGGAAAAGCATTTCCATAATGGAAAATACACCCTACGAGTTTTCTATTAATCTTTCTATTGGAGATCTCATTGACAAAAAATTCAATAATTTTATCCGGGAAATATTCCATCGTAATCGGGGGATAGCAAAGAGGATTACCTTCGAAATCGTGGAAAGTGAAGGAATTGAGAATTACCAGGTAGTTCATGATTTTATCCACGAGATGAAGGAATATGGCTGTAAAATGGCCATCGACGATTTTGGCGCAGGATATTCTAATTTTGAACATATTTTAAGACTGGATGTCAACTATTTAAAAATTGATTCATCCATGATCAAGAACATAGACACTGATATCTATTCACAAATTATTGTGGAGACCATTGTTAATTTTGTAAAAAAATTAGATATTGAAATAATTGCAGAATTTGTACATTCCGAAAAAATTTTCCACAAAGTAAAAGCTCTGGGAGTCGATTATTCACAAGGGTATTATATCGGGAAGCCCAAGCCAGTAATACAGTAAATAAACAGAAGTAAATCCACGGAAAAAGAATATACAATCTTTGGATGAGTAGATGAAAAAAATAAAAATTCCAACCTTAAGGTTGGTTTAATCTTGTAGATTGAGCTATACGTTTAGAATTGATGTACGGCTTTCGATTTGTATCAGGCATAGGCAAACGTGCCAAAACGTTTCAGTTCAATCATGGATGATTGAACCAATCATAAGGACATGGGACAAACAAAATTTATCCATGCCACCCAGAAGATGAGAAAATCCCAACCACGTATCTCATTCCTATTTTTTCAAATCATCCACGCATCCCCCTTCAACCAATTTCTCAATCCTGCAGCGGGATTCTGACGAGAGGGATAGAATCCGGGCACCAACGATCACCTTTTCCCCCTGCTTCTGAGCATTGGACCAGACTACATTACCAAGCATACGCACCTGTTCTTCCTTATCTTTAAAGGGTAGTGTAAGATCAAGGATGACAAAACTTCCCTGCGGTAATTCTTCTCTGGCCTCAAAAGAGATCCCTTCCACACTTATGTCGTGCGAAATACTCACCATTGCATCAACTTTATCTTCCGGTATTTGTATATAGCGGACAGGCAAATGCAAAGGAAGCCTGGGGAAACGGCGTTGTTCTTTGAGCCCCCGCTTCTCTGCTTCTATGACACCTTTTTGAGGGTAGTAGAGACAAACCCGATTTCGTCCGTATTTTTTTGCTATAAGTAACGATTCATCTGCGTGCTGGATTAGCTCTTCCTTAGTACCTGTATCACCTTCTTCTAAGGCTGCTACACCTGCGCTGACAGTCAACAAAATCTTATGCCTGGCAGTAACGAAGGAATGGCTTTGTATTGTCAGCCGTAACCGTTCAATAAGGATTGCAGCTTGCTCCAGGCTCGTATCAGGAAGTAAAAGGGCAAACTCTTCTCCCCCATACCGTGCAACGATATCCACCTCCCGGGTTGATTTACGGAGAAGATTAGCTATTTGTTGTAACACAAGGTCACCGGACGGATGACCCAGGGTATCGTTAATCTGCTTAAAGTTGTCTATATCTATAAGAGAAAGCGATAAAGAATGTCTGTAACGATGAGCACGGAAATATTCATGATCAAGAATTTCATCAAAGTGCCGGCGATTATACAGATTTGTTAAATGGTCTGTAACAGACATTCTTTGGGCGTGCTGAAATAATTTGGCATTGTACAATGTTGAAGCAAGCTGATAGGAAATGAGTGAAAATACCTGCACATCCATGACGGTGAATGCCTTCTTCATCTGGCTGCACAGAGAAACACTTCCAAGGGTTTCTCCACCCGCTACAAGAGGAAAGGTAACATGAGAATGGAGTCCGGAATCTGTACGGAGGAAAGTTCCCGCACCGGGAGATGACGCAATATCGTCTATCTGGCAAATCTGGATATCCCGCCGGGTGCAAGGCCTGCCGACAAACATGCTATGAAGTGTCAGCAGGTTCTCAATGCATGCATCAATAAAATTTTGAACAGAACTCTCTCTGGAAAAAAGGAACATATGCCATTTATTATCTACTTCATCGAGAACAGACATAATCGTATATTTAAATAGCCCGGATATATTGTTGCTGATAACACGAAGGATACGCGGCACTTCCATAATCGTACTCAGTTCTGTGCTAATAGTCCGCAACACCAGGAGTTCCTTCGTCCGGCGGTCCATAACAATTTGTGAAGAAACGTCTCCTTTCGTTACTTCAGACTGTACCTGTTGCAGAAGTTTCCGGTTACGCTGCATCAGGATAAATTCATTCATGGCACGTTGTACTAATGATATCAGCGCTGCGGTATCGGTGATAGGCCACGTTATATAATCGTAAACTCCAGCCAGCAGCGCCTCTCTGGCACTCTCGATCCGGGGATTTGAGTTCACCATAATGATTCTCATATCAGAAGACCGTGAAGTTAGTTTCCGGACGAAAACAATACCATCCATATCGTAAAGTTTTTCCGATATTAAGGCGACAGCTACTGTTACTGTGGACTCATCGAGTACTTTCAAAGCAGCCTGTCCCTCTGTAACGTTTAATACCTCGTATCCTTCCTTCTTAAAGAGTTCAACCAGAAAGGTATCGATAGGCGGATCATTACCTATTATAAGAATGCCAGGAAAATTCATATTGCATTTCCTCCATCGGTATGTTCCAGTTTTTCCTCTGCAGTTTTTACCATGGGTGTCAATTCCCGGATGATAATATCTCCGCTCATACTTACCAGCAGGCTAAAAAGTTCTGTAACCAGATTTTGGAGGGCCCTCATGGGCTCACGTTTTGGGAGTTCCCGGCAAACGTCCCTCAATTTTTCCAGAGATACGCCATTTACCGTTACGGTTACATGGGTCATAAATGGAAAAGCAAGAGATGTCCTGCGAATAGCGGTTGACATAAGCACCTGCAGGGTAATGCCGCCAATAAAATAAGCGACACGCCGCCAGATTTCATCCAAAAGCCCCGAATAAACCTCAATAACATATTCAATAGGAATATCGTGCTTTTCTCCCCTTTTCGTCATACGACTCCTTTCCGTTGGTAACAAAATAATAATCTCTTCACCGCTTTGTGTACATTTTTAGTAACTATCTCATGTGTTTACTTAGGTAGTAAGTAGTAGGTGGTGGAAATTTATCATTTTTTGCTTGTTCCCCTACTATGTATTGCCTACTTCCTAATCTCCCCGATGATTTGCTATTTTTATCCGGCTTAACGCAGCAGCCGCCTTTTGACCCATATCAAAGAGAAATTTCACGTGTTTAATGTCAAAAACCCCTTCCTCGGCACTAAACACACCCATAAGACCAGCTACCTGGTTATCAACAATAAGAGGCACTTCCAAAAAGGAATTAAGCAGGTTACCCTGGCTTATAGATGAAGGACTTTTTTGTTCAACGATAATACACCTTTTTTGTGATAGCGTAGAAACTGTTGACTCAACACGAAGCATAGCAAGAAGGCTGGACATCCTTTTCCCTAACTGCTCTATTGCAGTGGGATCGAGAGACCGAAAAGAAAGGACAAATAGTGTCAATCCCTCACCAATATGATAAAGGAGGATGGCCATAGCCTGGCAGTTTACAATACGAGCTGTGGATTGTAACAGTAATTGAAGGATTTGCTCCTTATTTTCGGTAATGACTATTTCCTGGCAGAAGTGTTGTAATTGCTGCTGTTCCGGCAAACAGCCAGGTACTGTACATTTCAGGGAATTAAAAATTGCCTGTATCCGCTGTACGAGTAAACGGTCCGGAGGTTTTGTAATAAAATGATCCGCACCAGCCTCCAAACCACGAATGATATCCAGCGGCTGGTCTTTTGTGGTAAGCATAACTACCGGAATGTTTACCGTACGATGATCAGATTTCAAATGACGGGTCATTTCGTAACCATCCATTACCGGCATAACGATATCTGCCACCACAAGATCAGGTGGGTCAGCAAGCGCTTTTTCGAGTCCAATCTGACCGTTTTCTGATGTTTCTACCAAATAGCCCGCCTCTTCGAGTAAGAGTTGGGTTTTTAATGCCTGAGTTGGACTATCTTCAACAATCAAGATACGGCTGTTCATGATACCCTCCAATTTTTTACCAAATAGCCGAGTATTGCAGCAATTTTTTCTGGTGAAAATACATAGGTAGCGGCACCTAACTTAATTGCCTCACCGGGCATACCGTGTACCACAGAACTTTCCTTGTCCTGGGCAATGGTAACTGCGCCTTTTTCCTTCATCAGCTTTAATTCCTCTGCGCCGTCTTTACCCATACCGGTAAGCAATATACCAACAGCATGCATCCCGAAAGACGCCGCAACAGAACGAAAGAGATACGATACTGAGGGACAAAGCCCATTTTCCGGTGCATCCCTGGTAATTCCTATCTTTCCACTTTTTTCCACCTTCATTTGAAAACCGTCAGGGGCAATATAAATATATCCTGGCAATATATCACTGCCATGCGATGCAACAGTAACTGGCAGGTGAGATGCGTGACCTAGCCAGTCAGCAAATCCCTGAATAAAACCTGCAGCCATATGTTGTACAATCACTACAGGAACTGAAAAGTTCTTTGGAAGTTTAGAGAGAATCGTTCGAAGGGCAAGGGGACCTCCCGTAGATGCGCCCATAGCAATGATCTTAATTTCTGCCGACGCTGATACACGTTCCGCCTCTCCCTTTGGTGAAACCATTTCTGTTAACGAAACCGTTTCTGCCCGGCGTGCATGTGACCACCGCTTTATTACTTTTACCTCGGACATCAGTTTCACGGTCTGCACTAAATTTTTTGCCATATCCTCATAGTCAGGATGACCAATACCCCTCGGCTTTTCCAAAACAGCAACTGCACCTGCTTCTACGGCCCGAAAGGTGGTAGACACCTCTTTAGGATCCCAGCTTGCACTAACAATTACAATAGGAACAGGGTTCATCTCCATGATTTTTCGAGTCGCCTCAAACCCATTCATCTTTGGCATATTAATATCCATCGTAATAACATCCGGCTTTGTTTGCTGTAATGACTCAACTGCCTCTTCACCGTTACTTACCGCTCCAACCACCCGTATTTCAGGATCGGAACTGAGGATATGCACCAGAAATTCCCGCATAACAGCCAAATCTTCAACGACGAGCACCTTGATCATGGACATCTCCACGCTAAATGATAAAACCCTTTTTAGTGAAGAGGTTGACGAGTTAAATACCCATTCACCCATCACCTCATTCACTCATTTACCCATCCACTCAATGTTCAGCCACTAAATAAGCTTCTTGATAATCTCCAGCAAATTACTCTGATCGAAGCTGCTCTTCACAATATAAGCATTGGCACCCACGTCAATACCCCGCTCCCTATCTTCCCGTGAATCTAATGCCGTTACAAGTACGACCGGCAATTCTGCAAATTTTGTGTCGCTCCGAACCCTTACCGTAAGGTCAAAACCGTTCATCCTCGGCATATCAACATCCGATACTACTAAATCAACATCCTCCGTTTTTAATGTGGTTAGAGCATCAATACCATCTACTGCAACGATTACATGATAGCCAGCCGTTTCCAAAATATTCTTCAAAAGCATTCTCGAAGTAATTGAATCCTCTGCTATCAGAATCGATTTCTTTTTTCTCCTGTCTCCTTCAACGGTATCTTTAATCCTTGCAGGAGATAGACCAACCTTTACGGCGGATTTCATGAGGTCAGAAATGTTCAGAATTGGCACTATCTTTCCCGTACCGAGTACTGTACTGCCAGCGATATTCCGCACACGGAAGAGCTGTTTGCCAAGTCCTTTTACCAGCACCTCCTGCTCATTCAATACCTGATCTACCATAAAGGCTATCCGTCTATCTGATGTACCTAAGACCACCGCGGTTATAAACTCCGAATCTCCGTTCCATGTTCCTTTTCGTGGAATCTCTAAGGTATCGTCGAGCCGTACAAGGGAAATAGACTTTTCATTTAACAAGATCGTTTCCCTATTTTCAACGGTTTTTATCCCATCCCTTTTTACCCTTACCACTTGCTCCACATTTATCGTAGGAATTACAAAAAGGCATTCACCGGTACGAACCAGAATACCGAGAAATGTCGCAATTGTCATTGGCAAAATAATTTTAAAGGTTGTTCCTTTATCAGGTACCGTTTCAAGGGAAATAACACCACCTAATTTCTCTACCTTTTCCTGTACGATAGCAAGACCAAGTCCTCTTCCTGATATATCAGTAATAATAGGGCTTGTAGAAAAACTTGACCGAAAAATCAACGACAATGTCTCGTGTTCATTTAATGTCTTTTCTTCTTCCTGAGAAATAATTCCAAGTTTCAGTGCCATTGATCTCACTTTTGCAATATCAATCCCCGCCCCATCATCGGAAATAAGAACCTCAACCTTGCCGCTATCCTTCTGGGAGACGGCTATTGTAATTGTCCCGTGTGAGGGTTTATTCTTCTTTTCGCGTTCATCCGGCTTCTCAATACCATGATCAATGCAATTTCTCACCATATGCATAAACGGGTCTTTCATTTCTTCCAGAATCCGGCGGTCGATCTCAATATCTCCTCCTCTCAATGTCAATTCTATATTCTTACCCTGTTCTCTTGAAAGTTCCCGGACAACCCTTGGAAAACCCTCTAAAAGTGATGAAAAGGGAAGCATTAACAGCCTTTTTGTATCGGCATGGAGATTATCCACCATTCCCCCAAGCGACCGTTGATCCTGTTCGGTTGACTTTAAAAGTATTAACAACCTGCCTTCCAGAGATTTTCTATACGTCTCATTCTGATGAAAAAATTCCAGGAGACTATCAAATCGTGATGGCAGATCATAGGCTCTTGATTTTTGACTTTGTTTTTCGTAATTTACTAACTCATTTCGCATTTGTTTTATATCAGATTGAAACTCTGAGACCTTATTCTTCCATTGATCAAGCATGCTTTTTATATCTCGAAAGTCTTTTACACGCTGAGACGCCATTAATTTTGCAGATATCAGCTCTTCTGCCTGGAGCATAATCGAATGAAGCCTTGATGCAGAAATCCTTACCGTTTTTTCTACCAGTGAAGACCGCCCTTCAAGGGATGTCTGGGTGGTTTCCGGCCTCATTACCCTCATTCCCTCTTTTTCTTTCCTCAATTCTTCCTGCTCCTGCTGCTGTACTTCCTCTCCCGGAGTTATCCGGATAACTGCTTTTGACACCACATTCTCCTTTACCTGGCGCCGAACTGGCTCATGGTGCCGTGCAGAAATATCGTCCTCTTCCTTTATCCCTTTCTGCTTTGGCAGGATACCCTTCAAAATATTTTCCAGGTCATGAAGAACACCAACTACCCAGGACATATCCGGAACAGTTCGCTCTTCCTGAAACGATAAGCCGGCAAGTCCATCAACTGTCTGATAAAGCACCATAAACAGTTCAGAGGACAGAACAATTTCCTTGCGCTTCAACGCGGCAAAAACACTCTCCAGGAGTTGACAGATATTCCCCATGTCAGTCATGTTAACAGCACGGGCAGCCCCTTTCAGGCTGTGCGCCTCCCGGAATATATTTTCAATAATCTCCATTTGCCTTTCCGGAGATGGCAACCTTTCTAATTCAATCAATGCAGAAGACATGGCATCAAGATGGTCTTTCGCCTCGATCTTGAATGTAGCAATGAGTCTTTTTAAAAATTCGCTTTCTTTTTTATCCATAGACTAAGCCTTCAACGACTTTTACCTGTTATGATGATGTAGGGCGGGGGCCGCAGTAGGGATACGGAGATCCCCGTCCCTACGATGATTCCCAGCCTGAATACATACACGGAATCGCAACCCTAAAGGGTTGCCCTACTCTTTGTTTGAAATTCCTATACGTCAAGTTAGTTCCACAAATCCACCAGAGTTGGTTTAAGCTTGTAGATTGAACCATAATTCATTGACATTACTTTCGTACAGTTTAAACCTTATACCTTTCCGCCATGTATTTCAACTTTTGTCCTAATTCGTTTAAACTCTGTATCGCTGTCTCCGCTTGTTTGGTTCCGACAACATTTTGTGAACTTGCTAATTTAATATTGTCCATTGCTGAAGCAACCTGATCCATCCCGGTTACCTGCTGCTGACTGGATGCCATAATCTGGGATGCTGCCTGTGCTGATTCCATAATGCCCTCTGCCAGCATCTTGATCGAATCTCCTGCCTGGATCGACTGCATTACACCTTCATCCACTACCCTATTTCCCTGTTCCGTAGCCATTACTGCGGCACTGGTCGACTTCTGGACGTTATTCAGGATCGTACGTATCTGTGCCGTTGCTTGTTTTGACTGTTCCGCAAGATGCCGGATCTCCTGAGCTACTACCGTAAAACCTTTTCCTTCCTCCCCCGCTTTAGCCGCTTCTATCGCAGCATTAACTGACAGGAGATTTGTCTGCTCCGCCAAACCATCTACAGTTTCAATGATTTCACTAATTATCTCTCTTTGTTCATTAAGCCTCTGAATACTTTCGATAATACTTACCATCCGTTCCTTGATGCGGTTCATGCCATTGATTAATTCATCCACCGATTTCTTACCATTCAGAGATATCTGTACGGTTTTCTGTGCGCTCTCAGAAACGTATTTTGCCTTCTGAACCGAGACTTGAGCTGTCTGTTTCACCTCTTCTACCGTTGCAGTTGTTTCATTTACCGATGCTGCCATTTCCGAAGTGCTGGCAACAACCTGAGCCGTTACCGTCAAAATCTCACTTGCCGAAGAACTAAGGACATTTACTCCCTCAATAACCCCACGGGTAATTTCCCGAAGATTTTTTATCACACTACCCAGTGTCTTTGATAAAGAACCTATTTCATCCTTCCGTGTATCATAAGGCACCTGAACCGTCAGGTCACCTGCTCCAACTTTAACAATCTGTTCAGATATCCTCCTAATTGGTTTCACGATCATTCTTGAAGCAAAATAAGCAATAATAGCGACCGCTAAACCGACAAAAAGCCCAATCCATATAACTCTGATCGCCAACACCTTCACTGGCGCAAATGCCTCTGCAACATCAATCTCTGCCAAAACCGTCCACCTCAAACCAAATTCCTTGTCCAGTATCCCCCCTGCTGATGCCCCTACAATTGGTATCCCCCGGTAATCAGGATAAATTCCGGCCATATCCTTCCTGTGTTCCTGAAACAACTTTACCGCTACAGTATCAACCTTCTGCTTCAGGATCGCTTCTTTAATAAACCTCGATTCCGTTATGATATAGCGGTCTTTATTAACTACGTACACTTCTCCTGTCTCTCCCATCCCTTCTCTATCGGTTGTTATCCTATTCAATCCTGTCAGGTCATAACGGTTTACAATAACCCCGATTACCTTCTTTGTTGCCCTTGATACCAAAGGTGCGGAAAAGGCAATAAGGTCTTTGCCGTCATGTGAAGAGTGGTAGATATCCTTAACATAGACACCTTTCTTTCCCTCAAGAAAGTAAACATCATTTGATTTATCGTCCCCTATCGTCCCTTTCTCTGAAGAGGCAATAATCTTGCCGGTAAGATCAAGAATGGTTGTTCCGTAGATTTCCGGATCGAGGGATTTTTTATTCTCCAGGAGATGCCTGTTCAGTTCTTCCGATAGTTTCACTCCATCAGGCCCTCCCTGGCATATCTTTTCAAGGGTATCACAGATAAAACCATCCGAACTGAAATCCAATATCCTTCCAGTCTTCGACTTCAAATAAAAGGCAATTGCCGTTTCCCTTGATTTCGCAATCGTTGTCAGGCTGTCAAGAAACTGTTTTTTTATGGTTGATTTACCTGATGAATAACTGAGATATCCAACAATTGCAACAGGTATCAGTGAGACACCGAGAACAAGAACCATTAATTTCCCTGTCAAACTTCTTTTAATGAAACTTACCATTTTTTTCTCCACATTCTAAAATCATACATCATGAATGTAATCGAGGTGCGGTCTAGCAAGACAAAGCCTTAAACCAATAAAAATAAGAACAAGATTCAGGACTTAAATTAGGCCCTCGGCAACTTAAACGTAAATTTTCCCTCCCTTGATGGGAGGGACTAAGGGAGGGTGATAGTTGTTTCCTTCACCCCCACCTAACCTCCCCCATCGAGGGGGAGGAAAATTAACAATTTGAATTTCCTAAACGTTAAACTAGGTTGGGTTTTAAAAGCAAAACCCAACGATTTTTCGTTTGTCAAAACCATTTTGATCCAATTCTTGGATTGATTATTAATGTCTACCTGGTTATTCACAATCTGCTATCCACTACTCCGTTCCACCATCTGTTTCAGCTTATGTCCCAATTCACGGAGATTTTCAACCGTAGTCTCTACCTGTTTAACACCCGATGCATTTTGTGCACTGGCCTGCTTAATATTTTCCATGGCAAAAGCCACCTGATCCATACCCACCATCTGCTGCTGGCATGTTATTACGATCTGGGATGCCGCCTGTGCTGCCTCTGCAATACTTTCCGCCAGCATCCGAATGGTTTCTCCTGCCTGGACGGATTGTTTTATCCCTGTTGCTACGACTTTACTTCCCTCCTCCGTTGCCATTACTGCCGTACTATTCGCCTTCTGAATATTATTTAAAATATTCCGTACCTGGGCTGTAGCCTGCTTCGACTGTTCAGCAAGGTTTCGAACCTCTTGCGCCACAACGGCAAATCCCTTCCCGGCATCCCCGGCTTTAGCCGCCTCGATAGCAGCATTTACCGACAGGAGATTCGTCTGTTCTGCCAGATCTTCCACAGTCGAAACAATTTCCCTGATTGCCTGGTTCTGTTCATTCAATCTTACAATACTCTCAGCGATAGATTCCATCCTCTGACCAATTTGATTCATCCCCTCGATGGAATCATCTACCGACCGTTTACCACTCTGAGATATTTGCAAGGTCTTCTGGGCACTTTCAGATACATATACAGCCTTCTGTACTGAGACCTGTGTTGTTTGTTTTACTTCCTCTACAGTCGCTGTAGCCTGTGTTACAGAAGTAGCTGTTTCTGAAACACTGGTAGCCACCTGCGTCGTTACAGCAAGAATGTCATCGGTAGAGGAGCCCAGGATTTTAACCCCTTCACGAAGGGGACTAACAATCCCTCTCGCAATGAAAAAAACCACCGCAACTACCAGAGAAACGTAGATACTATTCCCAAGGATGTTAAAATTCCTGTTCGAGGTAATTGCCGTACGAACAGCAGCCATTGGCGCTATGACACTAATCCCACCACGGATATCACCAATCCGGTAATTCTCCATCTGCCTGCCCGTTATATCCTTGCCGTCTCCGGTAGGGCTTGTTGTCGGGTCACCGTGGCACTGCAAACACGCCTTCTCGATCTTTAAGGGAACCATCATTCGAAAGACCTCGGTACCATCCTCCAGAATCGTTATCTCTGAAGCATCCTGTAAATTAGGGTTTGTCTCAAATCTCTCTAATTGAGTAATTTCCCACTTGTCTGGCTTATTTACAGGATTTCGGTATTTGATGCTCGTCTGCTTCATCTTATAGATCGTTGTCCGGCTAAACTCCTCTGCCACCTCACGCCCGATAATTGCAGGCACTACGCCCTTAAATTCAAAATTACCCTGGGCATCTGTGTTTATTTTATCCTGTTTATCTGCAATAACCCTCCGTGCACTGATGAGCTGATCCACAGCCATCTTTGCTTGTTTTTGTACCTCCCCTACGATTTGTGCCTTTTGTTTCTTTATATTGAAATACGCCAAAATACTTGAAGAAACGATAATGGCTGCAATAATCAAAACCAGAAGTCTAGTCGTTATATTCACATTTTTTATCATCGCAATTCTATCATCCGTTTTAATTTTTCCCCTAATTCCCGCAAACTCTGAGTCGCATTCTCTACCTGTTTCGAACTGGCAGCGTTTTCTGCGCTTGCCTGCTTGATATTTTCCATGGCGGAAGCTACCTGATCCATACCCACCATCTGCTGCTGGCATGATGCTACAATTTGAGTGGCAGCCTGCGCCGCTTTCCCGATATTTTCTGAAAGCAATTGGATTGTTTCCCTTGCCTGGGCAGACTGCTTTATTCCTGACGCTACTACTTTGCTCCCTTCCTCTGCTGCCACTACCGCCGCACCGGTCGCCTTATAAATATTATTTAAAATCGAGCGCACCTGCGCCGTTGATTGCTTCGACTGCTCGGCAAGATTCCTGATTTCCTGGGCCACAATGGTAAATCCCTTTCCTTCTTCTTCAGCTTTTGCTGCCTCAATAGCGGCATTCACTGATAAAATATTTGTCTGTTCTGCCAGATCATCCACCACCGTTACAATCTCTCCAATTGCCTGACTCTGTTCATTTAACCTTACAATACTTTCGGCAATAGACTCCATTTGTCGACTGATGCGATTCATTCCATCGATAGAATCATCCACAGACTTTCTGCCACTTTGTGATATTTCCAATGTCCTCTGTGCATCTTCAGAAACGTTTTTGGCTTTTTGCACAGAAACCAGGGCATCCTGTTTTATCTCTTCAACCGTTGTCGTTGTCTGGCTCACCGCAGTAGCCATCCAGGCAGCACCTGATGCAACCTGTGTTGTAGCGGCAAGGATTTCACGGGCAGAAGAACCAAGGACATTTACCCCATCCATAATAGGTTTAGCAATTCGCGTTGAAGCAAGATAGGCAATAGCAGCCACTACCAAACTGACAAAAAACCCGATCCATATAATCCTGACAGCCAGAACTTTGACCGGCGCAAATGCCTCTGAGACATCAATCTCTGCCAAAATCGTCCACCCCAAACCAAATTCCCTGTCCAATATCCCCCCCGCTGATGCCCCTACAATTGGTATCCCCCGATAATCCTGGTAAATCCCTGCCATATCCTTCCTGTGTTCCTGAAACAATCTTACCGGCACAGTGTCAACCTTCTGCTTCAGGATCGCTTCCTTGATAAACCTCGATTCTGTTACGATGTACCGGTCCTTATTGACTACGTATACCTCCCCTGTCTCTCCCATACCTTCTCTAACTATCGTTATCTTGTTTAATCCTTTTAAATCATAACGGTTCATGATAACGCCGACTGTCTTTTTTGTTGTTCTCGAAATCAAAGGAGCAGAAATCGTGATAAAATCCTTTCCATCAACAGGAGAATGATGGATATCCTTAACGTGAACACCTTTCATACCCTCGATAAAGCAATCATCATCCGACATATCATTTCCAAAAATGCCCTTTTCCGAAGAAGCTACAATCTTACCTTTAAGACCAAGAACATGTAGTCCATAAATCTCCGGGTCAAGGGGTTTCTTATTTTCCCGAAGATGTCTGGCCAAATCTTCCGAAAATTTTATTCCATCAAACCCTTCCTGGTTTAGTTTTTCAAGGGTGTCGCAGATAAACCCATCGGAACTGAAGTCCAGTATCCTTCCTGTTTTTGATTTTAAATAGAATGCTATTGCGTTTTCTCTCGATTTTGCAATCGTTGTCAGGCTATCGAAAAACTGATGTCTTATCATCATCTTCCCTGACCAATAACTCAGATATCCTACGATAATGATAGGGATAATCGAGAAACCAAGGGCAAGAAAAATCAGTTTACCTCTCAGACTTTTCCAAACAAAATTCGCCATAGTGTATTCTTCCTACACGTCGAGTTAACCGGACAGGGTGGACATCACCCACCAAAATATTGCTCACTCATCCACGTTGTTTATTTTTCAGTGGTCAATACCACCAACATAACTGAAAAATGAATAGTCGATAGTGAATAATAGATAGTAGAGGGTTGGTCAATCGTCTACGATTGAACCGAAACGTTTTGGCATGTTTTCTAGGCCTGGCACCGATCAAAAGACGTACATCAATTCCAAATGTATAGTTCAATCTACAAGATTGAACCAACCTTGGAAGTTACCATTCCTTATCAACTATTCACTATCGACCGTTTCTTTTACGCATCCCTCAATCCACTTGCTCGTTAACAACGATCCTCTTATCCGATAAAATTTTCATCGCATCGAGGATCACCGTCCTGTCTATTGTTATACCCTTCAGATAATCCTCTCGAATACCCGTAAGAGTTGGAAGTGAAGGCTGAACCTCATTGAGGGGAATAGATCTCACCCCAAAAACTGCATCAGCAACTATGCCAAACTCCATTCCTTCAACTCCACGGAAGACAGTTTTATTTGTAGAAATGATAATAACCTTATTAAGGTTGGAGATCCCTTTTTCCGGAAGTTCAAAAAATTTCTTAAGTTCAATAACGGACAGTATCTGACCGCGTACATTGATAATACCGAGAACATAAGGAGGTGTACATGGTAATGGGGTAAGATCCTTGAGGGGATAAACCTCACGGACATGCGCCGTTTCAATGGCATACTTCTCATATGCCAGGAGGAATTCTAAAACCCTGAGGTATCCGTGTGATGTGTCCTTTTTTTTATGTTCGTGTGCAAGTTCCCTTGCCCTTTCTCTCAGAATTCTCTGTTTTTCCTGTTCTTCCACACTCTCTTATCCTTTTATTTGTTTCTCTGCGTTCCTCACATTAGCCAGTACGAAAATAGAATCAACTGTTTGGATGTTCCGGTGTGTCCCCACACCGAAACCCATGTCCGTCCTTGCACTTTGTTTCGGTAAGAAGACTCACCGAAACATCCAATAAAATGAACTGGTTCAATCTGTTGCGACTATGCTGCTCCAGAATATAACGCAATCATTCTAAATTTCCCCCATAGTAGACACAATAATCTCTTTAAGCCTCCTTGCTGTAATACCATCCGATTCAGGGAGAATATCTCCCTCCTTGAGGGTATTCAAAGTTGAAAGGGCATTTTCTAAATGCTTTCCTGATTCTTTGAGTTTTCCCTTTTTCCTGCTTAGGATTCCCAATGCAAAATAGGCCATGGTAAAATTTGAATCAAGATATAACGCACGTTTCAGGGACTTTTCTGATTCCTCTATGAGCCCTTGCTCTTGAAAGATCGTTGAGCGGAGATAGTAAAAACCAGGATTTATCTTATCCATAACAATGGCCTTTTCACACCATTCCAATGCTTCATTGAGTTTGCCATGGTTGGCATAAGCACGTATCAGAAGAACAATCGCCTCTTTTTGGCTGATAGTATAATTTTCTGTTCCTTTGGTGTGTAAAAGCAGTGTGGTAAGTTTTTCTACAGTTCCCTGATAAAGGCCCTGCTGGTATAAATCGATTGCCTCTTCATACGGGCTTTTCAGATTCAACATATTTTGCCTTTCAAAGTAGGGGCGGGTTTGAAACCTGCCCCTACTCTCGCTGTCCAATGTCAACTGAGGCTGAGAATTTTCAACAAGTATTTTCTCTTGAAACGTATGTGGTCTCTGAAATAACATGCTTGTTTCATCGTATTCTCTTTGCAATGGCGTCTCTTTGGGAATAATCCTTTCCATTATCTGGGATGATTCAGAATCTTTTCGGTAAAGGGTTGCATCAGGAAAACTTACCATAACAAACCGTGAAGAAAGCACCTTTGAAATTTCACATGGGCTGACAACAAGCCAACCACCATCAACAAGTGACCGATACAGTTTCTGAACAACGCCACCCACTTTGTTATCGGTAAAATACATCAGGGCATTGCGGCAAAAAATAATATTCATTGCACTGGTATTATTGAGAAGAGACGGGTAGGAATTTTCCACGAGATTTAGATATGAAAATGTCACCATTTCCCTTATATCTGAAGAAATTTTAAAATAACCCTCTTTTGTTTTTTCAAAAAACCGTTCTTTAACCCATTTTGGGGTATCACGAAACGACCAATCCGTATACACCCCTCTCGAAGCCTTTTGAAGAAAGCGGGGGTTAATATCGGTAGCCAAAATAGTAATATTCCAATCCCGCAAGTCCGGAATCACTTTCTTCAGCATGATGGCAAGAGAATATGGCTCCTCACCCGTTGCACAACCAGCACTCCATATCCTCAAGCAACGTTCAGAAGTCCTACATAGGGAAATCACTTCCGGAATAATCTGTTCCTCAAGAATCTGAAAAATTCTCCTGTCACGAAAAAAGTAGGTTTCTCCTACCGTCAGGTTGCACGCTAATATCTCAATCTGATTCTTTTTGAGGGGCGATGACACGAGCCATTGGATACACGATTCGATATCCTCAAACCCAAAATCTTTTGCTGCGCAACTTATTCCCCGCTCGAGATCGTACCAACGTTCTCTTGGGTAATGTAAACCAACATGGACGGCAATCATCTCACTCAGTTGTGATAAGAGGGACTCAGAAATACCCTGGTTCATAGAACTTACCTTTTGTTCTTGTTCTTTCTTTTCGATATTAAGGCTTTATTCAATGCTTCTTCCTCATCAAGTGAAAGGAACTTGTCAAGGTCATGAATAAGAATCATGCCATCGTCTGCCTTTACCACCCCATCGATATATTCCATCCCCGGCAGGACATTTTCCGCTGTAATAATCTTTTGTTCCGGGTATTCGATTACACCGCAAACCGCATCCACAATAATCGCTGCAGTTCTTCTGGTCGTTTGTGAAATTACTAATTTATCAGTCAAATCCGTTTCTTTCATGGGTAATTGGAAACGTTTGCGGATATTAACCACGGGAATAATACGCCCTTGTACATTAATAATACCAGTAACAATATCAGGTGCTTTGGGTAATTGGGTAATTTCAACTACTGGTACGACCCTTTCTACAGAGGAAAGGTATAATGCAAATTTTTGGGCGTCAAGGGCAAAGACAACCAGTTTAAGGGTATTGCTCATGGCATGTTACTATTTATTCATTATTTATGGGAAATAGTCCCGATATCATGCAGTAGTCCGGCAAGAATTAATTTTGGTGAAGAATATAACACAAAGAGATACCAGAATACAATCAAAATTAAGAGGGAGATACGTGGGAAAAGATTAACAATGCAGAAACGACATTAATATTTTAGCAAAAACTGCCTTAAGTACTCTTCTGCTTTTCTAGCGAGAAACGATAATTTACCTTAAAAACGGAACAAGAGAATATGATGAAATATTCGGGAAGAAAGTTAATGTCATATGGATAAAAGGAGGGGGTTGGAGAGATGAGTTGATGTACAAAACTTACCTTATACAAGAGAGCCTGTCACCAGACTGTACCAGAAGAAAAATCAATCTATAAGTCAATGATACGTATGTTATGGGGTGAGCGACGGGATTCGAACCCGCGACCCTTAGAGCCACAGTCTAATGCTCTAACCATCTGAGCTACGCTCACCACAATATTTGAGCAATGATTATAGATACGAAAAGACGGATTAGTAATATTGGCGCGCCAGGAAGGATTTGAACCCTCGACCGCCGGATTAGAAATCCGATGCTCTATCCAGCTGAGCTACTGGCGCAACATCTGTTAATCCTCATACCTAGCCACGTAAAGTATAGCAACTAGCCCGGACAATCCTAATAAGCTTTTCGAACAATTCAAATTTAGCACTTTTTTATTACTTTACCGTAAAAAACATTTGTAACCTTCGCGCTAAAATCGCAAGTTTTTGATTTTTATCATTATATCAACTGTTTCTAACTTTTCAAGTCAAAACGTACGTAAATGAATAAAACAAAATGCCTAATGGAAAAAAGTTACCGAAGGCCTAATTTAAAGTAATTTCCCTATAGGATTGAAATCAATATCGAGATTCCCTGGGTTTAAAACCGAACATTTAAGCAATGTGGGATATGCATTACCTATCAAAAATAATCAACGTAGACGAGCGAGCAATATTTTGGTGAGCAACGCGATCACCCTACCCGACTGAAAACCCGCTTACATAAAAGAAAATTCATCTACGCTCAGGTTATAACCACCTTTCTTTTTCAGATAGTTGCTAAAGGTTTCACCGGTAAAACAATTGATACCTTCGTATATTCTCCTTCAACACTGTCAATCGTAATCTTGCCACCATGGTTACTGATAATACCGTAACTTACACTCAGGCCTAATCCGGTTCCTATGCCTTTGGGTTTTGTCGTAAAAAATGGATCCATTACTTTATGTTTTATTTCGGCAGGTATTCCTATACCCCGATCAAAAAAAGTAATTTTTACATAAGGACAATTCTCTATGGTTATCTCTTCACCAAGGATCTCAAGGATTTTATTGTCATGGAGTTTCGGATATTTCTGGTTTAGGGCGTATCGTGCATTACTCATAATGTTTAAAAAGACTTGTTGGATCTGTTGTGGGTATACAATTATGTCTGGTATTTTTTTTTGAATGTTTAACTTTATGACAATACAATCTTTTCGCAATTGAGCCTCAGTCAAGATAAGTGTTTCAGATACTATTTTGCTTATGTGAATAATGCTTGTTCTCTCATTCTCGTCACGTCTCGCATAAGAGAGAAGACTATGTACTATATTGGCTATGCGATTCCCTTCTTTCATAATCCGACTCGAAATATCTTTTTCTCTGCTTCCCTCATTACTCTTGTTAAATAATATTTGAGCACAGTTGATAACACCATTTATAGGATTGTTAATCTCATGTGCCACACCTGCAGCCAGTTCACCTAAAGATGCCAAACGCCTGAACTGTTCAGCTTCTCTTTGGAGAAATACTTTTTCAGTAATATCCAGGAAAACACCCAATATACCGGTGATATTACCCTTCTCATCCTTTATAGGGGTCTTCATCATATGGATGATTATCTCACGTCCATGCTTCATGTATACCATTTCTGTATCTATTATTTGTCCTGATGTAAGAATTATTTTATCTTCTTCCCGGTATTTTTCAGCCAATTCTTTAGGATAAAGGTCATAGTCTGTCTTTCCCGAAATTTCAGCCGGTTTCATGTGTAAATTCCTAGCGTAATTTTTATTACAAGATTTGTACACCAAGTTTGTATCCTTGTAAAATATTCTTTGTGGAAGGCTTTCAATAAGCATCCACAGTTCATTCTCTACCCGATTATACTCATATATCTTTCCTGCAAGTTCTTCAGCCATAGAATTAAAACTTTTCGCCAGGCTCCCTATCTCATCATTACAAGATATTGTTACTCTACAATCTAATTTTCCTGCTGCAAATTCCTTCGTTGCACTTGATAAATCTTCGATTGGTTTTGATATTGAGATGGTAAAGATAATTCCTGCGCTAATAACTACACATGTGCAGACGAATCCTAAAGTCAATGTAATAATACATAACTTTTTTAACGGAGAAAAGGCCTCTGATTTATCCATTTCCGTTATAAGTATCCATCCATATTGGGGTATATCCATAGAGGCACCAAGAACATGTTTACCCCTGTAGTTTTTATAGACACCAACCATTCCTTGACTGGCTGTGATAATTTTACGAACCGGCTCTGTGTCTATTACTAATGTAAGGGATGCATTATCAATGAATCTCGATTTGGTAAGCATTGTTTTTTCTCTATTAACCAAATAAACTTCCCCCGTTTCTCCCATTCCAATACGGTCTGTTGTAATCTCATTCAGGGCTGCAAGGCTATAGGCATTGATAATGACGCCAAGTACCTTAGCATTACACTTTGAAATAATGGGTGCAGAAACAAATATGCAATTTGCATCGAAATACGATGAATAATACGATTGACCAACGTATACCACACCATAATGTTTTCTTATTCCTTCCTTAAACACATCGAGGCCAGACATGTCCTTACCAATTAACTTTTCATTGGTAGATGAGATGACTACACCGTACTTGTTGAGAAGCACTATCGCAGTGAGATGATGATTGAGGGAAAATTTGTTCTTTGAAAGGTATCTGTTTAAGTGAGTTACCGTATCTTCTTTCACAAATTTATCTCTGGAAGTAATCATCTCAAATCTTCCTCTTATGAATCCATCGGTACTAAAATCTGATGCTCGTATTTTTATTGCCTCCATAAAAAACTGAACGTGAAGCCGTTTTGATTCGGCAATAGCCTTCAATTTTTCAAAAATTTGCTGCCTTTGAGTATTCCTGGCCTGGAAGTAATATACCGTTGTAATGATAATAATAGGGACAAGAGAGATACAGAATGCAAATAAAAGTAATCTTCCCTTTATTGAACATAACGGTTTCATTTATGGTAACCTTCTTATATCTCAAACATGACATGCGGCTTACCGATATGGTAACCTTGTGCATAGTTTACCCCGAATTCTCGTAATAAATTTACGGTTTCTCCGTCTTCTACGAATTCAGCGATGGTCTTTTTGCCAAGTCCGCGAGCTACTTCTACTATTGCACGAACTATTTGTTGATCCACGGAGTCGCGGGATAAATTATGAATAAAGCTGCCATCGATTTTCAGGCAATCCACTGGCAGGTGCTTCAGGTAGTTAAATGAGGAAAACCCGATACCGAAATCATCGAGGGCAAAATGGCAACCCAGATTTTTCAGGGAACTGATAAAATTTTGTGCAGTAGCGATATTCTCAATACAAGAGGTTTCGGTAATCTCGAAGATAAGATTTACCGGATCAACATTGGCTGCAGCCAGTTCCCTTTTGATTAAAGGTAACAACTCCGTATCCATAAGTGACTTGCCGGACAAATTAACTTCGAGACACGTTGGTTTGCCATTTTGTTGGAGCTTTTCGACAAGACGGATAGACTTGCATACCACCCAACGGTCTATTTCGTGAATGAGCCCAAAACGTTCTGCAATACCGAGGAATTGAGAAGGTAAAATGAGTTTCCCTTTTTCATCTAACATGCGTAGCAACACTTCATGTCCAATAATGCAGTTTTGATGCAAATCTACGATAGGTTGCAGATATAACGTAAAGCGATTTTGCTTGAACGCCTCATGGATACGATCTTCCCAAATGAGCCGTAATTCGACTTGCGTCTTTTGATCTGCCGTATAGATACAAACACGGTTGCGGCCTTCTTCTTTTGCCCGATACATGGCGAGGTCGGCATAAGTAATGAGCATCTCAACCGTATCACTGTCCTGGGGAAACAGGGCAATACCAATACTGACGGTAATAGTAATATGGTGTTTTTCCGCCCCTGAGGTTTGATGCTGTATTAACTCCCGTATTTGGTTTGCAATTACTATTGCCTGGCTTTTTTCAGTTTGAGGGAGGATGATAGCGAACTCATCGCCGCCCAGTCTGGCAAGTGTGTCAGTTTCCCGCAGCCGTTCCTTCAGCAAGTTGGCCAGGGTTATAATAAATTTGTCCCCTTCATGGTGCCCGAGCGAATCATTAATGTACTTGAAATTATCAATATCCAGAAATAGCAGCGCTCCCTGGGTTTTATATCTTCGTGCATGAGCAAGCCATCTCTCTAATTCTTCCCGGAAACGACGGCGGTTGAAAAGATCAGTAAGCGGGTCACGGCTTGCCATATGGATAATTTGAGTCTCGAAGCGTTTGCGTTCGGTGATATCCGTTGAAATGCCACAGATTGCATACATATTCCCTGTAATATCAAAGAGGGGAAATTTTATCGAAATGTACGTATGAAGTCCATCCTCGTGGGGCACAACCTCATCAAATTGTAAAGGAGCCTTCTCCCGGATCACCTTCAAGTCATTTGCCCGGAATACATCAGCCATCTCCTTTGGCCACAGGTCATAATCGGTTTTTCCATTTACGTTATCCCTGTTGATATGAAACAATTTCTCAAACTGTTTGTTGATAAAGGAAAATTTACCCCGGATATCCTTAACATAGACTACCGCAGTAGCGTTATCAAGGATGGATTGCAACCTCTCTTCACTTTCCCGCAATGCTGCTTCAGCACGTTTGCGTTGAATAACCGTACCCAACTGGTTTGCAACAGCCGAGACAAGCTTGATTAACCGTTCATCCTCATTCCGTTTTTCCCGCACGAAAAAACCTAGCACCGCAACAACGCTATCATTGGCTATAACGGGAATACCCATTGCTGATTTAAAACCGGTTTCTTTAGCAATTGACGCACGAGGAAAATCTCCATTTATCGTAGCATCCTTTCTCCATTCCGGTTTTTTTGAAACCCATACACGACCGGGCAAACCAACCCCTGGCGGGAAAACAAACGTTTTACTCCTTTTCCTGAATTCTTTTGCACATTCACGAACACCATACCATGCCATACTAAATTCGAGATAATTGCCATTAGGAGAAGGAATCCAGGCTTCGCCGTATACCCAACCTGTAGTCTCACACACCTTGCGGAGCACAATACCAAGTGCAGATTGAAAATCTTTTGTTTCAGTAATTGACATAATTATTGTTTGTAAGAGATGTGCTTCTTCTTCTGCCCGCTTCTGTTCGGTAATATCCTGTGCCGTTCCAACCATCCGGGTACCATTTCCCGTATCATCAAAGGCAACTACGGCCTTTTCATGAATAACACGCACGGTACCGTCTTTTAAAAGGATACGATGTTCTATATCGTATGGCTTTTTTTCCAACAAGGCATCACGAACAGATTTCATTACAAATTTTTTATCCTGAGGATGGACACGATGTAAAAATGCCTCATAGGTAGCATCAAATTCCTGCGGGGTTGAACCAAAAATGCGATAAATTTCATCAGACCAATATAATTCATTTTTCACAATGTCCCACTCCCAGTTTCCTATATGGGCAATCCTTTGTGCTTCGATAAGGCGGGATTCACTCTTCTCCAGGGCAGCGGTTCTGGTTTTAATCTGATGGGCCATATCATTAAATGATTCACAGAGTGTACCGATTTCATCATGTGATTTGACCTGTATAACAACATCAAAATCCCCGCTTGCAATATTTCTCGTAGCAAGAGAAATTTTCCGAAGGGGAATTACCATCCCTTTCAGGAAACCAATAAATAGCAAGATGACCATGCTAATAACGATGGTTGCAGTTATGAACGCGCTGGTGAGTATATGTTTTACCGGGGCAAGCACCTCATCCTTATCGATTTCAACCAGGAGTACCCATTTCATGGGTGCGATATACATCGATGCTCCAACCACATCAACATCTCGGTAATCTTTGTAAAATCCAGCCATTTCCCTATTTACCGTCAAACCTAATTCAACCGGCAGGGTATCGACTTTCTGTTTTAATATAGCGTCTTTTATAAATATTGATTGGGTAATCATAAGTTTGTTTCTATTTACTAAATAAATCTCAAGGGTTTCCCACGCCCCTTTTCCCTTCCCCCAGGAGATTGCTCCAAGATCTTTGATATATTCTCCGTGGAGAAGTTTATTGAGTTCCACGATAAAAATATAATTGGCAACATATCCCATAGGCTTTCCTGTACGCCTGGATAAGATAGGTGCGGTAATTACAATTTCAGGCAGCCCCTTGTGTCCGCGATAATCCTCCCCAATATTCATGGTATTTTGGTTCTTCATAAAATAAGCCTCATTGGATAAATCCCTTCCTATTTCAGCAGTATTTGTTGAGGCTACCACCCGACCTTCCAGGGAAAGGATATTAATGGTATTTATGGTTTTATCAAGGACGAGTTTATTTTTCATGAGATGCCCGTTAAGGACATTTGCTGCGGTTTTGTTGCCATGAATGATTTTCGATAACTGACTTTTTATAAGGCCATCACTCGTAAAATCATGGGCACGCCGCTTTGACATTTCCAGGAATTGATAGACTTGTCCCTCGTATGCCTCTGCAATAACCGTAAGGGTATCGACGATACGTTGTTTTAAATACATTTTATTATTATGATAGCTCAGAAAGAACGTAATAAGGATGGGAAGGAGTACAACGAAAATCGAGATGAATGCCTTTCTAGAAAGCGACCTCTTGCGTTTTATCATAGAAGTGTTCATACATTGCCAAATTATCGTGAAGTAAACCAGATTTTTGAAAATTTGTAACTATTTAACCAGGTGAAGTTTGTTCGTCCCATACTATGAAAATACCAGTAATGTAGCATCGATCCATTGCGGCCGGCTTTTGGTAGAAAAAACCACCCGTGCAGCTTCAGTTGATTAATTTTTTCAATCCTCCATCCAAAAACCGCTTAAATAAAATGAAAATTCCTGTACAATCAAGTTAGAAATCCTTAAATTCGTCATCCATCAGGGGGATTAAACGATTTGGCTTTGCATTCACCGTACAGGGTCTTTGTCCGTTCCCTTCTAGTGATGTATCCTGCAGGCATTTGCCAGAATCTCTCTCCTTAATATTCCCTTTTAGAGAGCCAGATACCTCTTTATGAATGGATGATAATCGTTTATTCAAATGCTGGTATCCTTTCTTCCCCGGATTGACAGTGGATTTAATCTCCATATCTTCCTGGTTTTCCATGCCAACCTCTGCGCCGATCTTATAGACGAGGCTGTTGAGCGCCTGAGCCTGAGAGGTTAATTCTTCAGTTGCAGCAGCAGTTTCTTCTGAATTGGCTGCATTTTGCTGAACTACCTGGTCCATTTGTTGTATGGCTTTACTGATCTGCGTGATGCCATTCGTCTGTTCTTCTGATGCCGTGGCTATTTCATTTATCAGATCCGTGACCTTTTTTACCTGGGTAACAACACTTGAGAATACCTCTTTAGTCTTTTTGACAAGTTCAGTTCCGTTTTCTGCCTTTTTTACACTGTCGGTAATCAATGTCGTAATATCCTTAGATGCCGTAGAGCTTCTCAGGGCAAGGTTTCTGACCTCTTCAGCAACAACGGCAAACCCCCGTCCATGTTCTCCGGCACGGGCTGCCTCAACTGCAGCATTCAACGCCAGCAAATTTGTCTGAAAGGCAATTCCTTCGATAATCTTGATGATATCAGCAATTTTTCTACTGCTTTCAAAAATCTTTTTCATTGCCTCATCCGTTTCATGGACGGTACCATTGCCGTGCTCAACAGTACTATTACATGCCGTTGCCAGTTTGAATGCTTCTGAAGCGTTATCGGCATTCTGCTTTGTCATGGAAGATATCTCCTCCATAGTCGATGAGGTTTCTTCAATTGATGCTGCTTGTTCAGAAGTACCCTCGGAAAGACTCTGGCTTGATGCAGATATCTGCTCTGATGCTGACGCTACCTGTGAGGCACCGGATGTAAGCTCTGTAATTACATTCCGAAGCATAGTTGTAATTTTTAAGGGCAAAAATACGGTCATAAATGTGCCCGCCGCAACAGTGATTCCTACCGCAATTATGGCAATACGCCACATAGACTTCTGTAATCCTAATGCCGTTTGTGTATCATCTTCCAGGAGTTTTGAGAGATTAGTCTCTATCTTATCAATGTTCTTCTGAACTGTTGCAACCAATGGGGCTAACTCTTCCCTGAGGTGTTTTAGGTCCAGTCGATAGTCATTTCCCCGTCTGATCGTAAAAATCTTTTCCGGGTGAGTGTTGAAAATTTCTTCTTCTTTTTTGATGTCTGTTACAATTCCCTGAAGAGATGCCGGCAGATCTTGGGATATTGATTGTAACCGCGTTATTCCTCCTGTACGCATTGATTGAGCATCGTCATAATCTTTCTTATATTTCTCATCTGCACTCTCCATAAAACCCCGGATAGCCATACCTGACCGTGCGGTACCTGCACGGTACTGTGCCGATGCATACAGTGCATCTCTTACTGCGCTGGTAACCTGGCTCTTGCTTAATTCTTCCATTACCTTATCCATTTTTTCATTTATGGACTTAAAGAGCGGGGTCATATGGGTATGAAAATAGTGGACGGCAACGTCATTCTGCGGACTTCTTCTTTTTTCAATAACCTGGCTTGATGATACGTAGAATTTATCTAAACAAACCCCTATCTCTTTTAATAAATCCTTATTTTCCTGTAAAACCCAGTGTTTTGATACTTCTCCCAGCTTTTTATAACTTTCCTGCATCCCAGATTTTGCCTTTTCGAGGTCTTGTACATATTTTTCATCGCCGGATGCGAGGAAGCCCCTTACCCCCCCAATAGCTAACCCATAATACCGTAAGAGCTGTTCAGCCCCTACCATGGATGGCGTTCGTACGTTTAATACAGTTTGGTTTGTCGCAGTCAGACCCGCTAACCAATATAAAATTAACCCGCCGGTAATTGCAGATATAAAAACCAATATAATAAAGCTGCCACCAATTTTCTTCCCTAAGGTCAATTTCATACCCTTTTCCTCCCTTTTTTTTATTGAAAATAATTTTTTCAAATACGTGAACATAAGCGGTTACAATCTATCCATGATATGAAGTGATAGGACAACGGAGTATTGGAGTTTCTTTCACAACTATACTCCATTACTCCAAACCACCCCCATTACTTTATATCAAGGATTTTGGTTGCAACGACACTAGGATGTGTCTGTATGTTTTCTATACGAGACACTGTGTGAATAGTTGCTTGAATAGAACTTAAATTTGGATTTTTGTTTCTGTATTGCGTGAAGTACGATGTAAGAATTTGGGGAAGGAATATGTATGAGAAAAATTATCCATAAAACTGTTTTTGAAAAACACCTGGTTGATATGAAGGCCGTATTCATGTTTATAAATTCCAGGAACAAGCAGTCCGGAATACTATAAAAATGGACTTTTGTTCTCTTACGTTTTGTTCAGCATGGCAGTTTATCTAATGTTTTGTACCAGTTCCTTTTGATTCTTAGCTAAATGAAGAATCTATTATTCTATGAACACGATTATTTAGATATTGCCTGTTTTAAATAATTCCTTTAGCATGTAATAGTGTCCGACCTCTATCTGCTTAAGAATATCGGAAGATTTATAAAAAAATTTAGTAAAAAATAAAAAAAACAATTAGTGGCTCCTGAGGTTCTGAGTTCACGGTTGTTTTCTTTCTTCAAAATCTTCAATCTTCATCTCTCTAACCTCGAACCTGAGCAGTAGAGACGCAAAATCTTGTGTCTCTCCTATGAATAACCTAATACTTACGAATAACATCTCAACATCTCACAATGACTTCTGTTGACCGATGAAAGGTCGCCTATCTTCGTAGATAAAAATTTTGGTTGCGGCTCCGTTGTGATAAATCATAGGAGATCCTGATGTAACAACTGGAGTGCCAATGGACTTTTAGTAGCATTGGAATTTATATATGAGTTTATAATTTAATCACTTATGGAAGGGACAAATTTTGAAATGGTTTTCATTGTAAATGAGAGGGGGGCCATAAACCTGCTTTTTCATGAAAAATTTTCGTGAAATAGGCTTTTTAATAAAAATATATGAAAAAAATTTCGTTTTTCTGTAAGAGGCCTGTTCATGTTTTAAAAGTAATCAGGATTGTATAGGTAATCAGCTATCAGCAGTCAGCTTGCAGTTTTTGGGAATTACCGATGGCTGCCTGCCGATATCTCACGAGCTTATCGTATTTGTGAAGTTACAAATGCTAAGTGCCTCGGTTTAGGTATTGACCGGTAAGTCATTTTTCAAACAGTTTCTCAGTATTCGTAAGCACTTGCCGTTAGCCTGTCTCAGGCAGGAAGCTGGTTAGGTTCACCATGCCGGAACGTGTACCATCATGTTATGGTAGATTTTCTTCGGTATGAAGCCAGCCTTGTTTTATAGTGAAAAGGAGTTCGTATTGGATGCACTGCTCACAAGCCTCAGCGCATCGTATCCCCTGCGCTCTGTGAAGCCAATAATATCGTAGACCAACTGCCTGCCAACTCTCTGGTTAAAATAAACCGGGTCCACGCACATAATGCCCAGACTTACATGGTATTTTCGGGGATGGTAGAAACATGCGCCCATCATTGCGCCTGTGCCGTGGTCTATAGCGGTTACGCAGTGACCATGGCTAACCTGTTTGTAGATTTGCCAGAAAATGGCAAGATCTTGTTCCTTGCATCTGAAGTAATCCTGTCCCCACCCATGGTCACGATACCACTTGTTGAAAGACCTTTTCAGCATGTTTGAATAGGCAGGAACATCTTCTTCCACCATTGGGCGCAAGATGCCTTTCATTTTGTTATGAAGTCCTTCCAAACTCATGTACATCCCTAGGCAGTTGTTTCGGCGAGAGAACTCACTGAAACATCTAAAATCCCGGGTTGGTTCAATCGTCCACAATTGAACCAACCCGGACAATACTCCTGAAAAAGGTACAAGAATTTACGTTCAGGTACTTATCGTCTACACTGCCGGCCGTTGCGGAACAGAAATACAATAAATAATAAAAATTTCTTTTCATCAAACAGATAATTTTGATATAACCATCGATAGTCCTTCCTTTTGTAGGAAGAACCAAGAGCCTATCAAAAAACGAGAATTGTCATTCTGAATTGAGCGAAGCGGATGATGAATCTTTTGTACTACTTACGGAAAAGATTCCTCACTTCTTCATTGCCAGAAATGGCACGCCTGGTTTTCGGATAAGCTCTAGTTTTATTATATAGAAATTATCATTTTTTGAAAAGCATTAAGAGATACCTTATGAAAGTACTTTTGCTTTTTCCTCCAGACTGGCTTCCCACTGAACCTTATCTGAGTCTGCCCACCCTAACCGCAGTCTTGCGTGCAGCAGGCCATGAGGTAATCCAGAAAGATATTAATGTAGAGATGTATGATATGATGTTCGGTACTTCTTTTCTCCGCTACATTCAAAAAAGGATTACCCGTCTGACACCCCTTCTCCGGCAAGCCAGGAAAAACCAGCCTCAAAATGAGGCATATCATGAGTTCATGCATCAGATTCATACTTGCACAGACGAACGTTTTACGCAACTGGGAAGAGATGCCGAAAAGGCCAAAACAATTTTAAGAAGTCAAGATTTTTACGATATCGACAAGCTGGAATGGGCTTACAATTGCCTGCATGAAACCATGTCTGTGATTTCGCTGGGGTATTATCCGGCCCGGATTTGTTTTCCTCCTCTGGAAACTGACCTTATCTATAAATCTTTTCAATCAAAAGATATTCTCGAGGCTGTAGATGACAGTCAGGTCAATATATACCGGGATGTTTTTACCCATCTTATCGAACCTATCCTAGAGAAAGAACGGCCTAATGTTATTGGTATTTCCGTCGTCCAGAAAAGGCAGTTAATACCTGTATTCACCTTCTGCAGGATGATCAAGGAAAGGTATCCGGACATTCACATTACTCTTGGTGGAAATATTATTACGCGAATCAGAGATGTATTAGTAAAAAATCCTATGCTCTTTACCCTCTTCGATTCTGCCATACTCTATGAGGGGGAAATAGCCCTTTTGGAATTGGTTAATACCATAAGTGACCATAAAAAGGATTTTGCTGAATTGCCCCAGGTAATTTATAAAGACGAGAATGAGATTCATGTCAATCCAAAGGTATGCTCTGCAGATATCACAAAGCTGCCTCCACCTGATTTCGACGGGCTGCCATTGGACAAATACTTTGTCCCCCAACTGATTCTCCCCTACCTGGCTACCCGTGGATGCTACTGGGGGCATTGTGCCTTTTGTGATCATTCTCAGGGTTATGTGAAAAAATTCCGTACCAAACACATTGACCAAATAATTGAAGAAATCGGATTCCTGAAAAATAAGTATGGCAACAGACATTTCCATTTTACGGATGAATCATACCCTCCAGCCCTATTCCGGAAGTTATCTCAAAGACTCATAAAAGAAAAACTCGATATCGCATGGACCACCCACATACGGTTTGAAGAAACCATCCTTGATGATCAGATATGGAAAGATGCGGCAGAGTCAGGCTGCAAAAGCCTCTATTTCGGTTACGAATCCGGGAATGAACGCGTATTACAGTTAATGAACAAGGCAACAAACCTGGAAGTAATGAAAACAATCCTGCAGAAATCTGCAAAATGTGGAATATGGAACCACTGCATGGGGTTCTTTGGATTTCCTGGTGAAAGCTATGAAGAGGCAAAGGACAGCATACAATTTTTGCATGAAAACAAGGAATATATCCACTCCGTTGGATTTATGACCTTTGTGCTCGGGAAATACAGTCCTGTTGCCCTGAACCCGGAACGATTTGGCGTTTCTCTTTTTAAAAATCCGGAATGGGATTGTGCCCTGGATTATTACTTTACCGTAAAGGATGGATTGGGGATCCTCGAAGCGCAGAAAGTATTTGAGGAATTTGAGCATGATCACGATCCAAAATGGAATCTTCGTACATCCATACGTGAATACATCTTCCTCTATGTCGACCACTTTCATACGAACCGTCTGCCTCAGTTGAACTCTTTACAGGAACATGGCTATGATAAATAAAACATATAAGGCACTATCTGGCACATGGATTGTGAGTATTTGTGTTTTCTGAGGAGTACAGGATGCGACCCTAAAGAGTTACACTACTCCTGGTTTGGAATTCCTAAACGCTAAATGAGTCCTTTGGCAACTTTTGTTTTTCACTGACGTAAGGGCTTATTGCAATACGCCCCTACAACGTGATATTGAAATTCTTACTTATGAAAGATACTCCTTTATTTGACCTTCAGTCTTGTTATAACTCCATCAATACCCTTCTCCAGCAATCGGTTGTTGATGATGTTGAGGGCGCTTTTCCAAAAACCATTCTAAGCTTTTTAAAAAATATTTGGCTTCAACTGGCAGGTAAAAAAACCTCAAAAATCTTTGCCACCTATCATGAGGCATTGTGGGTTTCCCACTCGACGATATTAAAATTAGATCCTGAAGCAGGGGTATTCGGGAAAAGGATACGGGCACGGGATGGAGAGTCAGAACTATTGTTGGCCTTTTTCAAGAACATCATCGCTCAGTTTAAGTTTTCCCCCTTTCTCCCTGATTCGGTAAAAGGAGACTTACAGATTATCCCTATCAAATTGGATAATGTTAAAACAGAAAGAATCGTGTACGGAGTAACCGATCTCTTCAATCTGAATATCGAGGGAGATCTTCCAATAGAATTCTTTGTATATATGGATGTGGGACGTAGTTTAAGAGACTTACGGAGAATGGTAGAAATAAATGCAGATATCAGGGCATTAAAGGATATGTTTGGTTTTTTAGCGGATGACTCGTCGAACATCTTTCCCCTGATACCCTATCAAAAAATTGAAGACCACAAAGACCATGTTTCCCTTACGATAAAAAAGAATATCCTTGATGAAATATATCAGGTTAAGATTACCATGACAGGCCTTCAGGATAAATATCCAGAGGGTTTGAAAATCCAGAAGGATAAAGATCATCGGGTTTTCAGTTATTTTGTGCTTGATGAGGTAGAAAGCCATCTCGGCAAAAGTGATAAAGGGTGGGGTTTACTGAACGAAATAACCCAAAAAGGCCCTGAATGGTTTGAAAAAAAACAGGTAAGACTTCGTCACTTTTCCAGAAATGGAGAGGAAATTAGGGTCATTCCCCTACCGAAAGGATATAAACCATGTGCAACCCCCCTGCAATATAAAAGGTACCTGGATTCCTATAAGAAAGATATCGTGGTAATAGAAATCCTGGTGCCTGTATATAAAATTGTAGTTCCAGCATCAGGCACACACTTCAGAATAAATATAGAATTTACCGTTAATACAACGAAAGGGCGCTATCGGCCAAGACCTATTAAATTCTTTGATATTTTTAACAAGGGCACCTTAGAATGCATCCATCTTCTGCAGGATGCCAAAAGTGTGGAAGATTTGGCCGTTGAAAAGATCAGAAGCCTGCTGAATATGCTTGAAGTCGCATACCGGTCGGTCACATTCTTAATCATGGATAACACTGCTGTAGCCGGTACATTCAATTATCTCTCATATTTTGGAAGAGATACCGTATTTACCCATATATTGCTGAAACCCTTTCTCCATATTTTCACCAAAAAAAAGATGGTTCAACAACTTTTAAATCGCTCCAACAGGGGAGGTGAAGCTGCCCATGAAATTGATTCCCGTGTAAGCAGGGGAAAAGAAGATCATTATGATTATCGAATGAGAGATACAGACTTTTTAATGGCTATCTCAACCCTTGAATTATTAAATGAGATGAATAACGAGGAGATGAAAACCTTCTTGAGCCACCGGGATATCAATAACCGCTACAATATTATCTCCCTAAGGCCACATGTCCTCCTGGATAACGCAACGGTCATCTTTCGAAACCTGGAAAATATCCTTACGATAACCGACCAAAACAGCCTCATTTCCTTAAAAAGAGAAGAGGATCCCAGTTCGGCCAATTGGAGAGATGCCGTCAATAGCTTTTCGAGAGGTACCTACCCCTATGATGTTAATGTTGTGTGGATTCCCCACTTTCTTCACCTTTTGAAATCTTTTCGAGATGATATGAACAAGTGCAATACTCTTTTTAATTTTCTCGTCAGAACAAAACTGTCTTTTCCTGGAGAACATTTTGATCACATAACATCCTTCTTCCTTTCCGGAAAAGAGGAGATCGAAAATAAGATTAAAAACTGGGTTGGTAGGGCCAAAAAATATTTCTCAATAACATTCTCATTAGATGAGTGGCGGACACAGTTAAAAAATTTTTACCATGACCCGGAGAATCAGGATAATTCCATTCAGGACTTAAGGTATATGAAAATAGGATATTATCTACGTGAGCATCAACTGGGTAAGGTATGGTATACCACCGAAGATTTTATCAATGATAAAAAATGGGAGGATGATCTCAGGATTCCCCTTCAATATCTGGAGGAAAGATTTTTTCTTCCAAACGGAAATCCATTCCCTAACACAATTTGTACATATGCTATGGCCCTTGATAAGAATAAAAAACCGATCCCAATTCTGCACAGCGACCTTGGTTTTGAGGCCTTTACGAAAGCATTACGGCGTGAACAGATTGAAAATGACTTGATCCTTCCAACGGAACTGCCGGTATCTTTAGGCGGACTCGCTATCATTGACAAAAATGGGGAAAGTTTAGGATTTTCGGTCGCAAACCCCATGCTCGCTGATAAAAATGGATATGATTTGCTTTTAACGCCGGAAGAAAAAAAGATTGGGATAGAACCAAAAATTCTTTCTCCTTGGAAGCTTCTACAAAAAAATGAATATCATGGCTGGGGTGCCGTTTGGGAGGTAATGATTGATTTCACAGTTGCCGCCCTGCAGGATACCGATCTGCAAAGCCATGATTATTTGAAAAGGCATTACTGGTGGCTCCTGGAGAATTATACCCGGTTTTCGAGGGTCCGAAACAGAGAAGTGCTGGGGTTTACATATAATAGTAATTACGAAGATTGGTTTCTCACAGAGGCTACCGTTGAAAAATTTGAAATTAATGATTTGCAGGTTTTTAATGCCGCCAGCCGATTAAGAGTCCTCTTAAAATCCCTTATACCCGGAACAACAAATTTCTGGCTTTTTCAACAAACGAATAAACTATCTATTTCCTAAATTATCCTCAGGGAACTTGCCTGGGGTCCGTTTTCTCCCATCTCTTCAGAGAAACGCACTTCCATCCCGACCTCCAGTTTATCAAAATCATGATTTAATACGCTGTGTGCATGAAAATAGATTTCCCGGCCTTCGTAGGTAGTAAGAAACCCATATCCCCTGTCAGGAAACAAGGCGCTTATCCGTGCATGGGGTAACCCCTCATGATGTTTTACATCTCTGCGCTGCAGACGGGCAAAGTCTTCCAATACACGGTATGCTGCGTTGAAGGCATCCCTTATTGCCAAATAAAGGTCAGAGTTAGGCTCTCGCCTTACCACCAGTTCCTTGCCAGGCACTGTCATATCAACGTGCACATTATATAATGACCTTAGAGGAAGCGCCTCTACTATGACCCTGCAGCTTGTAAGCTTCTCGTAAAATTTATCCAATTTCTCCGCGTGCTCATAGATGTCCGTCTTGATCATCTCGGTAAGATCTATATTCCTGGCAGTAATTTGTAATGGAAGTATCATTTCGTTTTCCTCCATAAAAATTGGTCATCATATCAATGCGTTAATAAATGCTATTGTAGCAACGAATCCAAGCCATGTCAATGCAGCGCAAGTAGCATTTTGATTCACCATTAGCCAGAATACAGAACAAAAGATTCACGGCTGATTTAATCCTGGAGATTGAGCCATGTACTGAACATTGGCCGTACATCTTTGATTAATGCAAGGCAAATATTTTTTATTGGTGTGAGACACTATCCCGCTCGTGTAAAAGCCGGAAGCAAGATACCCGTCTTTCTTCATTTCGGACTTTTAAGACAGATAATTTCCAGTTGACAAAAGGATTGCAGGAATGATATAAAATGCTCATAGAAACTCTATTTATCTTATACATAAAGGGAGGTAAGTCTATGAAGGTATTTCAGCATATTGTTTTCATGTTCGCTTTTTTATTTCTTTCCTTCACGATAGCAACAACTTTACTGGCAGAATCGGGAGAACGAGACCATTCAAGCCATGGGCACCAAAGTGAACCAGCGCATGAATATTTCAAATGCAAACAAGGAGACAGGCAGTCACCTATTGGAATTTCTATTACTGAAAAAGAACACCTCGATTGTATAAACTTTCATTATTATCCAACCCCGCTAAAAATACTAAATAATGGTCATACCATGCAGATCAACTACGGTTGTGGAAGCTCAATCACCGTCCATAACAAGAAATATGAGCTCATCCAATTTCACTTTCACCACCCAAGTGAACATAGATTACATGGATTATATTACGACATGGAAGCACATTTAGTACACAGGGGTGAACACGGACAACTGGCAGTTATTGCCATATTCATGAAAGAGGGCAAGGAAAATGGTTTCATAAAAACCTTATGGGATCACTTTCCAAAAGAAGAGGGCAGGTTGCATACATTTGCTGATGTAAAGATTAATGTAAGTGAGATTCTCCCCAAAAATATCAAGGCTTATTACAACTATACCGGATCACTTACCACACCGCCTTATAGTGAGATCGTAGATTGGTATATCTTGAAAACTCCAATAGAAGTATCAAAGGCAGAAATAGATAAATTTACTGCTATCTTTAAGAATGATGCAAGACCGGTTCAGCATGTCCTAGGAAGAGTCGTTAAAGAAAATTATTAACAACTTTTGCATACAGCAGGTAGGGGTGTATGGGATATGCCCCTACCGGCATGTATAGCGATAAAAGTTTATTGATAACTTATATCCTGGTACAGCGAAGTTGTAATGGAACAAGAAAAGCATACAAAATACCAAGCCTGTTCCCTAATACTCAGATACAGGGCAATCAAAATATATACGGGTAATTGTATAATTTAGCTCCCTTCACCTTCATACCGTTTTTCATCACACATACATTACATATTGCAAAAAAGCATTTAACAAAGACCCGATTCCCTATCTATTAATAGAATGACTGAAACAGCCTGGCATACAATACCCATTCATGAGGTAGTAAAAGACCTGAATACCAATGTAGATACGGGCCTTAGCACCATTGAAGCTAAAAATAAGCTCAGGAAATATGGATACAATGAACTGGAGGAGAAAGAGGGTGTATCCTCTCTGTTGATCTTTTTCGGGCAATTTAATAACTTTATCGTATGGGTATTACTGGCAGCTGCTATCATTTCCGGGATTTTAGCAGAATTCGTCGATGCAATAGCTATCATTGCTATCGTTATCATCAATGCTGTTATCGGGTTTATCCAGGAGTATCGTGCAGAAAAATCCCTCGCAGCATTAAAAAAAATGTCAACACCGTTTTCGAAGGTAATGCGGGATGGTGAAATGCATTCAATTCCCTCACGGGATATTGTACCCGGAGATATTGTCTTCCTGGAGGCCGGTGATAACATCCCTGCCGACGGCAGGCTCCATTCATCGTACAATTTCAGGACTCAGGAAGCATCACTTACCGGGGAATCAACACCAGTAGATAAAACAACGGAACCCCTCCCAGATGCCCTCCTACCAATTGGGGACAGGAAAAACATGGTGTTTATGGGCACTTCGGCAACAAACGGCAAAGGCACATGTATCGTTGTTACAACGGGAATGAGCACTGAACTAGGAAAGATTGCAAGTCTGCTTCAAGAAGCGGGGAAAGAAGTAACTCCACTTCAACAAAAGCTTCAGGCATTTGGGAAGAAATTGGTTTATTTATGTTTAGGAATTGTAGCCGCCGTTTTTTTTCTTGAAATATGGAGAAACGGCATCCAAAAAGGACCGCTCTTTGAGGCGTTCCTCATATCAGTGAGTCTTGCCGTTGCGGCAATTCCAGAAGGATTACCGGCCGTAGTTACAATAGCCCTGGCATTAGGCGTGCAGCGCATGGTAAAACGGCACGTTCTCATCCGGAAGTTACCGGCTGTAGAAACCCTGGGTTGTACCAATGTCATTTGCACAGACAAAACCGGTACCCTAACCCAGAATGAAATGACCGTTAAAAAGATATTTACCAATGGCAAAATCTTCGATATTTCTGGAATTGGTTATACCCCAAAGGGGGAGTTTTCCCACCAGGGTATACCTCCTTTGGAAACCGACTACCAGGCACTCAAAAAAGTCCTCGAAATTAGTGTATTATGCAACAATGCCCATCTGAAAAAAGAGGATACTACATGGAAAATCATCGGAGACCCCACAGAAGGCGCCCTTATTAGCGCAGCAGCAAAGGCAGATATCCACAAGGAAACGTTAGAAAAAAGATTCCCGCTTGCTTCGGAAATCCCTTTTGATTCTGAAAGAAAAAAGATGTCAACAATAAGAAGCATGCCTTCTCAACTCCTGGTTTTCGAAAAAGGAGCACCGGACGTTATTTTAAAAGATTGTACAAAAATTTTTATTAACGGAGAGATAAGAGATTTAACAGAAGATGACATCCAGGTAGTCTTACGCGAAAATAACCGGATGGCCGGCGCCGCTCTCCGTGTACTCGGTGTAGCATTCAAACAACTTCATTTTAAACCTGAGAAACTAACCTCTGATACTGTAGAAAAGGATTTAGTCTTCGCCGGATTACTGGCAATGATTGACCCTCCCAGACCAGAAGTCAAAGAGGCCGTCGCTACATGCCATAAGGCACGCATAACAACAGTTATGATTACGGGAGATCACAAGAATACTGCGCGCGCAATTGGAGATGAACTGGGTTTTCTGAGAAATAATTTAAAGACCATAGACGGAATAGAGCTTGACGCTATTTCTGATGATGTTTTAGAAAAAGAAGTAACAGAGATAGCCGTATATGCACGGGTTTCTGCTGAGCACAAAATCCGGATTGTAAAGGCATGGAAAAAATGGGGTGCTGTTGTCGCTATGACCGGCGATGGGGTAAATGATGCGCCCGCTGTAAAAGAGGCCAGTATCGGTATATCTATGGGCATTACCGGTACGGATGTCACAAAAGAAACCTCTGACATTATTATAACAGATGATAATTTTGCATCTATCGTGTCGGGTATTGAAGAGGGAAGGGGTATATATGATAACATAAGAAAATCCATTCATTATCTACTTTCCTGTAATGCAGGAGAAATCCTGACTATGCTCTTCGCATCACTCTTCAATCTCCCCCTACCGTTATTCCCCATACAAATATTATGGATCAATATTGCAACCGATGGATTACCTGCGCTGGCGCTGGGCGTAGACACCGTAGACTCTAATATTATGAAAAGGCCCGCCAGGAGATCCACAGAACAGATCATCGATGGGAGCCTTGGCAAGTTAATTTTGCTTCAAGGTTTTCTTATTTCGCTCAGTACCCTTTTAGCTTATCTATTTATCCTGTATTATACCAGCAGCGTGGAGCCCGGATACCTCTCTTATTGGTTTCTCAACGAATTAATCCCCTGCTGCCTGGGGGGTACGTTAAGCGGCGATCTTGAGCGGGCAAGGACAGTAGCCTTTAGTGTCATGGTAATCTCCCAATTATTTCATTCTTTCAACTGCAGGAATGCAAAGCGCTCATTGTTCGAGATCGGTGTTTTTACCAATAAAAAACTCCTTTTGGCTGCCGGACTCTCGTTCATGATACAGGCATCTATCATTTATATCCCATATGCTGAAGGTATTTTTAAGGTTATTCCGTTAGGCTTGCAAGACTGGATTGTTATTTTTAGTTTTTCTTCCCTTGCATTTTTCATTATGGAAATAATAAAATACTTTATGAAGGGAGCCGAAGTATCCATAAGTGCCGCAGCCCTAGAAGTATCAAAAATTACCGTCTATGAGGTAAGAAACGTTTACGATACGCTAAAAAAGCCTGTTCATTACCTGCTCTCGTGTAACCTTGGCAAGATTTTGACAACGCTCTTTGCTTTCATTTTTCAGTTTCCCCTACCATTATTCCCCATACAAATAGCATGGACAAGCCTAGTAACAGATATATTCCCTGCACTGGGGCTGGGCGTTGATCATGGAAATACCCGGTTTAAGCCGGCAGGAAAACCGGTAAAACGATTCCTGGATAGAAATCTTCTCATATTAATCCCTTTGCAAGGTTCTCTTATAGCACTCAGCACCATTCTGGCTTATTTATCCGTTTTATATGGTGATACCAAGATATTCTCCACCTTTTATACAAATTGGTTTACCGATAAAACAGTGCCATACGAATTATCTGGTAATGTCACCCATGCGAGGACAATCGCCTTTTGTGTGATGGTTCTTTCACAATTATTTCACTCATTTAACTGCAGGAACCCATGGGTCTCGCTATTTAAAATCGGTATTTTTACGAATAAAAAACTTTTACTGGCAAATGGACTCTCACTTGCTCTCTATGTATCCATTATCAACATCCCTTACACTCAAGATATCTTTAAGGTAACCCCCTTAGGGTTACAGGATTGGATCGTAGCACTGGGGTTTTCCACTCTCCCCTTCATTGTTATGGAAATAATAAAATTTTTTGTAAGGAAGAAATAGACTACAGGGCATACTACAATTGTTACAAGGAGATTACTATGGTAAAATTTGTATTTATTCAACTCCTATGCTTAATTTTGCTATTCTCATATGGTATAAACACACGTGCAGAACAACAAACATCGCCCGCTCTTAGTGATCAAACACAAACATGTATATTATGTCATAAGAATTACACACCGGGAATTGTTGAGGATTGGTTAAGAAGTCGCCATTCAAAAATAACCCCTGAATTTGCCATGAAAAAACCCGATCTAGAAAGAAGGGTTTCAAGTGACGTAATACCAGAGGCTTTACGGTCTGTAGTTGTAGGCTGTTATGAATGCCACAGTCAAAATCCCTCTGCTCATAAGGACAATTTCGAGCATTTTGGGTTTAAAATTAATGTAATTGTCTCACCAAATGACTGTAAAACCTGCCATTCTGTTGAAGTGGACCAATACTCCGTCAGCAAAAAGGCATATGCCTGGGAAAATCTTCAAAAAAATCCTGTTTACCATGACTTTGTTGAGACAGTTACAAGCTTGAAAGACGTAAAAGACACAACAATGATCCACCTTCATGCATCGGAAAGTACAAAAGCAGAAACTTGTTATGCCTGTCATGGAACGGAAGTTACCGTAAATGGAATGAAAAAGATATCCACCGCCGGAGGGGATATTAATGTACCTAACCTTACAAACTGGCCAAATCAGGGTGTCGGAAGGATTAATCCCGATGGGAGTCGCGGCGCATGTACATCGTGCCATCCGAGGCACAGCTTTTCCATTGAGATAGCCAGAAAACCGTATACCTGTTCACAATGTCACCTGGAACCGGATATACCTGCATTTGAGGTATACAGGGAAAGCAAACATGGGAATATCTTTTTCTCAAATCAGCACGAATGGAATTGGAGCAATGTACCCTGGAAAATTGGAAAAGATTTTCAAGCCCCAACATGCGCAACTTGCCATAATGCCCTTATCGTTACGCCTGATGGCAAAACTGTCTCGCAAAGGACCCACGATTTCGGCGCAAGGTTATGGGTAAGACTATTCGGACTTATCTACACCCATCCTCAACCAAAGAAAGGTGCGACATACATAATCAGAAATAAAGACGGCTTACCCCTTCCAACAACCTTTAACGGCGAACCAGCTTCCGAATATCTTATCGATAAAAATGAACAGATTCGGCGCCAGACCGAGATGAAAAAAATATGTCGAAGTTGTCACAATACTGATTGGGCCAATCAACACTTTGAAAAATTGGAATCAACGATAATGGAAACGGATAAGATGGTCTCATCTGCAACACAACTCATGTTTAAGGCATGGAATGAAGGACAGGCTGATATGTCAAATCCTTTTGATGAAATGATCGAACACGGGTGGCTAGTCCAGTGGTTTTTTTATGCAAATTCGATTCGATTTGCATCAGCCATGATGGGACCTGACTACGCAACATTTAAAAATGGCTGGTGGCAATTAACTACAAACTTGTATAAAATAAAGGATATGGTACAAGCACAAAAAGATAAATGATTACATGAGATGTTCGGTGACTTTTTCGATGTAGAGCGAAGAGCTTCTTCACTCTACAACCACAACTTTAAAATTCCTTTACATCAAGTTAGGCTTGCAGGAACTTTTTTATAGCACCTATGTAGGGGCGAACCTTGCATTCGCCCAAAATGGGAAACAAATAGAAACGTTTTGGATCGTGCATGGCAAGATCGAACACATGTAGGGGCAGGTTTTAAACCTGCCCCTACAACAGAACATGGAAAATAAGCATTCATTAATAATTTATTTAAAATAAATTTGTTGACAATTTTCATAGAAAAGGTTAGAAGTATATCTCGCTTGGCGTAGCCGCATCCAAAATAAAAAAAAGTATACAAGAATTGAAGCAGCGAAAGAATAATGACTAGCCAGAGGCGTTGAGTCCATTTATTACAGATATATGCTTTAAAATTTCGAAGTTATCGTTACCTATAACTTTAATGTCTGAATTTGGAAAGGAGGGATAGTGAAACATGTTGAGTAAGAGATTTTTAGGCGCATTTTTTTCTCTGGTAATGTCTGCAACCGTAGTAATGTTGGGAAACCCTGTTGTTTATGCGGAGGAAGAAACACATAAACACAGTGAAAAGGCGTTAGCGCCAGAACATCCAACAGAAGAAACACCCATGTGTCCTACATGCAAAGAAGTACGCGTAGGGCCGGAAAAGGGAAGGACACTCGCCTCAGGGACTATGGTCTGCCCTGACTGCAAAAATGAAATAACCGAACTCTCTGTTCATCATTGTGATAAATGTGGACAAGATGTACTGGCATGCGTAATGTGTCAGAAGGCATCTGCAGAGTTGAAAGCCGCAACTATGGAAGGAAAATGTCCCAAATGCAAAGAAGTACGCGTAAGGCCTATTAAGGGAAAGACTATAGCAAAGTGGGAAATGAAATGTCCGGACTGCAAAAAGAAATCACAGGAATGGCTTACCCAGCACTGCGATACATGCGATGTAGATTTCATCGCCTGCCAAATCTGCAGAAAGGCAAAAAAATAAACAAATCTCTCTTGGTCGTTAACAAAAAAACGTAACAAAAAGGGATACACTCTGGTAAGTGTATCCCTTTTTTGTTGATTACTCAGAATAATACGGGCACTATGCGAGCCTGAAAACATTTAATGCGAAGAGCCACCCCCATGAGGTGGATACATACTTTTATTTGCTTCATATTTTTTAAATTCGTTGAATTGTTCTTCCGCCTCGCTACTCATTCCTTTTAATAAATAAACAACACCCAAATAATTATGCGCCGTTCCCAATTTAGGATCTAATTCAAGTGCTTTTTTGTGAGCATCGATGGCTTCGTCTAATTTTCTCTGCTTACAATATATTAAACCAAGTTCATTATACGCCGAAGCTAATTGAGGGTTTAAGGATATTGCCTTCTGTTGCATATTGACTGCATCCTCATATTGCTCATTCATACGGTAGACAACGCCGAGGCTAAAGTATACCATTGGATCGTCCGGTTTTAACTCGATTTCTTTTCTGTAAACCTGGCCAGCTTTATCAAATTTACCTTGAGTATAATATGCCTTTCCGAGTTTTTCATAAGCATCGAACATTGTTGGATTAAGCTCCAGTGCTTTTTCCCATGCGGCAATCGCTTCGTCAAAACCACCTTTTTTAATAGTCTCCAATCCATGCTTGTAGTATTCTTCAGATGCCATATTTTCTGGAAGTTTAATTTCTTTCTTTACTTCCTGGTTATCAGAACCCACTTCACCTGCAACCTCATCATGTATTACAGTATTTTCAGCTACTTCTTTCTTACTGCATCCGAAGAAAGACAAAAATATTATGCTGTGAATAATTGTTGCTGATAATAAATTTTTTCCTACCATCGACATTGTCTTTTATTCTCCATAATAAATTAATTAATCCTTTGGCAACTTTTTTATAACACCTACGTAGGGGCAAACCTTATGTTCGCCCAAAATGGGAAACAAACAAAAACATTTTGAATCGTTCAGGGCGAGGGCGAACACACGTAGGGGCAGGTTTTAAACCTGCCCCTACAACAAACTTTGAAATTCCTATACATTCAAATTAGCCAGGTAGGGTGTGCATTACCCACCAAAATATCGCTCACCCATTGTACGGGCAGGTTTCAAACCTGCCCCTACTTATTTTCGATGGACAATACCCACCCCACATAGTTGAGTTTTTACAGCACCCTACGTTTTTGATTCGTGACGGAGAGGACACGAACAAATGTTGTTTGTCCGTGCCACCCTGAAGACCGTATAAATAAAATGAAGTCCTATACGATTAAATTATGTAAAACCCTCAGGGAAAACACTTCCTGGGGGGACTTTTACGACATTCGCTGAGCCATAAAAGTGGCAATTTCTTTAAACACTGTTTTGTCTTCAACCGGAATCTCATCAATCGTATTATACGCCTGGTTCACTAAGGTTTCTGCATAATCTTGAGCATATTTCATTGCATTATACTTATTGTATATTCCCAATACCTGTTTTATGTCATCATCTGTTGTCTCATCCCGCGGTTTCAACATAATACTGCGTAAAAGTTTCTTGTCGTCTGTACATGCAACCTGCAGTGCATATGAATACAAAAAACTTGCTTTCCCTTCCTTTATATCGGAACCAATCACACCTCCGCGCCCTTTACCATGGGTCAAATCGATTAAATCATCACGGATCTGAAACGCCGGTCCCATTGTCTTCCCCAGTTTCCATATAGTTTCGACAATCTGATCTGAGATACCCGATACAATAGCCCCACCAACCATACCACAAGCGAGATAATATCCCGTTTTCAGTTCAACCATCTCCATATATCTTTCAACAGAGAAATCCTCTGCAGCCCTTGCATTAATATCAAAGGCCTGACCCTCTACCGTTTTTTGAAAAGTCGTGGTAAGAATTTGCAACAATTTTATTTTTTTTTCTAACGATATAGGACTCGATAGTGTACTCTTGTACGCACAAGCGAGGAGATAATCACCCGCATTAATCGCATTTGCCGTTCCATATTTCACCCACACTGTGGGCTGATCACGCCTTACCGTATCGCCATCCTCAATATCATCATGCATGAGGAACATATTATGCAATATCTCTATAGCAAGGGCAAAATGCATTGCCTCATTGGGATTTCCTCCCAACGCCTCACAGGTAAGTAAACATAATGCAGGTCTTACTCTTTTCCCTCCGGTATGCATATGGTGCCATATAGCATCACTTAAATAATCTTTTCTATCGGGAGGAATAACCTGTTTTAGCAATTCATCTATCTTTGCACCGTAGGTCCTGATAGATTCTTCTATACCCATCTTAATCCTGCTCCTTTTTTTCTGTAACCCCACGGCAACTTACAACGTGGCCAAATTGTCTTGAATCACGAGAAAGCAAATGAAAACGAAATGAGTAATGTTTTCACGAACTTCCGGTTCATAATTATTCTCTGCCAATAAATTCACCCGTCCTGGTATCTACCTTTATCATTTCACCCTTATTAATAAACAGGGGAACCTTTACCACAAGACCCGTTTCCATTTTTGCAGGTTTATAAACATTCACTACGGTATCCCCTTTCATGCCTGGGTCTGTTTCTACAATTTTTAAAGTAACCGATGTCGGTAGTTCAACCGAAAGCGCCTTACCCTCATAAAAAGCAATCTTTGCCTGACTATTCAAGGTCATGTAGGGAATTGCATCTTTAACTGCCTCTTCCGGTATCAATATTTGCTCATAATTCTCCGTATCCATAAAGCAGTAGTTTTCTCCCTCCTTATAAAGATACTCCATCGTTCGATGCTCTAAGAATACATCCTCTAATTTATCCGTAGAACGGAATCGCTTCTGCACCACACTGCCCTGCTTTAAACTCTTCAGCTTTGCCTGTACCATGCCACGCCAATTTCCGGGGGTTACGTGTTGATAATCAACGACTAAATATAATTCACCGTCCATCTTTATCACGGTACCCCTCTTCAGTTCTGTAGCACTTACCAATTTAATAACTCCCAAAAAAATTATAAAAAAACTTATACGAATTCTGCCAATACAGTATCAGCAACGAATAATCCCTTATCCGTAAGTCTTAACTCTCCATTATGATAACTAATCAGTCCGTCTTTCGTTAACTTACCTATTTGATCTCCAAACTGATCATCTATTCTATAGCCAAATCTCTCGTAAAAATCAGTATTTGATATACCCCGACGTAGCCGTAAAGACATAATAAGCGTTTCTGATGCAAGTTGTTCCTGCTCTAAACGTTCACAAAAAGATTTGATGTTTTTACTCCCTTTTATTCCTTCGATATATTTAAACACATCTTTCTCATTGGAAGTCCTTACTCCGTCAAGAAAAGAATACGCACCTGCCCCCACACCAACATATCCCATATTCCTCCAGTAAACGCTATTATGAGAGCACTCATATCCTGCCTTTGCAAAATTTGATATCTCGTAATGATTATAACCATTATATTTTAAATAACTTATAGCCATTCTATACATCTCTAATTCAATATCCTCTTCCAGCTTATGAATAATTTCATTTTTCAGATTCTCCATAAGCGGTGTCCCCTCCTCATAGGTAAGGGCATATGTTGATACATGCTCAGGATTCAATTCAATTGCAGTTTTAAGATCCTCATCCCAATCATTAAGGGACTGTCCGGGACATCCAAATATAAAATCGATATTGATATTTTTAAAACCTGCCTGCCTTAATAGGATAAATGCATTTTTTGCATCATCGCCTGAGTGAATACGTCCAAGAAATTGCAAATGTTTGTCTTGAAATGATTGTACCCCCAGGCTTACCCGATCCACCAGATATTCCTTGAACAACTTCGCCTTGCTTATGCTCAGAGTACCAGGATTTGCTTCAATGGTATACTCTTGTATTTCAGAAACGGGGATATAACGTATAACATCTTCAAGTAATTTTTCAAGTTGTGGTTCCGTTAATATACTTGGTGTTCCTCCCCCTATGTAAACCGTATGAAATACATATTTACCCTTGAGGACGCGTAATTCATTTTCAACGGCCTGGAGATACCTATCAATGATTTGTGGTTCGGAGACAAAAGAATTGAAATCGCAGTAATTACATTTTTTTGCACAAAATGGGATGTGTATGTAAAGGGCATTGATAAGCATGGTATCGTTATAATATTACCGCTTCCCTAACCCGAACGAGTTTGAAGTGAAAAAGGTAAATTGCAAAATAAGAAGTTTACGATGTGGACACCATACCTTAATTTGGGACATTGGAGTTTATTTGGCATTTAACATTTTTTTTATGCCTTTTGTTTACAGCTTCGCTGTGCACCAGGCATCTAAAGATAAAGATCAGGTGTGTATTAGGACCTCACCTTCTTTTTTACTTTCCAGGCCGGGAGGTTGCCTTGTCCGGTGACAATTAATTCTTTCTCTATGATGTTTTTATAATAATACAGCCTTGTTTGAGGGTTATTCAGGATACCTTTAAATTTTTTTGCAGGATCTTTATAGATAAGTTTAACAGGTATCTCCTTAACCTGCAAGCCTAACTTCCATGCCTGCATCCATAATTGTAATGGCATGCCGTATCCGTCTTCTGTTAAATGCATTCCCTTCAGTTTTTGAACCTTGTATGCCTTAAAACCGCAGAATGCATCCGTCAGATTAAATCCTGTTATTCGATTTAAAATACCAGTAATCTCTTTATTAACAAGATATCTTTCCCGTGGAACTTCTTTGGATATTTTCGCAGAAAAAAAGTACCGGGAGCCTGATATGATATCGCAGTTATAAAACGGAATTTCCTTCAAAAACAGTGAAATATCTTCAGGCTCATGTTGTCCATCACCATCAATCGTTATTAAATAATCATACCCATGCCTCATTGCAAACAAGAACGCATCGATAATCGTTTTACCATACCCCAGGTTTCTTGGATGCATTATCACAAAGATGTTTTCCATCTGCATGAGGTTCATACGAATATCATCCATAGAACCGTCGTCTATTACCAATACGTCTACGGGAAAATTTTTAACCTTCCGGATGATATCATGTACGTTCACTTCATTAAAAACAGGGATGGCTGCGAGAATTTTATTTTTAAGCATAATCGATATTTATTATAGAAATTGACAGTTATATAGCAAGGAAAAATCCACAGGGAACAACATTTACCGTGAATATTAAGATATTGACATCACTTATTATACCTGATAAAATTGTTTTTCTGTAATGTAACAGTTTATCCTTCCTTACTGAATGAGAGGTTAGCGAGGTGCACCTCAGACCAATGAAAAGCGAGATGCATGTGCAGGGCATATGATTTCGTGCATTGAAAACTTGACCCATGTGTGAATATACATCGCAGAGAAAGTATTTAATTAAGAAAGCACGCCATAAATTGGGTATGAAAAATCGCAACCAAATTTTTTTACCTTTCCGGTACAATCCTATCATTTCATATGTATCACTATTTTCAAGTTAACCACGGATAAAATATTAACATGAAAAAATATCCTGAAAACCCGCTGAAATAAGCTGAAAATTCTTATACAATAAATTTACATGGAAATTTAATATATATGTGTGGCGTACAAATAGAGACCCTAGACTTTCACGTAGTTAAACTACATTATCCGAGGTAAACAATTGAGAGTAAAAGTTGCCAAAACTGCAGGGTTCTGTATGGGTGTTCGACGGGCAATGGACATCCTTTTAGATGCTGCAAATGAAAAAAGTGATGGTAAAGTTTATACCGATGGACCTCTGATCCACAACCCACAAGTACTTGAGTATTTAGAAAAAAGAGGGATTCAGATCGTTAGCGGGCAAACGGACCTTTCTAAAAGCACTGTTATTATCAGGGCACACGGCGTTACTCCAATCCGGAGAAAAGAAATTGAAGATATGGGGGCAAAGGTCTGTGATGCTACGTGCCCTCATGTAATGAGAGTTCAATCTATCATTAAAAAATATGCTGCACAGGGATATTCTACAATAATTGTAGGTGATAAAGGGCATGCAGAAGTTATCGGACTGTTGGGATATGCAGAAGGCAAAGGGCATGTTGTACAGGAACTGGAAGAAATAGAACATCTTCCACCCATGGATAAGGTGTGCATAGTAGCTCAGACAACACAAGACAGACGCATGTTTAAGGAAGCTATAGAGAGGATTAAAAAGCGCTACCCACATTGTGAATCATTTGAAACAATCTGTAGTTCAACATATAAGAGGCAGGAAGAGGTTATTAGTCTCAGTAAATCTGTTGATGCCATGATTGTTGTCGGTGGAAGGGGTAGTGCCAACACCACCCGCCTTGTTAAAATCTGCGAGTCGGAAGGAACACCGACATTCCATGTCGAGACCGATGCAGAACTTGACCTCAGCAAACTGAAAGATTACGAGTCCATAGGTGTAACTGCAGGCGCTTCGACCCCGAACTGGATGATCAAAAGGGTGGTTGAGAAGATACACTCATATAAAATTAATAAATATGAAAAGGTTCTGTTCTCTTTAAAGAGTATTGCAAGTTTCTTTATTGGGAGTTGTACCTATGTAGGGTTAGGGGCGGCGAGTTTAAGCTATGCAAGTGCTTTACTCCTTGGAATTCAGCCGAGGTTAAGTTTTTGCCTGATTGCGGCCCTCTTCATATTTTCGATGCAAGTCCTCAATCATTTCGCCAATAAAGAGGCGGTAGCGTTAAATGAACCGGCAAGGGCAAAGTTTTATGAGAGAAAACAAAACCTCTTTGTTGGCCTCGGTATTGCCGGAGCCGTAGCATCTTTTATTCTTGGGTTTATCCTGAGCAAATCTATCTTCTTCTGCATCTTCCTTGCCAGCCTCTTTGGTATCTTTTACCGGTTAGAGATAATACCAAAGAGTTTATCAAAAATCATCCGTTACAGAAGTCTTGAGCAAATACCGGGATCAAAAGAGATCTTTTACAGCATTGCATGGGCTGTCAGTACTGCATTAATTCCATTCCTAGGAACGAGAAAAAGTTTTGTGCCAGCCCTTGCTGTAGCTATCCCTTTTTCTTTTAGCCTCGCATTTATCAGGGCAGTAGTCCTTGATTTACGGGACATCCAGGGTGACCGTATCCTGGGGAAAGAAACGATTCCCATTGCGATTGGGAAAAAACAAACAAAAATAATTCTGATCATCATCACTGCATTAATCACTGTTTTATTATCGGTAAGCCCACTCTTTGGCTGGACAACCACCCTGGGGTATTATTTACTCCCTTGCGTTATTTATGCCTGCGGTTATCAATACCTCTTTCAAAAAAGAATTATATCCGAAAATCTGTTACTCGAAACTATTTCAGATTTTAATTTTGTGCTTGCCGGCATTATTGCCTTTATATGGAAATCAAGTCAGTTTTGAAAATATCAATACTACCATGAAAGAAATAAAACAAAAAAAACAAGGTATTTTTGCTCAATTTAAAAAAGACATTAGAAACAGGATGTTGACAGGTCTGTTGCTCATACTTCCTGTTTATGTAACCTTTTTTGTCGTAAAATTTCTTTTTGGTCTTGTAGGGGGCACACTTTCACCCCTCATAAAAAAGGTATTTCAATTTTGTGGTATTGCCCTGCCGAGAACCTCCATTGATGAATTTGTTATTACCTTTCTTGGAATTATTCTCACATTTATCTTGTTATATTTTCTTGGTATTTTTGCAGCCAATTTCATTGGCAAGGCCATTATCCAATATTTCGAAAACCTTTTGACAAGAACCCCCATTGTTAAAAATATCTACTCATCGGTAAAGCAAATAATCCATTCAATCAGCTTGCCCGGGAAACAGGCCTTTAAACGTGTGGTCCTTGTAGATTTTCCCAGAGAAGGAATAAAGTCAATTGGATTTGTAACAGGCACAACGTCATATAACAATGAAAAGAACCTTTTATGTATTTTTATTCCAACTACACCAAACCCAACAACTGGGTTTTTAATATTTACCACTGAAGATGCCGTCATAGATACCAATTTTACGGTAGAAGAGGCATTCAAAACACTCTTCTCCGGTGGTGTTTTGACACCCCGTGATGTAACAACACCATTCAAAAAAACAAATATCCAAACTCCAGGTTTGGATTAATCCTTTTTTAAGGTATTGCACTCTCCTGAACGAAATGATAGAATTTTCACTGGGAGTGCATGTCGGCTGGTGTCGGCGACGGACTTCAAATCCGGTCTGTCCCGCTTTTCAGCGGGATAGGTGGGTTCGATTCCCACACGCTCCCGCCAAGAAATCTTAATGTATCAAATACTTATGACTTTTGAAATTTTCAAAGAAACCCTCCCCAATGTGCCCCTGGAATTAAAAAAGACTGTTAACTTTATCAGAATTATCAAGAGAAAAGTATATGAATTTCTCGATGAACAATACTTCTCTCTAAAAATTATACAAGCTTTTTCCAACTAATCGGGAGAAGAACCATAAATATATTCCCAATGTGGGGCAATGGAGTATTGGAATTTCTCTCACCACAATATTCCATCACTCCATTACTCCATAATCAATGATTATAGCATCCAAGAGATGAAACCGAACAGCACATAATGAAACCAGATAAAATGAGCCAGGATTTGATTACACCATCACGGACAAACGAGTTTGTCCGTGCCACCCTATCTAAAATACTGTTCGGTCTCATCTATTGAGTACTATAGCTACTCCATGCTAGGAGGTTATATCGTCCTCACTATAGCCTTTTACCGGCAGAGTAATGATAATTTTGGTATATTCTCCCTCAACACTATCAATCAGAATTTTACCACCATGATTTTTAATAATACTATGGCTAATACTTAAACCTAATCCAGTTCCTTTGTGTCTGGATTTCGTTGTAAAGAATGGATCTAAAACTTTATCTATTATATTGGCAGGTATACCAGTACCGTGATCATAAAAGGTAACCTTTATGTATGGATTATTATCCATTATTATCACTTCACCCAGGACTTCAAGGATTTTGTTATCGTGTGTTTCTGGGTATTTTTGATTTAGGGCATACCGTGCATTACTGATAATATTCAGAAAGACCTGCTGAATCTGTTGTGGATATGCTACTATTTTTGATAACTTTTGGGGAATATTTAATTTTACCTTAATGCCTTCTTCCCGTAACTGGGCATCTGTCAATATAAAGGTATCAAGCAGTATATCATCGACACCGACAATACTCTTTTTTCCTTTTCTTTTCCCCGACATGGCAAAAGAAAGAAGGCTATGGACTATATTGGCCACACGATTGCCCTCATTGATAATTCGATTGGCAATATCTTTTTCCGTACTTCCCTCTTTGCTTTTGTTAGACAATATCTGGGCACAATTAATAATACCAGTCATAGGGTTGTTGATTTCATGACCTACACCTGCAGCTAACTCTCCCAATGCCACCAAATGCCTATTACGTATAGCCTCCATTTGCAAAGCTACTTTTTCTGTAATATCCCAGAAAACACCTAAAATACCAATAACATCGCCCTTTTCATTTCTTACTGGGGTTTTCACGGTATGAACAATCAATTCCTGCCCATTTTTTATATATTTCTCCTCCCTATCCATTGTTTGTCCTGACTCAATGACGCTTTTATCATCTGCCCTGTATTTATCAGCAAGTTCTTTAGGAACAAAATCGTAATCTGTCTTTCCTGCGATTTCTTCTGGCTTTATATGGAAATCTCTAGCTAAATTTTCATTACAGGATATGTATGTTGAATTCCTGTCTTTGTAAAATATCCTTTGAGGGAGATTTTCAAGGAGTAACCGGTATTTGGCCTCACTCAGACGTATTGCCTCTTCTGCCTGTTTCCGTTCTGTAATATCATGTACCGTTCCGTTCATCTGAATCGGCCTTTCGGTATCGTCAAAAATAACCTCAGCCTCTTCATGGACAAAACGTACTGAGCTATCTGGCAAGGTTATACGATGATCTATACTATAAGGTTTTCTTTCATATAACGCTGCACTTACTGATCTTTTTACAAATTCTCGATCATCGGGATGAACAGAATTCAAAAATGCCTCATAGGTTGCACCAAACATCTGTGGAATTAAACCAAAGATATGGTAAATCTCATTAGACCACCGTAATTCGTTGTTTATGATATTCCATTCCCAATTCCCTATGTGTGCAATTCTTTGTGCATTTGCAAGACTCCTTTCATTTTTCCGCAAAGCGTTTTCTACTTGTTTGCGTTCTACGATTTCCGATTTTAGTTCTTCGTTTACTTTTACCAACTCTGCTGTTCGCTCGGCTATGCGTTTCTCTAGAGACCTGTTAAGAATCCTGAGTTCTTCTTCCATCTGTTTCCGTTTCGTGATATCTTCTTTAACTGCAGTAAAATGGGTGATGATACCTCTCGAATTTCTAATGGGAGAAATAGAAGTCTCATCCCAATAAAGTTCACCATTCTTTTTCTTATTAAGAAACTCTCCCCGCCACTCACCACCGGAGGTAATCGTAACCCATAGCTTTTTATATACTTCAGGCTGTGTTTTGCCTGATTTTAAAATACGTGGGTTTTTCCCAATAACTTCTTCAAGGGTATAACCAGTTACCTGAGTAAATTTAGGATTCACATACTCTATGCTACCTTTGGCATCAGCAATCACAATGAGACCTGAACTTTGCTCAACGGCATTCGATATCTTACGAAGTTCATCTTCTAATCGCTTCAATTCCGTAATATCCTGAGCTATTCCCCTCATCTGAACCGCTTTTCCCGTATCGTCAAAGGTAACTTCGGCTTGTGCATGGACAGTACGTTCTAAGCCATTTCCTAAAACAATGCGAGAGTCTATATTGAAAGGTTTTTTTTTATACAATGCTTCATGAACAGTTTTATCTACAAATTCTTTATCATCAGGATGGACAAACCTTAGGAATGATTCATATGTTCCGGCAAATTCTTGTAGTTTCTGAGGCTCCAAGCCAAAAATACGATAGAATTCATCAGAACCAAGCACTTCATTTTTTATAACATCCCATTCCCAATTTCCCAGGTGTGCAATTCTTTGTGCATTGAGAAGGGCATCCCTGCTCTTCTCTAGCATCTCTTCAGCCCGTTTACGATCGGTAATGTCTCTGGCGGTACCAATAACTCCAGTGATATTCCCATCCTCATCCAGCAAGGGAAGGCCTTTATATTCACAAAGTATTTCCGTATCCTTAAAATAAAGTTCGAATTGAGAACTTTCGCCTTCCAATGTCCTTTTGTAGAAATACATTGCCTTTTTCAAATTCTCTTCATCAAAAAGAGGAGCAAAAGATCTTCCCACAAATTCCTCAGGTTTATGGCTCGTCAATCTTTCAAAGGCCTTGTTTACGAATAAAATGTTACCTCCTGTATCACAGATATACGCAAGATCACTTATCTCAGAAAATAGTAATTCATATTTCCTTAATCTTTTCTCCACTTTCCTGCGTTCAATAATCTCTGTCCGTAGTTCTTTATTTGCTTTTTCCAGCAACAATGTCCTTTCTGCCACACATTGTTCCAGAATTTTATTGAACTCCTTTAATTCATCATCTATCCGCTTGCGCTCTGTAACATCTCTAAAAATTCCAACAAGATATGTTTTTCCACCAAAGGTTATACAAGCAGCGTTGACGTCAGCACAAAAAATGCTGCCATCCTTTCTTTTCACAGGGATGCCAGCAGCCAAAGTAATTTCTCTCTTTGACTGTTTTTCAAACCTTTCTATAATAGAAGGGAGATACTCTCTGGGATGAATATCCATAACTCTTAAATTCCTGATTTCATCATGGCTGTAACCCAACATTCGGCAAATCGCCTTATTACTCATAAAGAGTTGTTTGGTATCCATGTCAGCTAAAAGTATCCCATCTGTTGCATGATCAAAAATAGCCCTGAATTTTTGTTCAGACTCCTTCAATGCTTCCTTTGCATTCTTATGTTCTGTAATTTCCCTTGCAAGATCATCAGCCATAACATTAAAACTATTGGCCAGGTCACTAATTTCATCCTTGCCAATTACCTTTACCCGATATTCCAGATTTCCCTTTGCTAATTGCATTGTAGCATTTTTTAAATTCTCGATGGGCTTTACTATTGAAATGATGAAAACAATGCCTAGAATAGTAACTACACCGGAACTAATTATTCCTAAAATTAATGTAACGGTTCCTAATCCCTTCAATAACATAAAAATTTCGGTTTTATCTATCTCTGCCAGGAGTATCCAATGATAATTAGGTATAACCATTGAGGCACCGGCAACTGGCACACCTCTATAATCTTTATAAATACCGATCATCTCTTTACCATTTTCGATAATATTACGAACCGGCTCTGTATCAATCACCTGTTTCAGTGGTGCATCACCGATAAACCTTGACTCTGTGAGCATAATTTTATCTCTGTTAACCAGATAAATCTCCCCTGTCTCTCCCATTCCAATACGATCAAGCATAATTTCATTAAGGGCTGAAAGAGAGTAAGCATTTATAATGACACCCAGCGAATCAGCATTATGGAGAGAAGTTAACGGCGCAGAAACGAATATGCAATTTGCATCCAGATAAGGATAATATCGCGGCTGACAAACACATATCTCACCAAATTTCTTACCGAATACTTTTATTTGTACGCCATTATCAAAAATCGTATTTCCAACGAGATTTTCTTGAGTAGAAGAAACAATCCTACCATCGTTATCAGTAATAATTATTGCTCTCAGATGGTGATATGTTGACTTCTTATGCTTTAAAAGATACCTGTTTAATCTTTTTACTGTACCTTGTTGAGCATCTCCTCTCATAATAATCTTTTCAATGGTATTTCTTATGAACCCATCGGTACTGAAATCCAACGTACGTATCTTTAACTTTTCCATGAAAGACAACACATGGATTCTTTTTGCTTCCGCAATCTTTCCCAATTCCTCCAAGGTTTGACGTTTCAAGGTACTTCCTGCATGAAGATAATATATTGTTGTAACTACGGTAATAGGTATAAGAGATATACAGAGTGCAAATATAAGGAATTTGCCCTTAATTGATTGGAACAGATTCATCATGATAAATTCTTTAGAATTGAACTATTTAAATTTACTGTATGTTAAATCCAAAAAGAAACCCAGCCTCCAGCTTCTATCCTCTAGCATAACTCCGCTTCGCTTCATTTAGAATGACAATGCCTATTTTCGGATAGATTTTTAAATACATCCAGGATTAATTCTTATTTAAATAAGTATACCAATACATTATCATAATGAAAGAATGATCCTGGAAATTTTTTAAGGTATGATTCCTTAAGAAAGTCTTGAGTTTACTGGTAGAGTAACGGTGACTTTGGTATATTCTCCCTCAACACTATCAATGGTAAGTTTACCATTATGATTATTCATAATATTACTGCTAATACTTAAACCCAATCCTGTTCCTTCACCATGAGGTTTTGTCGTAAAAAATGGATTCATGATTTTATCTTTTACCTTGGCAGGTATACCGGTACCATGATCATAAAACGTAATTTTTACATAAGGCTGTTTATCTATGATTATTTTCTCACTTGAGATTTCAAAAATTTTATTCTCATGTGATTTTGGATATTTTTGGTTCAGGGCATATCGTGCATTACTCATAAGGTTCATAAAGACTTGTTGAATTTCTTGGGGATTTGCATATATCTCCGGTAAACCTTTAGGAATATCCAGTTTTATCGCAATACAATCTTTTTTCAGTTGTTTCTCCATCAGTACAAAGGTATCGGATACTATTTCATGTATGTTCGTTATGGTTTTTTTCTCTTTGGGTCTGGTAAAAGAAAGAAGTTTATTGGCAATAGCGGCTATTCGGTCCCCTTCCTTCATAATTCTGCAGGCAAGATCTTTTTCCATGCTTCCTTCAATGCTTTTATTTAATAAAATTTGGGCGCAATTAATAATACTATTGGCAGGATTATTGATTTCATGGGTTACGCCTGCCGCTAGTTCACCTATTAATGCCAGATGCCTGGACTGTTGAGCTTCCTTTTCCAAATTTACTTTTTCGGTAATATCTAAACTGGAACCCAATATACCAATAATATTACCCTTTTCACTTCTTATAGGGACTTTAATGGTATGAAAAATGAATTCTTGTTCATCTTTCAGGTATTTTCTCTCTATATCATCTTTTCTTTGTCCCGATTCGATAACTTCTCTATCATTCGCTATATATTCTTCAGCAAGTTCTTTAGGATAAAAGTCATAATCTGTCTTTCCTGCGATTTCTTCTGGCTTTATATGGAAATCTCTAGCGAAATTTTCATTACAGGATATGTATGTTGAATTCCTATCTTTATAGAAGATACTTAGAGGAAGATTCTCAAGAAGAAATCGGTATTTACTCTCACTCACGCGGAGTTTCTCATTAACCTTCATCAGTTCCATTGTCCGTTCAAATACCCGTTTTTCCAGATACTTGTTGAGGTTGTTTAATTTCTTCTCAATTTGTTTACGCTCAGTTATATCCCTCACAATACCCCACATCCCATTATATTTCCCCTGTTCATCTCTAACTAACCATACCCTGAGCGAAACAGGAAACACTGTCCCATCCTTTTTTATATATTCTTTCTCATATTCATCAGAGTAACCTTTGAATATTATTTGGTTTTTGACGATATCTTCTTCGATCTCATGCCATTTCACTGGCGTAAGCTGTTGGTATGTTAGCTTTGTAACTTCTTCCCTTGTATAACCAAGCATATCCAGGTAAGCGTGGTTACAATCAAGTATGCGCCCATCGAAATCGGTAGCTACAAGCCCATCTTTAATCGTTTCATATAGGTTGCGATATTTTTCCTCAGATTTTCTCAGTTCTTCCTTTGTTCTTTTGCGCTCGGAACTTTCAAACAACTCCAATTTACCATCACGTTTAATAAGGGCAAATTGGTGATTGCGAACGACATCTATAATTTCATATGTCCCACATTTATTAAGCAGATAAGTACAAATTGCCATCATTTTGTATCTGCCAATAATATTATCTATCTCTTCCTCATATTCAGCCAAATCCTTCCAATCCTTCTTCTCAAGCCAGGCCGTGTTACCCGTTATCCTCATACCATCACAACCTCTGGCTAAGGCACTGTTAAGCTTCTCAATCCAGCCCTCCAGGACTCTTTGTAGCTTGAAGATGCCATCCTTAAGATACCAGTCAGTATGTGAAACAATTTCTATTTGTTTTTTACTTTGATAGAGATCAAGATTCGGCATTATCTCTTTCAGTGCCTCTTTTGCCTCTTCTACTGTAAGAGGATGTGATACGATCCACATGCAGAATTCGTTGTTTTCCAATCCCGCTTTGAAATAAGGAATCAATATATCAAGTAAATCTTCCTTGGTCTGGTAAAACTGACAAAAATGAGTACCCCACGGAACGTCACCGATAATATTTATTCCCGTCTTTCTCATATTTTCTGGCATGTAACTAACCTCAATTCTTTTAATATCTGTATAATAAGATATGTTTTCATATTTAAAATATTTCTAGAACAGTTTTATTTATGTAGGATTAAACCGTGAATGTAGAAAAAAAGAAATGAAAATTAAGTATCAGGTTTGAGAGATTGTTTTATATTCGTAAAAAAATATTTTACTAAGCAAAGAATGAGGTTGCAATACTTTGTTGATTGGAACAGGAAATTAATTCTTTTTTATATCCTGTACTTGTAATGGTCCTTCTGCTAATTATCAGGTTATTAAAGAGCACCAATAAATGATAGCCAAGAAAAAGGCTTGACAAACACCGAATTAATGCCGTATCTTCTCACGTATTATGTAATCGGTTCTGTGGGTGGCACGGACAAACTGGTTTGTCCGTGCTTGTTTCAATACACACATGGATATAGAATGTAAAACACTGACAAACAGAGTTTGTCAGTGCCACCCCCGGAACTGGCTTACAGAGCATGAAAATTTCTCTACCTAGAAACACAATATCTCAAATGATTATAGATGCCCAGTTGAGGTTTTGAGATAACTTCCAGGCTGTTAAGATTCCTCATGGGGGTTTACCCTGAACAAAGTGAATGTGTTTGGAATGACAAGAAAGCCGTTGGGTTTTTGTCTTTTAAAACCCAGCCTAATTAGATCTATAGGAATTTCAATGTTCTGTTGTAGGGGCAGGTTTTAAACCTGCCCCTACTTGTGTTCGCCCAAATGGGAAACAAACAGAAACATTTTGAATTGTCCAGGGCAAGGGTGAACACAAGGTTCACCCCTACTTTGGTCACAAACAAAGTCGCCGAAGGCCTAATTTAACGTATAGGAAATTTCAAACCGCCTATGTAGTGGCAAGGCGCGCCTTGCCACTACGCTGTTAAAAGTTGCCGAAGGCCTAATTCATGGGTCAGAGAGGAATGGAGATTAAAAGGTTTGAAGCGTGTTTGTGGAAAAAGGAATTAAAATGCATGAGATGTCAATCACCATAAGTATGATGGAAACTGTCAAGCATTCCATGATCGAGCACGGACTAAAACAGCTCAAAAGATTAAGGATTAGGGTTGGTGCGTTAACCGCTGTAGAACCACAATCGCTTATCTTCTGTTTTGAAATATATGTTCAAGGCACTCCTATGGAAGGAGCAACCTTAGAGATAGAAAATATGCCGCTCATGAGCAAATGCAGAGGTTGTAAGAAGGAATTTCGTATAGATGAATTTTATTACGACTGCCCGTATTGTAATAGCAGTTCGGTTGAAAATATCTCAGGCCATGAACTAGATATAGTTTCTATGGAGGGGGAGTAATGCATGATATTCTCATAGAAAAGAAGATACTTTCAAGAAACAATCAGATTGCCGTGGAAAACAGAAAGACGTTGAAGGAAAAGGGTATCTTCTCAATAAATGTGGTAAGCTCTCCCGGCTCAGGAAAGACCACGCTTATAGAAAAAACCATCGAGCTTTTAAAGGATCAAGTCGGGTTAGCCGTTATAGAAGGCGACATTCAGACTGACATCGATGCACGGAGGATCTCACGATATGATATTCCGGTACGACAGATTACAACAGGAAAGGCATGTCACCTTGATGCACATATGATCCACCATACCCTTCCCTGGCTATTTGAACAGGATAAAACCCAAATCCTCGTAATAGAAAACGTAGGGAATATGGTCTGCCCTGCGGAGTATGATCTTGGTGAGGATTTGATGGTTGCCGTCATAAGTGTCACAGAAGGTGATGAAAAACCATTGAAGTACCCCGCCATATTTTATACATCAGATGTCCTTCTTATAAATAAAATTGATCTTTTAGAATATACAGATTTTAATATAGAAAGAGCAACAAAGAACTCATTAAAGATAAACCCAAACTTGAAGATTTTTCAAGTTTCTAGCAAAACAGGAACCGGCATCAAGGATTGGTGTGATTTTCTCATGAACGAATACAACATGAAAAATGCAAAGTAAAACAAGGATCCACATAACTGGCATCGTCCAGGGTGTCGGTTTTCGCCCTTTTCTCTATAACCTTGCGAACAAATATAAACTCAAAGGTTTTTGTCTCAATGACTCACGGGGTATCCTCATAGAGGTTCAGGGTGAAATGATTGATACATTCATTCAGGAGATTAAGACATCCCCGCCTCCTCTTTCAAAAATTGAAACGCTTACCTCTCAGGTTCTTATCAGTAAAGAAATTTTTAAAAATTTCAGTATCAGGCAAAGTATAACTCTATCTTATCAAGATAATCTTACCTTAATTTCGCCGGATATTGCTACATGCCAGGATTGTCTCAAAGAACTTTTTGACCCGGAAGACAGACGCAATCTTTATCCCTTTATCAATTGCACCAATTGTGGCCCCCGTTACTCGATTATCAAAGACATTCCCTATGACCGTTCAACGACTACCATGAATTCCTTCACCATGTGCGAAGAGTGCGAGGACGAATATCACTCTCCTCTCAGTCGTCGGTTCCATGCCCAGCCCAATGCCTGCCCTCAATGTGGACCTAAGGTATGGCTAATCGAAGCCGGTAAAAATCTCAATGTGCACGAAACTACTACAAATTATGCAGCAATTCAGAATGCTAAAAAGCTCCTGAAGGAGGGAGTCATCATTGCGATAAAAGGACTTGGCGGTTTCCACCTTGCCTGCGATGCTACAAACGACGATGCAGTAAAAAAACTCAGGGAAAGAAAAAGGAGGTCTAACAAACCCTTTGCTATTATGACCCCGGATATCGAAACAATAGAGGCTTTTTGCTCTGTTTCAGAAGAAGAGAAAGCAATTCTGAAAGGAAGGGTTCGTCCTATCATGATTTTGGAAAAAAGCCCAATCGATCCAATATCAAAATCTGTTGCTCTTAATAACAGGAATTTTGGAGTAATGCTTCCTTATACCCCGCTTCACCACCTCCTCTTTAACCCTAAGGAAACAAAATTCACTGCCCTTGTAATGACCAGCGGGAATCTATCAGAAGAACCCGTAGTAATCTCAAATGATGAAGCCATGGAAAGGCTTTCTCCCATTGCCGATTTTTTTCTTCTTCACGACAGGGATATTTATATGAGGGTTGATGATTCTATCGTAAGAAGTATAAAATTAAAGGCGGTTTCAAATCCTGTACCTGAAATTACAGATTTTAAATCTGAAATCCGAAATCCGAAATCCAAAATCCAGATCATTCGCCGGGCTAGAGGATTTGCCCCGGAACCTATTGATTTAGAAGAAGAGACAGGAGAAATATTGGCCTGTGGTGCAGAATTAAAAAACACTTTTTGCCTTACAAAAGACAAAAAGGCAATACTCAGCCAGCATATAGGAGACCTTCAAAATTACAACACTTTCGAGTTCTTCCAGGAAAGTCTTAAAAATATCAAAAATTCTTTCCGGATAAATCCCGAAGTAATCGCCCATGACCTTCACCCTGACTACATGAGTACAAAATTTGCATTAGACTATGCAGTACAGATGGGTATTCCAGATGCAAGGGTTGTACCGGTTCAACACCATCACGCCCATATAGTAAGCTGCATGGCTGAACATAACTTGGGCAGAGAAGTAGTAGGTATTGCCTTTGATGGCACCGGATATGGTCTTGACGGTAAGATGTGGGGAGGAGAGTTTTTCACCGCCAATAAAGGAAATTTTATAAGAAAGGCCCATCTCCAGTATATTCCCATGCCCGGTGCTGATAAAGCCATCAAGGAACCATGGAGGATGGCAATCGCCTATCTGTACCAAACCTTTGGTGATAAAGCCCTTGATGCCCTGCCGTCATTTTTTAAAAGATTTTCTTTAAAAGATATAGACGTAATCACCTCAATGATAAAGAAGGGTATCAACTCCCCATTAGCCTCAAGTGCAGGTCGACTTTTTGACGCCATATCTTCTCTCCTTGGAATAACTGATATCATAACATTTGAAGGTGAAGCGGCTATAGAACTGGAAATAATAGCAGACAGTGGTGATAAAAAAGAACGTAGGTCATACCCATTTCAAATAATTTCTGAGAATCCTCTTGTAATAAACTTAAAACCTCTTATAAAATCTATAGTAGAAGATTTTAAGAATGGAGTTGAAATATCAGCAATTTCCCATAATTTTCATTACACCCTGGCAGTGATCATTCTGGAGATATCAAAAATTCTTGAGAAACAATGTGGAATAAGAGACATCGTTTTGAGCGGTGGGGTATTCCAGAATAAACTTCTTTTAAGCATGGCCATAGAACAACTCGAAAAAGAAGAATTCAAGGTCTGGTACCATGAAAAAATACCTACAAATGACGGTGGAATTTCTCTTGGTCAGGCTATAGTAGCGTGGGAAAGGATAAAAGAGTGTATGAGCGGATGAGTATATGTGTACACTCATCTATTCACCTAATCGTATAAACACACGGAAAATACTGTTAAAGACTAAAAAGAATAAATACAGAATACATACGTAGAGGCGAACCTTGTGTTCACCCTTGCCCTGCATAATTTAAAACGTTTCTGTTTGTTTCACATTTGGGCAAACACATGGTTCATCCCTACAACAAACACTGAAATTCCCATACTAAAGTTTTTTATATCCATTCAGAAACAGGTTTGATATTTGACTGCAGCTCTGCTGCGCGAGGAATTATGTGCCTTGGAATACCAGGTAAAATAATAGAAATCTCTGATATAATGGCAAAGGTAGACGTTGCAGGTGTCAGGAAGGAAGTCAATCTTATGCTAATGGAAAATCCCGGGATTGGAGACTATGTAATCGTACATGCAGGTTTTGCCATACAAAAAGTAGATGAGGAAGAAGCACTGGAAACGTTAAAAATAATAAACGATCTGATATTATGAAATATATTGATGAATTCAGACAAAAGGATATTGCTCAAGGTCTTCTGGAGAAGATACACAAAATATCCACAAAGAACATCCATATTATGGAAATCTGCGGCACACATACCCATGCCATATCGAAATATGGTCTCAGGAGCTCTCTGCCTTCAAATATCCGTCTTATTTCAGGACCGGGATGTCCCGTATGTGTAACCTCTATGGGAGACATAAACAGGATCCTTGGGTTCTGCAAAAAGGAAAAAGATGTTATCATCGCAACCTTCGGAGATATGATGAGGGTTCCAGGAACCGATTCATCCCTTCAGGAACAGAGGGCCATGGGTTCAGATATACGAGTGGTTTATTCTCCTTTAGGAGCCCTCGATATAGCAAGGGCAAACCCTGAAAAAGAGGTAATCCTTTACGCAGTTGGTTTTGAAACTACAGTACCAACAGTTGCAGCAACTATCCTTACGGCCAGAGAAAAGAATATAGAAAATTTTTCTGCCTTCACCCTCCATAAGCTTACCCCGCCAGCAATGAAGGCCCTTATGGACAGTGGTGAACTTGATCTTCACGGTTTTATTTGCCCCGGTCACGTTACTGCCATTATTGGAGCCAATGCCTATAGGTTCCTCACCGAGGATTATCGTGCCCCCTGTGTAGTAGCTGGATTTGAACCTCTGGATGCCATTCATGGACTGTATATGCTTATAAAACAACTGGAAGAAGGCAGAGTTAAAATTGAAATCCAATACAAAAGGGTTGTAACCTGGGAAGGCAATAGAAAGGCGCAAAAGATAATGGAAGAAGTCTTTGAAATATGTGACAGCAATTGGAGAGGTATTGGAATGATACCTATGAGTGGGCTTAGGTTAAAAGAGCAATTTTCGGATTTTAATGCTGAAAGGAAATTTGCGATAGGAGAAGGAGTTAATGAAGAGTCTGGTAGTTGTTCCTGTGGTGAAATATTGAGAGGTATTCTTACCCCCAACCAATGTTCCTTCTTTGGGAAGACTTGCACCCCGGAAACGCCCGTCGGCCCTTGTATGGTATCCTCTGAAGGAACGTGCGCTGCTTATTATAAATACGGGACATTCAATTTCTAAACCATCACCATACTTATGAAACAAGAACGAATTCTTTTATCCCATGGAAGTGGCGGCAAGTTGAGTTATCAGCTCATACACGACATCTTTCTGAAGGCGTTTAAAAATGAACACCTTGCCCCCCTGAACGACCAGGCAATCTTTAACCTCTCAGCCTCCAGGCTCGCTTTTACCACCGACTCTTATGTGGTAAACCCCATTTTTTTTCCGGGAGGAGACATTGGCAAACTATCAATATGTGGAACCATAAATGATCTGGCCGTAGGAGGAGCAGAACCTCTTTACTTAAGCGTGTCCTTTATTATTGAAGAAGGAATCCTCATGGAAGATTTAAAGATGATCGTGGATTCTATGGCCAGAACTGCCAGCCATGCAAGAGTAAAGATCGTTACCGGTGATACGAAGGTTGTTGAAAGGGGAAAAGGAGATAAGCTGTTTATAAACACCAGCGGGATAGGCGTGGTAAAGGAAGGTATAAATCTCTCGCCATCCCTGATAAGACCGGGTGATATAGTACTGGTATCAGGCTCTATCGGTGAACACGGAATAGCTATAATGACCCACAGAGAAGGCATACAAATGGAATCTCAGGTCGAAAGTGATTGTGCAGCCCTCCACGAGCTTGTTAAAGATATGATATCCAGGTCAAATGGAATCCGAACTATGAGAGACCCCACCAGAGGCGGGCTAGCTACAACTCTTAATGAGCTGGTAATCTCATCTGAATATGGAATGTTGATAAAAGAAGATGATATCCCGATGAAGGAAGAGGTAAAAGGGGCATGTGAAATATTAGGCTTCGATCCCCTTTATCTGGCTAATGAAGGAAAACTTATAGCAATCGTATCTAAGGATTCAGCTTCTGCAGTACTGGAGGCGATGAAGGAAAACCCCCTGGGGAGAAATGCTTCAATTATAGGTACTATTGTAAGTGAACCACGTGGTAAGGTACTTTTGGAAACTTCTATAGGAAACAGAAGTATATTAGATATGCTTTCCGGTGAGCAACTCCCCAGGATTTGCTAATCTTCTCTGACAGGGATTTTTTTCAGTCTCCATTACCCTTTCCCGGCACCCTCTCTATTTCATCCCATATGTCCTCTACGTTGAAAAGGTTTCCCTATGCATCTGACAACACAAGTTTCCTGGCCTCTTCCTTCTGTTCAGGTATTAACCTTTGTCGATTCTCCTTTTAGTGGAGTTAAGCGCTTTATTACGGGTGGTGTAAAATCTTTTATATTTTCCAGCTTGAACGAATATAAGGTTTGTTGTATGATCAATTTTAGCTTAAGCACATGCAAACCTGTGAATTTTATTTAGATATCATGTAAAAATTATTACCAGCTTTACCTTAATTTATCTTAGAAAAAAAAGGAGAAAACGTTACATGAGGCATAGAACGGTTGGGGGTTTTGTTTTATTTTTTGTACTGATATGCTGCGGCTCTTTATATGCCGATAATTATCTCATACACCCTACTAATAAAAGTGGAAACGAAAAAGAATTGCAATGGCCTTCCGGAGGTGTTGAGAAAAGAACACTCTATGTCGCTCACTGGACACATACCCCGGAAAATTGTCCCGGAAGAAGTGCCAATGGTGCAAAAATGCTTAGTACGTTTTGGGAACAAAGGAAAAAGGCTGAAGAAAAGGGAATAAAGATACTTGGTGCATACGTTACAGTTACAGAGCATGATTATTTTATCATTGCAGAAGCAAATGACTATGCTGCAATGGTAGAGTTTTTTATCCCGCTTATACCGAGTCAAACAGGAAAAATTGTGCCTGTACTTACTATGGATGACTGGTTGAAGATAATGCCAAAGTAGAATTTAGATGCCTATTCAAAATCGAGTTGAAGACCTCTCCTTAATCTCTCCGTTACAAAGGAGGGAAAAGAGACGGTTATAAAAATTCAACAAATCTCGTAACCCTCTTCAATGAAAAGAGGAAAAGGCAGGGTTTATGCAAAAACTACCAATACAGGTTAAAGATCAGGTTATTTTGGAACGGGAACATTTTCAGATACTGCTTGATACTCTGATCAAGAGAGGCTACCAGATAATAGGACCAACCCTTGGAGAGGGTTCTATCATATATAGTAAACTAAGCAACGTCTCTGATCTTCCCATTGGATGGACAGATGAGCAGGACGGTGGCATGTATCGTCTCAAAAAACGAGATGATAATGCACTCTTTGGATATGTAGTTGGTCCGCATTCATGGAAAAATTTCCTCTTTCCATCGGTACAGAACTTATGGCAAGCTAAACGTAACGGGAATAGTTTTCAAATCATAGAGAAAGATGAAGCAGTTCCAAAATTCGCCTTTCTTGGTGCCCGTTCATGCGATATATATGCCATCTCAATCCAGGATAAGGTCTTTATAAAAGGGAAATTCGTTGACCCTCAATACAAATCACGACGAGAGGATGCCTTTATTGCTGCCATCAATTGTGGAAAAGCCGGAGGCACGTGTTTCTGTGTATCCATGGGTACAGGACCAAAGGCAGACCTTGGTTTTGATATTGCCATGACTGAGATTTTAGAAAACCATAGGCATTGTTTTCTGGTAGAGATAGAGACCGAGCGAGGAGCTGAAGTTTTCCAGGAGATTCCCTGCAGAAAAGCAACAGAAGAGGAGAAAAACACTGCTCATAATATTATAAGAAACACCGCAAAGCATATGGGAAGATTTTTGGATACTCATAATATTAAAGATATCCTCTATAGAAATTATGAACACCCACGCTGGGATGATGTCGCACAACGCTGTTTAGCCTGCGCTAATTGTACACTTGTATGTCCAACCTGCTTCTGTGCTACTGTAGAAGATGCAACCGATGTGTCAGGAGAGCATGCGAAACGTTGGAGGAAACTGGATTCCTGTTTCAATCTGGACCACTCATATATTCACGGAGGAAACACCCGGTACTCGATACGGTCCCGTTATCGTCAATGGTTGATACACAAGATTGCCACATGGATTGATCAATTCGGTACAACGGGTTGCGTTGGTTGTGGACGTTGTATCACATGGTGCCCTGTTGCAATTGACATTACAGAAGAGGCCCGTGCTATTCGTGAAAGTGATCAAGCTACCCGGCAATCACCTTAACGAAGGAGAAAAATTATGCAGATATCCGGGCAAAATTTGTCAGAACACCCTTTCTTAAAAAACCTCGATCCCCGCCATATCGTTTTTATTGAAGGATGCGCATCGAATAAACAATTTAACGAAGGACAGTTTATTTTCCACGAAGGCGAAGAAGCAAGTTACTTTTATATCATTCGCCATGGCAAAGTAGCCATACAACTCTATGCGCCGGAACGCGGTCCTATTACAATACAGACAATTGGAGATGGAGATGTTTTAGGTTGGTCATGGTTAATACCGCCCCATCGCTGGCGTTTTGATGCACAAGCAATCGAGACTTCCGATGTAATTGTTCTCGATGGAGGATGCCTGCGCTCCAAATGTGAACAGGATCATGATTTGGGATACGAATTGCTTAAGCGTTTTGCAGGTATCATCACATCACGGTTAGAGGCAACAAGATTACAACTTCTCGACGTCTATGGTATTCATAAATGATAAAAAACACACAAGAACCAATGTCTCCCAAACCGTTTCGTATTCAACGAATAAAAAAAGAGACACGTGACACATTTACAATTGACCTCGAACCAGCAGAGAGTGCTGATGGATTCCCATTCGCTGCCGGGCAATTCAACATGCTTTATGTATTTGGTATTGGAGAAGTCCCGATCTCTATAAGCGGTAATCCTGTTAATCCCAAAGTACTCAAGCATACAATACGTGAAATAGGGATCGTAACAAAAGCACTGCGTAAACTGAGAAAGGGAGAAATATTAGGGGTAAGGGGTCCATTGGGAAGTTACTGGCCATTGGAAAAATCGGAAGAAAAAGATGTTGTTATTGTAGCCGGAGGAATTGGATTAGCACCGCTCCGCCCCGCATTATACCAACTTATTTCACAGCGTAAACGGTATGGGAGAATTGCACTTCTCTATGGTACTAGGGCACCAGAAGACTTACTTTACAGAAATGAACTAGAACAATGGAGAGGACGCTTCGATGTTGAAGTAAAGGTTACTGTTGATAATGCAACAGAAGACTGGCGTGGAGATGTGGGTGTGGTTACAACACTCATACGCCGGACACAGTTTGATCCTTTACGCACTGTTGCAATGATTTGTGGTCCTGAAGTAATGATGCGATTCACGATAACTGAATTGCAAAACTATGGTGTCAAAAACGAAAATATCTTTATTTCAATGGAACGTAATATGAAATGTGGAGTTGGTTTTTGCGGTCATTGTCAGTTTGGACCAGTCTTTGTATGCAAGGATGGTCCGGTCTTTAGCTATGACTGTATCAAAAACTTTTTTGGAAAACGGGAAATTTAGTCTTATGGTCCAAAAACGAAAACCAAAACTTGCCGTCTGGAAATTTGCATCCTGTGATGGTTGTCAATTAACCGTTTTAAACTGCGAAGATGAGTTACTCACTTTAACCGATAATGTTGAACTCGCATATTTCCTGGAGGCCTCAAGTGCTACCCAAAAGGGACCCTATGATATTTCCATTGCTGAGGGGTCGGTTACTACTCAGCAAGATGTTAATCGCATTCACAAAATCCGAAAAGAATCCAAGCTTTTAATAGCCGCCGGCGCATGTGCTTCGGCGGGTGGTATTCAGGCGTTACGCAATTTCGTAAATGTAAAAGATTTTATTTCCACGACATATCCTTCTCCTGAATACGTTGATACACTTGACAAATCAACACCATTTTCTCATCATGTCCATGTAGATTATGAGTTAGAGGGTTGTCCCATTAACAAACATCAACTTCTCGATGTTATCACTGGATTCCTGCATGGACGTAGGCCGAATTCGACATCGTACAGTGTTTGTATTGAATGTAAAAGACGTGGAAATGTTTGTGTGATGGTCGCTCACGGTGTTCCCTGTATGGGACCTGTAACCCGTGCAGGATGTAATGCACTTTGCCCGACATATAATCGGGGTTGTTATAGCTGTTATGGTCCAAAAGAAACACCGAATACAGCATCTTTAAGCAATTGGTTTCGTCACCTGGGAATGAAGGAAGAAGATATCGTACGGATATTCCGTACCTATTACGGCAATGCAGAACCTTTTCGCAAAGAAAGCGAAGCTCACGAGAAATAAGTTTCTTACATATTATTTAAATTTTGTTTGTGAACCACAGTAGGGGCGAAGCATTTGCTTGATATGAGCTTGAGTACAATCTTTATATTCTCGACAGCAAATACTTCGCCCCTACAACAGAACATTGGAATTCCCACACATAAATTAGCCACAGATTAGCATGGATAAATACAGATAACACGTATATTTATCTGCATCCAGACTCGATACTATTATGAAAAATGATAAGGTTAAAACCAAAACGATTAAAGTTGATTACCTTACCCGTGTCGAGGGTGAGGGTGCTTTGTATATAAAAATAAAAGAAGGCACTGTTGCGGATGTTAAGCTCAAAATCTTCGAACCTCCCCGTTTTTTTGAAGCTTTTTTGCGTGGGCGCTCTTTCAATGAGGCACCGGATATTACTGCCCGCATCTGTGGTATTTGCCCAATCGCTTATCTCATGAGCTCATCGCATGCAATGGAAAATGCATTTGGCGTTAAGGTTAATGGCCAGCTTCGTGCCTTACGCAGGCTTATTTACTGTGGAGAATGGATAGAAAGCCACGCACTTAGCGTATATATGCTCCATGCACCTGATTTTCTTGGTTATGATGATGTTATCCAAATGGCAAAAGATTATCCTGATATCATCCAGAATGGACTACAGTTAAAAAAAATAGGTAATGAAATTGTCACCCTTTTGGGTGGCAGATCAATACATCCTATAAACATACGTGTGGGAGGATTTTATAAAGTACTAACAAGGCAAGAGTTGAATCCCCTTATTGAAAGGTTAAAATGGGCAAGGGACGTTGCTTTGGAAACTGTACGCTGGACAGCCAAATTTGATTTCCCTGATTTTGATCAAGATTATGAATTTGTTTCCCTTCGGCATCCGGAAGAATATCCGATTAACGAAGGCAGACTCGTTTCAAATAAAGGATTGGATATTTCTCTAGATGAATACGATAATCACTTTATTGAAGAACAGGTGCCATACTCAACAGCACTTCATTCAAAACATAAAGAACGTGGTGCATACCTCGCAGGTCCTCTAGCCCGGTATAATTTAAATTTTGACCGGCTTTCCCCTCTGGCAAAAGAGGCAGCACAATTTGCCGGACTTTCACCTGTTTGCCGTAACCCGTTTAAAAGCATTATCATTCGGTCTGTGGAAATTGTATATGCCTGTGATGAAGCTTTACGAATTATAGATCAGTATGAAAAACCAGAAAAACCAGCCATACAATTTCAATCAATTGCTGGTACAGGATATGGTTGCACCGAAGCGCCCCGTGGTATTCTCTATCATCGTTACCGTATCGATGATAATGGTATAATTCTTGATGCGAAGATTGTTCCGCCTACATCACAAAATCAAAAATGTATTGAAAATGATCTTTGGCAGTTTATCCCTAAATACATAGACCTTCCCTCTGAAAAACTTAGGCATAATTGTGAGAAGGCAATACGCAACTACGACCCGTGTATTTCATGCTCTGCTCATTTTTTGAAACTCAGGATAGACCGTGAATAAAATGAGATTTTATTTAATTAGGCTGCCTTTGGCGACTTTTTGTAATACCTGCGTAGGAGCGAACCTTGTGTTCGCCCAAATGGAAATAAACAGAAACATTTTAAATCGTGCAGGGCAAGGGCGAACACATGTAGGGGCAAGTTTAAAACCTGCCCCTACATTAAAATTCCTATGTGTTAAATTAAAGATAGACAATTAGGTTATCCATGCCACCCGTAAATCCGCTTCATAAGAATTCACAAATCATTCATATTAGTGACACAAACAACCCCCGTATTTTAGTTATCGGTATTGGTAATATCTACCGTAGTGATGATGCAGTAGGATTATATGTTGTTCAACATCTGAAAAAACAGGCACCCAGAAATGTTATTATTCTCGAAGGAAATAGTGACGGTGCAGCATTAATAGAGTACTGGAAAAATTTTTATGCTGTTATTCTCATAGATGCAGTTTCCTCTGGTGCAAGACCAGGAACTCTCCACAGGTTTGACGTACATACACGACCCATTCCAAAATTTATTAACCTCTCTACCCACTCTTTTAGTATTGTCGAGGCTATCGAACTTGCACGAATACTGAAGCAGCTTCCCCATTATTTTATCATCTACGGCATTGAAGGAAAACATTTTACAGATGGCACTGAACTTTCTCCAGAAGTTAAAGATGCAATACAGGAAGCTGTGACGCATATACTGCAGGATATCCACTTTCTGGTAAATTCTTATCATTAGAATAGCACCACACTACCTAAGAGCTAAATTTGCCTGATCGGTAAAAATCCCTCTTTTTAAGGGAACTAATTATGTCAAAATAATGTTTTAGTATGCACGTTAAATTTTAAACCAGATCAGCTATTAGCGGTCGTCTTACAACTTCTACCCAATTATTGACTATAGGTGGATGAGTAAATGGGTGATAGGTGAATGAGTTTACATTCATTTACTCACCAACACATCTACTTATCCATCCACGAACGGTAAGCTGATTGCTGACAGCTCATAACCTTATGTATTTGTGAAAAGGAGGAACAATTAGATGAGTTTAATAAACATCACGTTGATTGTATATGTGATAGCGTCAGTTGCATACATAGTGAGAGAAATCTGGAGATCATCAGGGACAAAATGGGCATCTATCGGGCTTCTCATTCTG